>JBEBDN010000161.1:0-15613 GCA_041156945.1 Verrucomicrobiota bacterium | reverse complement strand
GCCCTTGCCGACGGGGATGGAGAGGAGGCGGCCGGTGGTCTTGGCTTCCATGCCTTCCTTGAGGCTGGAGATGTCGCCCATGACGACGCAACCGACGGTGTCTTCGGCGAGGTTGAGCGCCACGCCTTGGAGGCCGCCCGGAAGCTCGATCATTTCGTTCATCATGACGCCGGAGAGGCCGTCGATGGAGGCGACACCGTCCGCGAGGGAAACGATGGTGCCGACGTTGGACTTGCCGGCGCGGGTATCAAGGCCGGCGATGGCTTTCTGGATCTGGTCGATCGCGTTGCTCATTGTGTTTGGTAAAGCGGGTTAAGGGTGAAGGTGGGTTCAGGAAAGGGACTTGGCGAGGTTGGCCAGGCGGAGCGAGGCCGAGAGGTCGGTGACGTCGTCGCCGACGCGGACGCGGAAGCCGGCGAGCAGGGCGTCGTTGCGGCGGGCGACCGGGCGCACGGGGCGGCCGAGGGCCTTGGTGAAGTGCGCGGCGATGGCGTCGGCGTCGGCCGCGGCGAGGGGGCCGGCGTGCTCGATGCGGGCTTCGCCGCGGGCGAGCTCGCGGCGGATGTTCGTCAGGTAGGCGCGGAGGAGCGGGCGCAGCTGGTGCGCGGAGCGGGTCTTGGCCAGCGCGGCGAGCACGGCGCCCACGCGGTCGGACGAGACCGCCCCGCCCTCGAGGGAGAGGGCGAGGAGGCGCTTGGCTTCGGCTCGGACGGAGGCGGCGGACATCGGGAAAGGGCGGCTTAGCGGGCGAGCTGCTTGACGGCGGCCTCGTTGAGGCGGCCGCGCGTGGCGTCGTCGAGCTGCTGCTCGAGCACCTTGGCGGCGGTCTCGACGACGAGGCGGGAGACTTCGCCGCGGACTTCGGCGAGCATCTTGACGCGGTCGGCCTCGATGGCGGCCTTGGCCTTGGCGACGACCTCGGCCTGGGCGGCGGAGGCTTCGGCCTTGGCGGCTTCGACGGCGGCCTTGGCGGCGTTCCGGGCGTCGGCGAGGATCTTGGCGGCCTCGTCGGAGGCGGCGTTCAGCTTGGCGTCGGCGGCCTTCTGGGCCTCGGCGAGGCGCTGGGTCGCGGCCTGGGCATCGGCGAGGCCCTTCTCGATGAGGCGGTTGCGCTCCTCCATCTGGCCGAGCGCCGGCTTGATCGCGAAGCGGTGGAGGACGAAGGCGAGGATCGCGAAGTTGACGAGCTGGGCGATGAGGTGCGGGCCGTCGACGCCGAAGGAGCCGAAGAGCTGGATGATGTCGCCGACGGGGCCGTGCGACTCGGCGGCGGCCGCGGCGGGAGCGTGGGCGGCGGCAGCCGGGGCGGCCTTGGTGGTTTCGGCGGCGAGGAAGGAGAGGAAGGACATGGGACTGAAGGAAAGGGGGATGATGGCGCTGGAGGAAAGGGGGAGCGACGCGGCCCCGCGAGGGGCCGCGTCGCCGGTCCGGTTACTTCGCGAGGAAGATCGCGTAGAACGCGACGGCTTCGGCGAGAGCCATGCCCAGGATGGACTGGACGAGGATCTTACCGGAAGCTTCCGGGTTGCGACCCACGGACTCGACGGCCTTGGCGCCGACGAGACCGACGCCGATGGCGGCGGCGAAGCAGCCGACGGCGGCGGGGAGGGAACCGGTGATTTCAGCGATGATCATGTGTGTTGGTGTGTTTGGTTTCTTCTCGGCGGACCGCCTGGGGGACTCCCGGCAAGTCGCCCGCCTCGAAAGCGGAAGGTCAGTGGGCGTGCTCCTCGTCGTGGCCACCTTCGTGGTTGCAGATGAGGCCGATGTAGACGGCGGAGAGCAGGGTGAAGACGAAGGCCTGGATGACGCCGACGAGCACCTCGAGCATGCCCGCGAGGGCCGGGATGACGTAGGGGGCGATGCCGCCGAGCGAGTGGATGAGGTTCTCGCCGCCGAAGACGTTGCCGAAGAGGCGGAACGAGAGGGAGATCAGGCGGAAGGCGATGGAGACGACTTCGATGCCGCCGACGCCGAGGAAGATGAAGCTGAGCAGGATCCACATGCCCCACCCGATCTCCTTGCGGTCGGACTTGTTGCCGAAGAGGTCGAACACGAGCACCTTCACGCCGGCATAGCGCAGGACGAAATAGGTCCAGGCGAGGAACGAGACCAGCGAGAGCGCCAGCGTCGTGTTGAGGTCGGAATTCGCCGGGCGGATGGCGTCGAGCCAGTGGCCGCCGTGCTGGAACTTGATGGTGCCGACGCCGGGCAGCAGGCCGCTCCAGTTCATCAGGAGGATGAACACGAAGAAGCCGCAGAGGAGCGGGAAGGTCTTGCCGATCATCTGCTTGCCCACGATCGGCTCGAGCGCGTCGCGCAGGCCTTGGGCCATGCCTTCGACGACGCCCTGTCCCTTGCCGGGGATGAGCTTCGGGGTGCCGACGGCGAGGCGGACGCCGATGATGATGAGGGCCGCGATGATCCAGGTGGTGAGGATCGAGTTGGAGATCGGGAAGCCCGCGATGGTGAAGAGGTCGGTGGCCTTGGGGCTGACGCCTTCGGAGCTGGCGAAAGCGAACGCCGGGGCGAGGAAACCAATGAGGGAAAGGGAGCGCATTACGGACGCGGAAAGGATGGGATGAATGGTTTCGGACAAATGGGTCAATCCAAGGGACGGCGACCCTCCTAGAGTAAGGGGTGCCTCCCTAGCCCATTAGCAAATCTAATCTACGGTCGATTAGGGGGCGAGGCGCTGGATCCGCCAACCTTGGCCTGTCGAGGTATACAGGAAGCGGTCATGGAGGCGGTTGGTCCGGCCCTGCCAAAACTCATAAGAAGCTGGGACGAGCCGATACCCCCCCCAGTGCTCAGGCTTGGGCACTTTCCCCTCTGGGTAGCGGGATTTGAGCTCGGCCAAACGCTCTTCCAGGTGCTTCCGGTCGGGGATTAAACTGCTCTGATCCGAAGCCAAGGCACCCAGCTGACTCCCGTAAGGACGACGAGCAAAATACGCCAGAGATTCTTCCTCGGAAGTCTTTACCATTCTGCCAGTTATGTGAATCTGGCGCTCCAGGGAAAACCAAGGGAAAAGGAGGGCGACCTGGGGGTTGTGCGCGATGTGCTGGGCCTTGCGGCTATGGTAGTTTGTAAAAAAACTGTAACCGCGCTCGTCGGCGGCCTTGAGGAGGACGGTGCGGGACGTGGGGCCGTGCTCCGGGTCAAGGGTGGAGAGGACCATGGCGTTGGGTTCGACTACACCCGCGACCTTGGCCTGTTCGAACCAAGCCTTGAACTGGACCAGCGGGTCATCGTGCAGCTCATGCCGGTCCACCCCGTGGGCGGCGTATTCTTTCCTGAAATCCGCAAGATCCATGGCGGACACCATAAAGGCGGAAGTCCCCACTGCAAGCGTTTGCCCCCTTCCCTCTCGCCAGCGACGGGTCTCGGTTCAGTTTAGTAGGCGTGAATCTGGTGCTCATCACCGAAACCGAGGTCGCCCAAGGCTTTCCTGCGGGCGATCCGCGGACGCAGCATCTGCGGGAGACCGTCGGCGCCCGGATCGGGTCGACATTCCATGTGGGCATCGAAAACCGGCGGCGCGGCCTGGCGACCATCGTCGAGCTGGAGCCCTCCTTGCGCTTTGACGTACGGTGGGAAACGGCTCCCCAGGTTCGCCTTCCCTTGACCGTCCTCGTCGGCTTGCCGCGTCCGCAAACGGCGAAGAAGTTGCTCCACGACTTGGCCAGCTTGGGCGTCGACCGCCTCGTCTTCTTCGAGGCGGAGAAAGGCGATCCCAGTTACGCCCAAAGTTCGCTTTGGCGGGACGACGCCTGGCGCGAACCATTGCTGAAAGGCGCCGAACAGGCCTGCAGTTGTTTGACCCCCGAGATTGCGCATGCAGCTGATCTCTGCGGGGCCCTCGGCCACCTCGACAGCGAAATTTGGAAGGCGAGCCTGGACCCGTATGTAGCCAGCGGCCCCCTCGGGGCCGCGCCGAAAAATTTTTCGGGCGGTTGCTTGGCGTTGGGCCCGGAACGCGGCTGGTCCGAAGCGGAACGCCGCACTTTGGCGGACGCGGGCTTCACCTCCTACCACCTAGGGGACCGCATCCTGCGCGTCGAGACAGCCGCCGTGGCCGGAGCCAGCCTCATGCTGGCCGGACTCGGCGTCTGGCAGGAGCACCGCCCGCTGGGCGGCTGATCATTCGGCGGCGACGCGCACGAGGATCGACGCGGCGGGCTGGCCCTTGCCCTTGCCGATCACCTTCTTGAGCTTCCAACCCGCCGGCACCGGCACCGCGAATCCACCCGGCGCCTCGAGGACCACGCGGACATGTGGACCGTCGTCGGCATAGCCCACGGCGGTGGCCGCGATCTCCGCGCCTTGGGTCGGCCAAAGCTCCCACGGCGGGTCGGCGAACACGAGGTCGAAGCGACCCTCCGCCACGCCGGGCTTGGTCGCATCGCCCGTGATCGGGGTGAAAGGCAATCCGGCCCGGCCCATCGACTTCGCCACCGCGGCGGCGTTGGCCGCGAGTTCCGCGCCGATCCGCCGATCCACGCACGTCGCGCGCAGGGCGCCGCGGCTGAGCGACTCCAGGCCATACGCGCCGGTGCCGGCGAAGAGGTCGAGCACGGCCGTGCCCGGGACGAACGCGGCCAGGGAATTGAAGACGGCCTCGCGGATGTAATCCGTGGCGGGGCGCACGCCGCCGGCGGAAGGAACGCGGAGGGGGATGCCTCGGGCGATGCCGCCGGTGATGCGCATGGCTGCAAGTTGACGCGGCGACGCGGAAGGTCAACGGCGTTCGGCGCCGAGGACCTGCCGCGCGGGCGACCAGCAGGTGGTGCGGCCGCCGACCTCCGCGCGGACGAGGGGCCGGCGCGAACGGGGGCAGCGGCCGCCGTCCCGCCAACGGTGGTTGAAGAGCCAGGTGTCGGGCGGGTCCGACCAATCCTTGCCGATGACCGCCATCGCCTGCGCGCAGACCTCGCGCAACGTCGCGTGCAGCTTGCGCACGGCCTTCGGCCCGAACGCGCCCGCCGTGGCCTCCGGGTGGAAGCCGGCGCGCCAGAGGACCTCGTCGGCCATCCAGTTGCCGATGCCCGGGAAGCGCTCCTGCATCAGCAGCACCGCCTTGATGGACGTCCGCGCGCGGCGCCGCAGGAAAGCGGCGACCAAGCCGGGCGTGAATTCATCGGACAGGATCGCGGGCGGGATCTTCGCCCACCACGGCGGGACCCCCTCGCCCCGCCAGAACTGGATCCGGCCGAACTGCCGCGGGTCGACGAAGACGAGTTCGCGCCCGCCGGCCATCGTCAGCCGGAAGTGGTCGTAGGGCGTCGGCTCGCGCTCCGCATCCCCGGCCTCGAGCCGGCCCGTCATCCCGAGGTGCACGCCGAGCCAGGCGCCCCCGGTAAAGCGAAACGCCATCTGCTTGGCCGCGGCGAAGGACTCGAGCAGCTTCGCGCCCGTGAGGGCCTGGGCCAGCGCCTTCGGATCGACGCCGCGGCCGACGCGGGCCTTCGGGTTCAGGCGCACGCCGACGACCTTGCGCCCTAGGCCGGGATTCCAGCGCTTCCGGAAATACTCCACTTCGGCGAGTTCGGGCATGGTTCGGACTTCCAAAAGATGGGGTCGGCCTAAAACTGCAAGCCATGCCCCGCTTCCTGCTCCTGCTCCTCGCCGCGGCCGCCGTCGGCTCCGCCGCCGAAGTCGTGCCGCTCGGCGCCGGCTCCTACCTGCGCGGACTCCCCGAGGGCGCCAAGGGCCCGCCCGTCGCGCCGTTCGTGACGGCCGAAGCGAAGCGCCCGGTGCCAACGAACACCTGGTGGAGCTCGCTCGCCTGGTTGCCGCTGTCGGAGACCCTCTTCCCCCACCCGCTCTCCGCGAAAGCGACGAAGGACGGGCTCGCGCTCGGCTACCCGGGGGCGGGGATCGCCGCGAACGAGCATGCCATCATGGGCTCGGGTGGTTTCGACCTGACGATCGGCCACGCCGGCGTCGCCGAGTTCCGCGAAGCGCGCGTCGCCGATTGGTCCGACGCCACCGTGACCGCTCGGTTCGGCGAACCGGCGGCGGGCTTCACGGTCACGCTGGGCCACGGTCTCCCGTTCGTCTTCTGCACGTACCGGGGCGGCGCCCCTACGGTGCGCTTCAAGGCCGCCCCCAAGATCCTCCGCGACCAAGGCGGCGAACTCGCCGTCCAGGTCGCCGGCCGTACCTACGGCCTCTACGCGCCTTCCGGCGCGGGCTGGTCGGGCCAGGGCACGAACGTGCTGACGGTGAGTCCGACGAAGGGGAGCGATTGGTTCAGCGCCGCGCTCCTGCCCGACGGCGAAGCCGCCACGCTCGACGCGTTCCGCGCGCGGGCCCACAACCACGTCGCCCGCCTCGACGTCGCCCACGCCTTCGATCCGGCGACGCGCCGCGTGCGGGCCACGTGGACGCCGACCTATGCGGTGAAGGAACCCGGGGCGACGGGGTCGTTCTTCGCGCGCTACCCGCACCAATGGCGCTCCGCCACCCGCCCCGCCCAGTTCACCTATAGGAGCGTCCGCGGGCCGATGAAGGTCGAGGCGTGGACGCAAGGCGGGGAGGAAGCTTATGCGCTGCCGCCGCTCCTCGCGGACCTGCCGGTGACGCCGAACGCCGACCGCGCCAAGTTGCGGGCGCTCCTCGCGCAGGACCTCGCGGGGAAGCCCCAGCTGCGCGGCGACACCTATTGGCTGGGCAAGCAGCTCGGCAAGTGGGCCTCCTTGCTGGGGCTGGCGGAGCAGCTCGGCGACGCGCCCGCCGCGGCGGAGTGCGAGCGTCGCCTGAAGACCTCGCTGGAGAACTTCCTCACCGCGACCGTGGATGGCCGCGCGAAGAAGCCCGGCGAAGGCGTCTTCGCCTATGACCCGCGCTGGGGAACGTTGATCGGCTACCCGGCCAGCTTCGGCAGCGACGTCGAGCTGAACGACCACCATTTCCACTACGGCTATTTCCTGCGCGCCGCCGGGGCGCTCGGTCGGCGGGATCCGGCCTGGATCGCCCGGTGGCGTCCGATGGTCGACCTCCTGGTGCGCGACATCGCCAGCGGCGACCGGACGGATCCGCTCTTCCCTTACCTCCGCTGTTTCGACCCTTACGCCGGCCATTCTTGGGCCAGCGGCCACGGCCGCTTCGGCGACGGCAACAACCAGGAATCTTCCAGCGAATCCATCAACGCTTGGTATGGCCTGCTCCTGCTCGCCGAGGCGACCGGCGACACCCGCCTGCGCGACCGCGCGGCTTGGCTGCTCGCCACGGAGGTCGCCGCCATCGAAGATTATTGGTTCGACGTACAGGGAGACTTGTTCCCGCCCGCCTACCCCGCCGAAGTGGTGACGATGGTCTGGGGCGGCAAGGGCGCGAATGCGACCTGGTTCGACGCCAACCCCCAATCGCTGCACGGCATCAATTTCCTGCCGCTGACGCCGGGTTCGCTCTACCTCGGCCAGCATCCTGATTATGCACGGCGCAACCACGCCGGTTTGCTCAAGTCGCTCGCGGCTTTCCGGGCAAAACAGGCCAAAGGCCCGGCCCCGGAGGCCCCGTTCAACCATTGGGCCGATATCTTGTGGATGCAGCAGGCGACGTTCGATCCGGCGGGGGCTCGGCAGGCGTGGGAAGCCCGCCCGGCGAACTTCAAGCCCGAGGCCGGCAATTCGCTTTGTTTCACCGAAGCTTGGATCGCCATGTTTGAGGCCCATGGCCCGTTGACGCCAGCGGCGGCGAAGGATTCCCCTTGGCGAGCCAACTACGCCGGCACCAAAGCGGCAAAATAAGGCGGTTCCGGCATTTGCGCAAGGAGTCACCTTCGTCGCCCAAGGTGCGGATTTTCCGTCCGCGCCGAAGGCGCGCCGAAAAAATTTTTCGCTGACAATAAATCGGCCCACGGGCTTGATGCCGGTCATGCATACCGCCGCCCCGACGCGCTACGCCGACACCGCCTTCCAAGCCCGCTGCGGGCGCTCCGGCCTGCATCTCCCGAAGATCGCGCTCGGGCTTTGGCATAACTTCGGGAGCGTCGACGACCCGGCCGTGGCGAGGTCCATCGCGCTGCGCGCGTTCGACCTCGGGGTGACGCACTTCGACCTCGCCAACAACTACGGTCCGGTCCCCGGCTCGGCGGAGGAGACCTTCGGGCGGATCCTCCGGGAAGACCTCGGGGCCTACCGGGACGAGCTCATCGTCTCGACCAAGGCCGGCTACACCATGTGGCCGGGGCCGCACGGCGACTTCGGCTCTCGGAAATACCTCCTGGCTTCGCTCGACCAATCGCTGAAGCGGATGGGGCTCCCGTACGTCGACATCTTCTACAGCCACCGGCGCGACCCGCACACGCCGATGGAGGAGACGATGGGCGCCGTCGCCACCGCCGTGAAGTCCGGCAAGGCCCTCTACGCCGGCATCTCCAACTACAACCCGGCCGACACGGCCCGGGCCTGCGCCATCCTCCGGGACCTCGGCACGCCCTGCGTGGTCCACCAGCCGAAATACAGCCTCTTCGAGCGCACGCCCGAGGCCGGCCTGCTCGACGTCGTGGAGAAGGAGGGGCTGGGCTGCGCGATCTTCTCGCCGCTGGCCCAGGGCCTGCTCACCGACCGCTACCTCCAGGGGATCCCCGCCGACGCCCGCGCCGGCAAGCCGCATGGGTTCCTGCGGCCCGAACAGGTCGACGCGGCGAAGCTGGCCAAGGTCCGCGCCCTCGGGGAAATCGCCCGCGAACGCGGCCAGCCCCTCGCCGCGATGGCCCTGGCCTGGGTCCTCCGCGACCGGCGCGTGACCTCGGCCATCATCGGCGCCAGCAAGGTCGCCCAGCTCGAGCAGTGCGTCGCGGCCGCGCAGGCGGCGCCGTTCTCGTCCGACGAGCTCCGGCGCATCGACGCGATCACGCTCGGCTGACACTCCGGGATTGTCCCGGCCCGGCGGGCCGCCAACTGTGGGCGCATGTCCGCCGGCCCCGCCGCCCTTCCCTTCAAGATCAGCGTCCTCGTCTTCCTGCGCGACGAGGCGGGCCGCCTGCTGCTCCTGCAGCGCACCAAGGCGCCGAACATCGGCTGCTGGAGCCCGCCCGGCGGCAAGCTGGAGATGGCGCTCGGCGAATCGCCCTTCGAGTGCGCGGTCCGCGAGACGAAGGAGGAGACCGGCGTGGACATCGCGACCTCGGACCTGCACCTCTTCGGCATGGTCTCCGAGAAGGGCTACGAGGGCCAGGCGCACTGGCTGATGTTCCTCTTCGATTGCCGCCGCCCGCTCCGCGGCCTGCCGCCGACCATCGACGAGGGCCGCTTCGCGTTCTTCGCCCGCGAGGAGCTCGCGACGACGCAGGTCCCCGAGACCGACCGCACCTTGATCTGGCCGGTGTGGGACGAGCACCGCCGCGGCTTCATCGCCTACCGCGCCGAATGCGACCCCGGCGCGCCGCTGCGCATGACGGTCGAGGAGACGCAGGCCCGCCCCAACCTCGACTGACCATGGACGCCGCGGGCGCCGAAGCCGAGTTCAAGCGGACCAACCGCAAGCCGGCCTACCCGATCGGCGAGGCGCTCCGCACCTACCTCGCCCGCGAGGGCCGCGAAGTCCCGCTGCCGGTCACCTACGCCCAGCTGCGCAACTTCACCGCGGCGATGCCGCTGCTCGAACGGGGCAAGGACACGCTCTGGGAGACGGTGGCCTACCCGCGGGACGAGATGGACCGCCTCTCGCAGGGCCTGCTCGAGACCTACGCCCTGCTGCGCGGGGAGGGCGGCATGAAGGTCTTCAGCCACGTCTACGTCGACCGGGTCGACTTCTGCTCCTTCGGCAACTCGCAGCCCTTCCGGGTCCGCATCGTCAACGCCTACAACGAGAACCACGACTACTTCTACGTGAAGGTCGGCGACGCCTCGCGCGTCTGCGGGCTGGAGCTGGAGCACCTCCTCTCGCCCAACCGCATGCTCTACCTCACCTGGGGCGAGACGCTGGTCGAGGAGCACGTGACCGGCATCCCCGGGGACATCTTCGCCACGACCTGGCTCGAGGCCGGGCAGCACCACCCCGTCCGCCTCGCCAAGGAGCTGATCAAGTTCGAGGAGCGCTGCCTGGTCCGCCTCCTGGGCGACATGCGGGCCTACAACTTCGTCATCGCGGTCACGCCGGACTTCGACGCCACCGCGATCCGCGTCCGCGCGATGGATTTCGACCAGCAGTCCTACGACGGCCGCCTGCGCTTCTACCTCCCCGGGTCCTTCAAGGAGAACCGGCCGTTCGCGCAGCTCTGCGCCAAGCACATCAACGCGGCCTCCGCCGCCCAGTACCGCCGCGAGGAGCAGTCCCTCATCCACCGGCGGCACCTGGCCGCGCCCGACCGGGTCAAGGACCTGCTGGCCGCCATGCGGGCCAATCCGCTCACCAGCCCGGAGAAGGCCCGCGAGCTGGCCGAGGGGCTGGCGGAATACCACCGGGACCCCGCCTTCCGCCAGGAGGCCGACATGGCGGGGCTGATCGAGGCGAGCCTGGCCCGCTTGGACCGGGTGCTCCGCTCCGCATAGTAATCGCTGGACAGGAGGTTGACGGAGCCGACATTCTCGGAGGCCTGCGATGAGCGACTCCCTAAGGCACGAATGCGGCATTGCCCTGGTCCGTCTGACGAAGGACCTGAAGTGGTACCAGGAGAAGTATGGCTCCCCGCTCCACGGCTTCAACCAGCTGTTCCTGCTCATGGAGAAGCAGCACAACCGCGGCCAGGACGGAGCCGGCATCGGCTGCGTCAAGATCGGCGCCGAGAACGGCGAGGCGTTCCTCTTCCGCGACCGCGAGATCGGCGCCCAGGGCCTGACGCAGATCTTCACGCGCCAGATCAAGACCTACGCCGACAAGGTCCGCGAGGCCGTCATCGTGCCGGAGTTCCCCGAGACGGTGAAGCGCCACTTCGACTTCGGCGGCGAGGTCCTGCTCGGCCACCTCCGCTACGGCACCTCCGGCAACTTCGACTCGGTGTCCTGCCACCCGTACGCCCGCAAGTCGATCTGGCCGACCCGCAACCTGCTGGTCGCGGGCAACTTCAACCTCACCAACACGTCGGAGCTGAACAGCTCGCTCACCGAGCGCGGGGCCCACGTCATCTACTCCACGGACACGCAGTCCATCCTCGAGGAGATCGGCTTCTGGCTGGACGAGGAGCACGACCGCCTCTTCAAGGCCTTCAAGGACCAGGGCCTGAGCGGCATGGCCGTGCAGGACGAGATCTCGAAGCACCTCGACGTGGGCAACGTGCTGCGCAAGGCGGCGAAGCACTGGGACGGCGGCTACGCCATCGCCGGCCTGATCGGCAACGGCGACTCCTTCGTCCTGCGCGACCCGAACGGCATCCGGCCCTGCTGGTTCGTCCGCACCGAGGACCTCTTCGCCGTCGCCTCCGAGCGCGTCGCCCTGATGACCATCGTGG
The DNA here is from genome assembly GCA_041156945.1 of Verrucomicrobiota bacterium. GTDB lineage: Bacteria > Verrucomicrobiota > Verrucomicrobiia > Opitutales > UBA953 > UBA953. The sequence continues at coordinate 4,215 of JBEBDN010000161.1, read as the reverse complement.
GCGTCGCCCAGGAGGACGTCCAGGAGCTCCCGCCGGGCCACGCGCTCATCATGAAGGCGGACGGACGCCACTCCGTCGAAGTCGTGCACGCCCCGGGCGAGCGCCGCCACTGCTCCTTCGAGCGCATCTACTTCTCGCGCGGCAACGACCCCGAGATCTACGCCGAGCGCAAGGCCCTCGGCGCCGCGCTCGCCGACGAGGTGCTGGCGCTGATCCAGGACGACCACCAGCACGCGATCTTCTCCTACATCCCGAACACGGCCGAGATCGCCTGGTACGGCCTGATGGAGGAGCTGCGCCTCCGCCGGCGTTCCCAGGTCCGCCGGCAGCTCATCGAGGCCCAGCGCGCCGGGAAGCTCGACGAGGCCACCATCGACCGCCTCGTGCTCGGCGGCTGGCCGCGCGGCGAGAAGGTCGCCCACAAGGACGTCAAGCTGCGCACGTTCATCTCCCAGGAGAAGAACCGCATGCAGATGGCCTCGCACGTCTACGACATCTCCTACGGCACCGTGAAGGCGGGCGACACCCTGGTCTGCGTCGACGACTCGATCGTCCGCGGCACCACCCTGCGCCAATCGATCCTCCGCATCCTCGCCCGCCCCAACCCGAAGCGCATCGTCATCGCGTCGACGGCCCCGCAGATCCGCTACCCGGACTGCTACGGCATCGACATGTCCGAGATGGGCAAATTCCTGGCCTTCCAGGCGGCGGTCGCGCTCTGCAAGGAACGCGGCATGGGCGACCTGCTGCGCGAGGTCTACGAGGACTGCGCCGCGCAGGCGAAGCTCCCGACCGCCGAGATGCGCAACCACGTGAAGCGGATCTACGACGCCTTCACCGAGCAGGAGATCGCCGCCAAGGCCGCCGAACTCGTCTACCCGGTGAAGTCCGGCTGGAAGGGCGAGCTCGTGCTCGTCTTCCAGAAGATCGCCTCGCTGCACCGCGCGTGCCCGACGAGCCGCGGCGACTGGTACTTCACCGGCGACTACCCGACCCCGGGCGGGCTGGGCGTGCTCAACCGCGCCTACATGAACTACTGGGAGAAGCGCGAAGGCCGCGCCTACTGATCAGGCGTAGAGCCGGAACGGCGCGGTGCGGGCCCGGAAGGCCGCCGCGTCGGCGTCCCATTTCGCCCGCCAGCGCGGCAGGTCGACGCGCGCGCCCTTCAGGCGCAGCTCCTCGAAGAAGGCCTCGCTGCCGGTGTGCTTGATGAAGAGGTCGCGCTGGGTGCCGGTGGCGCGCGCGAACGGGTTGGCCGGATCCCAGACGCAGCTCTGCCGCATCATGTGCAGCGAGAGCGCGCACGGCTTGAACCGGGCCCAGTCGGTCACGGTGGTGTAGACCCCCTGGGTGCCGTCGGCCAGCGTGCGGGGCTCGAGCGCGAGGCCGGGGACGGCCGTCCCGAGCGCGGCGACGATCTCGGCCGACTTGCGCCGGCCGGCCTTGAGGAAGCGGAACGGCTGCTGGCCGGCGGCCCCGTGCGTGAATTCGCCGAGCTGGCAACCGAGCCCGGTCATCGCGTAGCCCAGCGCCGCCTGCGGCGTGGCGATGAACGGCGACGTCGGCACCCAGGTCAGGCCGGTCTGGTCCCAGGTGCGGGCGCGCGACCAGTTGCGGAGCGGGATCACCTCGAGCGAACCGCGGCGGCGCGTGGCTTCGTCGAGCTCGAGCACGCCGGGGGTCGCGACCGCCCAGCGGGCGATCTCGCCGATGGTGAGGCCATGCACGTAGGGCATCTCGTAGGCGCCCACGTAGCTCCGCCACTTGCGGTCGAGGAACGGGCCGTCGACCTTCTCGCCGCCCAGCGGGTTGGGGCGGTCGAGGACGACCACTCGGATCGGCCGCGGCATCGAGAAGCACGCCTCGATGACGAGGCGGAGGCAGCTGATGTAGGTGTAGGAACGGGAACCGATGTCCTGGAAATCGACGACCATGACGTCCAGGCCCTCGAGCATCTCCGGGGTCGGGCGGCGCGTGGCGCCGTAGAGCGAATACACGGGGAGGCCGGTCCGGGCGTCCTTGGCGTGCTTGACCACGATCTCGGCGGCGGCGGTGCCGTCGATGCCGTGCTCGGGACCGAAGAGCTTGGTCAGGCGGACGCCGGGCGCGCGGGCGAGGACGTCGACCGTGCGCTGGCCGGCGCCATCGCGGCCCGCCCGGTGCGTGACCAGGCCGCAGCGGAGGCCCTTGAGCGCGGCGAAGCCCTGCGCGGCGAAGGCGTCGATGCCGAGGACGGTCCGGCCGGTGGGCGCCGCGGGCTTCACGGGCGGAGCGGGGGTCGGGGCCGGACCGCCCGCGCCGGCGCCGGCGCCCGCGGAACATCCGGCGAGGAAGGCGGCGCCCAGCGAGGCCAAGGCGGAGTGACGGACGAAGGCGCGGCGATCCATGGAAGGGTAAGCCCGCCCATCCTTTACCGAATCCGGGACGGTTCAAAGGTAGATTTCGGTTTTCTGTTCGGCGAAAATCCGTTTGCAGGTCGGGCGGGGGGCGACAGCGTGCTCCCATGCGCGTCGCCTTGCTTGGTTCCGGTCGCGGCTCCAACGCCGAGGCGGTCCTCCGCGCCCAAGCCGAAGGGCGGCTGGGGCGGGCCATGGTCGTCGGCCTCTGGTGCGACGTCCCGACCTGCCGGATGCTGGAGCTCGGCCCGAAGTACGGCGTCCCGGCCCGCTTCCTCGACCCCGGCCCGTTCAAGACGAAGTTCGCGCCCGAGCGCGAGCAGGCCTGGGCCGAGGACCTGCGGGCCGCCGGCGTCGACCTCGTCGTGCTGGCGGGCTTCATGCGGGTGATCAAGGCCCCCCTGCTCGAGGCGTTCGCCGGGCGTATCATCAACCTCCACCCCAGCCTGCTCCCCGCTTTCCCCGGGCTGGACGGCATCGGCCAGGCCTGGAACGCGGGCGTGCCGGAGAGCGGTTGCACCGTGCATTGGGTCAACGCGGAGATCGACGGCGGCGCCCACCTCGGCCAGAGCCGGGTCGCCCGCGCGGCGGACGACACCCTGGAATCGTTCGCGCACAAGATCCACGCGGCCGAACACGCGCTGCTGCCCGCGGTGATCGCCCGCCTCGGCGAAACCCTTGCCCGATGATCGAACTCAAGTGCCCCATCCACGAAGACATGGTCCAGCCGCTGGAGGACCATTTCTGCGAACTGACCCGCTCTTCCTGGATGCTCTTCCATGAGGGACCCGGGAAGCCGCATTTCGTGATGGGCTACTTCGAGACGAAGGCCGAAGCCGACGAGGCCTGGGCCGACCTGCGGAAGGCCTTCAAGAAACTGCCGGATACGTACGAGTCGACGACCCTGGCCGACAAGGACTGGAAGGAAGCGTACAAGGAGCATCTCAAGCCGTGGGACCACGGGCGTCTGCACTGGGTGCCGGCCTGGATGCGTGGGCAACACCCCGTACCCGCCGACGCCGCCGTGATCTGGTTCGACGCCGGCCTGGCCTTCGGGACGGGCGACCACCCGACGACCCGCCTGTGCGCCATCCGGATGATGGACTTCCTCGCGACGCATCCCGCCGCGACGGTGTCGATGACCGACGCCGGCTGCGGTTCGGGTATCCTCGCGCTTTCCGCCGCCCGGCTCGGCTGCGGCCGCGTGGCCGGTTTCGACCGCGACCCCGAATCCGTGCGCGTGAGCATCGCCAACCGCGTCGACAACGGCTTGGCCGAGGGCTCGGCGGTCTTCCACCACGCCGGGCTCGAGGAGGGCTTCAAGCTCACCGGACGAGCCGACGTGGTGCTGGCGAACATCATCAGCGACGTGCTGTGCATCTACGCCGACAACCTGGTCGACTCGGTCAACCCGGGCGGGGTGCTGGCCTTGAGCGGGATCCTCGCGAAGGAGCAGGCGGCGGTGCGGGAGCATTTCGAAGCCAAGGCCAAGGCCGCCTGGGGCGAGGCCACGACGACCGACGGCCGGGTGATGGGCGAATGGAGCGACGTCGCCCTGTTCCGCCCGCTCTGAACCGCGGAGGAAGGTTGCGGGTCGGCCGATTCCCCCTTTCCCTCCCGGGATGGAAACCAAGACGGCCCGGGGACTCCGGTATGCGCGTTGGGCCTCATGGGCCCTCGCCGCGCTCTGCGTCGCCCTCGGGCTCGTCGAGCTGCTGGGGGGCTTCGCGCTCGGCCCGTGGCGGATCCCGCCCCGCTGGAACCCGGCTTACGTGACCTTCCCCCTGGCCCTGCAGGTCGAGTGCTGGTTCTTCTTCCT
>JBEBDN010000160.1:0-8173 GCA_041156945.1 Verrucomicrobiota bacterium | reverse complement strand
CAGGGCGACGACGGTGCCGGACACCAGGGAGATGGCGGCGGCGGCGCCGTTGAGGAGGACGAAGACGGGCCAGAGGATCCAATGGTCCATGCGAGGCCGAGGACTAGGGCGGTTTGCCCCGATTGGCGAGGGAGAATCCCGGCGTTGACCGCCCGGGCCCGGCGGGCGACACTCGCCGCATGAACCCCCGCGAACAGAAGCTGGCCTCGGCGCTGGCCGTCTTCCTGACCGCCGCCCTGCCCGCCGCCGCGGGCGCCATCGCGTTCCGCGCCCAGCCCGTGCTGCTCACGCTGATCGCGAGCGAGCCCAGCGCGATCTCGGGCCTCACCCACTTCTTCTACAACCACTTCACGGCGGCCCTCGTCACCCTGTTCGCGCTCGGGCTCGCGACCACGCTCCTCGCCTTCCGCGGCTTCCGCCGGACGGAGGCCGACGCCCCCCACGGCCTCACGCAGCTGCTCGTCACGGTCAGCCTCTCCGCGCTGCTCAGCGTCGCCTTCCTCGCGCTCTTCGTCCTCGCGAGCGCCCTCCCCCTCTACAGCAGGCTCACGCAGCGCTGAGCGCGCCACGCGGCCAGCGCGGCCAGCAGCGGCCGCGCGGCGGCGGGATCGCCGGACCACAGCGGCCGGCCGGCGGCGTCGTCCCAGCGCGCCGCCGCGGCGCCGCCGCCCGGCAACGTCGAACGGAGCACGAGGAGGGCGTCGGCGCGGAGCGGGACGCCCTCCTCGACCTCGCGCACGGGCAGGCCGGCGCAACGGACGAGCTGGCCGAGGGCCGTGCCGGGCAGGCGGCCCGTGGAGGCCGCCGGGACGCGCAATTCCCCGTCCTCGACCCAGGCCAGGCTCGAGCGGGAGGCTTCGCTGACGCAGCCGCGCGCGTCGAACTGCACGCCTTCGACGCCGGCGCCCGCGCCCAGCGAACGCAGCTCGACGGAAGCCGCCAGCGAGTTCGCCCACGGCGCGGATTTCGGACGCGGGAGCCATTCCGGGGCGTCGCGCACGGTGCGGAGGGAACGCAGGCGGAAGACGTCGGGCGACGGGAGCAGGGCGCGCAGGCCGAGCTCCTCGAAGCCCGGACCGACGACCAGGCGCAGCACGCCCTCGCGCCCGTCCAGGAGGCGGAGCGCCGCCCGCCAGGCGGTCAGGTCGCCCGCGGCGAGGGGCCCGGCCGCGAGACCCGCGCGGTCCAGCCCGCCGCGGAGGCGCGCGAGATGGTCGTCGAGGCATTCGACCGCGCCGGCGCGGAGGGCGAGCGTCTCGAAGAAGGCCGCGCCCGCCGGGAAGCTGCCGGGCGTGGCGTCGCCCGCGGCGAGCGCGCCGTTGCGGCAGACGCGGCTCATGGGAGGGCCGCGCGCGCGGCGGCCAGGAGCGGGGCCGTCGCCTTGCGCCAGGACTCGGCGTGCTCCCGGCGCGGGTCCGAGTCCGCGACGACGCCGGCGCCGGCCTGGACGAAGGCGCGGCCCTCGGCGGTCCAGAGCGAACGGATGATGATGTTGAGGCAGAGGTCGCCGGAGGCGCCGATCCAGCCGAACGACCCCGTGTAGAAGGCGCGGGCGACGGGCTCGAGCTCCGCGATGACCTGCATCGTCCGCACCTTGGGCGCGCCGGTGATCGTGCCACCGGGGAAGAGCGCGCGGATCACGTCGGCCGGCGTGGCGCCGGCGGCGAGGTCGCCCTCGACCTGCGAGACGAGGTGCATGACGTGCGAGTAGCGCTCGACGGCCATGAATTCGGGCACGCGCACCGTGCCCGGCGCGGCGACGCGGCCGACGTCGTTGCGCAAGAGGTCGACGAGCATGAGGTGCTCGGCGCGCTCCTTGGTGTCGCCCGCGAGCTCCCGCGCCCAGGCGAGGTCCGCGGCTTCGTCGTTTCCGCGGGGACGCGTGCCGGCGATCGGGCGCGAGGCGACGCGCCCGGCGTCGACCGAGACGAGCAGTTCCGGCGAGCCGCAGGCGAGGGCCGCGCCCGGGAGCCGCGCGAAACCCATGTAGGGGGAGGGGTTGCCGGCGCGCATCGCCTCGTAGGCCGCGAGCGGATCGACCGGCGGGACCTCCAGCCGCGTCGAGAGGTTGACCTGGTAGGTGTCGCCGGCGGCGATGTAGGCCTGCGCGCGTTCCACGGCGCGCACGAACGCGGGCTCGTCGAGGGACGCGCGCAGGGGGACCGCCGGCGCGGCGGACGCGGGCGCGGGCGCGGCGGGCGTCGCCGCGGCGCGGAACCAGTCGGCGGCGAGGGCGCGGGCGCGCTCCCGGGCGGCGCGATGCACCGAAGCCCCGCCGCCGGCGGCGAGGACGACGACGGTGAGGCGACCCGTCGCGGCGTCGTGCACCAGCGCCTCGGACGCGTCGAGCAGCGTGAGCAGGGGCGCTTCCGGATCGAAGGGCGACGCGGCCACGGGCTCGAACTGCGTGGCCAATTCATAGGCCAACACCGCGATGAAGCCTCCCTGGAAGGCCGGCCAGCCCGGCAGGCGCGGCGCGCGCACCTCGCGGGCCCAACGGCGCAGGTAGGCCAAGGGGCGCTCGGCCGGCTCCTCGTGGGCGCCCGCTTCGTTGGAGACGACCACCCGGCCGCCCGGATGGAAGGTCATGGCGCGGGGGGACTGCGGGACGACGAGCGTCAGGCTGCCCGTGCGCCCGCTTTCCAGGACCGCATGGAAGCGGCCCGACAGCAACGGAGCCCATCGGGCCGGCAGCGTCGGCGCCGCATAGGCGGCCAGGTAGGGGAAATGCGTCCAGCCCTCGCCGGCCGCGGCCCAATCGGCGACGGTCGTCTCGGCGAGGATCTCCGGGGCGGCGCTCACTTCGGCAAGTTGAGGAGGTAGCTGGAGAAGCCGGGGCCGCCGAGGATCGCGCGCACGCGCTCGACGGAGAGCCCGTAGACGCGGAGGTCCTGCCGGGAGCCCTTCGAGACGACCGTGACGCGGAGCCCGCCCGTGATCGGCACGACCTTGATCGAGAACGTGCGGGCGCCGAGGCCGGCCGTGATGACGCCGCGGGAGACGCGGCCATGGCGCTCCAAGGCTTCGGCGACGGGACGGGCGGCGTCGGTCAACGTCGTGTGGGTCCCCGCCCTGCCCCGGCCGACCGCCATGTTCAGGCGATCTCCCAGCGGTAGGGATGCTTCGAAAGCAGCTCGCACCCCTTGGCGGTGATCACGACGCAGTCCTCGAAGCGGCATCCGCCGATGCCGGGGTAATACAGCCCGGGCTCCACGGTGATGGCGTTGCCGGCCTGCAGCGGCGCGGGATTGCGCAGCGACAGGTAGGGCTCCTCGTGGATGTCGTAGCCCAGGCCGTGGCCGGAGCCGTGGAAGAAGCCGACGTACGTGCCCTTGACCGGGCCGGTGTGGTAGCCGAGCGACCGGAAGTACTCGACGGGGATCCGGTGGATCTCCGCGCCGGTGACGCCGGCGCGCAGGGCCTTGAGGATGCGCGCGTGGGCCTCCTTGACGGCCGCGACCATCTTCCGCTGCGCCGGCGTGGCCTTGCCCTTCAGGTAGGTGCGGGTCATGTCGCCGTAGTTCCACGACGCGCGGTCGCGCGGGAAGATGTCGAGGACGATGAGCTGGCCGGCGTAGATGGGGCCGGAGCCTTGGCAATGGCAGTCGACCGCCTGGTCGCCCGGCGCGCAGATCAACCCGGTGTCGCACAGGCCGCCGGCGCGCAGGACCGCGGCCTGGACCTCGTCCTGCAGGACCTCGGCGGTGAGCGCCGCGCCCTTCCAGATGAGCTTGCCCTTCTTGTCGGGCTTGGACTCCGCGAGGGCCTTTTCCACGGCCTTGAAGCCGGCGCAGGCGGCGCGGTTGCCGGCGCGGATGCCCGCCAGCTCGGCCTTCGACTTCACCCAGCGCGTCGGGAACAGCGCGCCGGCGACCGGCGTCAATTCGAGGCCGAGCTCGCCGAGGCGGACGAAGAGGCCGGCGGGGAAATCGGCCGGTACGCGGAAGCGGTGCACGCCGCGCTGCACGGCGGCGAACACGATGGCGTCGGGGACGCCGGCGGCCGGGTTGGTCTTGCGCAGGTCGTTGATGATCTCGGTGAGGTTCAGGACTTCGTCGAGGGCGGACTCCTGCTTGGCGCGGCCCACCTCGAGCAGCGGGAGCAGGCCGACCTTGCGGCCGCCGACGCTGAAGGCGGGGAAGGGGTCGGACGCGTGGAAGCCCGAGAACCAGCGGAGGTCGGCGTTCTTGGTCGGGGTCGCCATCAGCAGGACGTCGTCCACGGGCGAGGGCTTGCGGGCGGAGGTCTTGGTGCGGGCCATGCGCAGCACGATGGCGAAGGAAGGCGGTCGGTGAAGCGCAAACGGCATCGTCAGGGCGCCTTTTTCGGCCATCCTCGGAAGGATGCCCGACGCCGCCACCCGCCCCGCCTTCGACCTGGCTACCATGCTCGTGCCCGTCCTGCCCTGGTGGGAACTCCTCGTCCGCGGCATCATCGTCTACGGCTTCCTGCTCGGCCTGATCCGGCTGACGGGCCGGCGGCAGACGGGCATGATGACGCCCTTCGACTTCATCCTGCTGTTGATCCTGAGCAATACGGTGCAGAACGCGATGAACGGCGGGGACAACAGCCTGGGCGGAGGGCTCTTCCTCGCGGGCACCTTGATCGGCCTGAACTGGATCATGCTGCTGCTCTCCCGCCACTTCCGCTGGGCGCAATGGGCGCTGGTCGGCCGGCCCGTCTTCCTCGTCCGCGACGGGGTCGTCATGGAGAAGGTGATGCAACGCGAGCGCATCACCCACCACGAGCTGATGGCCGCCCTCCGCGCCGCCGGCTGCCCCAACATCGAGCTGGCCCGGGACGTCGTGCTCGAGACCAACGGCTCCTTCAGCGTCATCCACAAGGAGCCCGCTTGACCAAGGGGCGGCCGGCCGCATAGTCGGAGGTCCTGGCCCGCGGGTATCGTTCAGTGGTAGGACCCCACTTTCCCATAGTGGTGACACCAGTTCGAGTCTGGTTACCCGCTCCAGGAGCGCCTGCCCTCGGCAGGCTTGACCCCGGCCGGACGGCCCCGGATAGTGGGCTTCCTTGGTCCCGCGGGTATCGTTCAGTGGCAGGACCCCACTCTTCCAAAGTGGTGACACCAGTTCGAATCTGGTTACCCGCACCAAGGAGCGCCGCTCAGTTCCGCCAAGGCAACTGGCCCGCGGGCGTGACCTCCAGGAACTCCTTCCAGGCTTCGACCTCGTCGGCCGAGAGCGAGGAGGCGACCACCAGCCGCCACTTGGGGCGGGCCGGGGCGCGGCACAGGGTCATGCCCGCCGGCTCGGGCAGGCGGTTGGCCTTGCGCGAATTGCACCGGATGCAGGCGGTGACGATGTTCTCCCAGTTGGTCTTGCCGCCGACGTCGCGCGGGACGACGTGGTCGAGGTTGAGCTCCTCCTCGCGGAAGACGCGCCCGCAATACTGGCAGGTGTAGGCGTCGCGCAGGTAGACGTTGCGGCGGCTGAAGCGGATCTCCCGGCGCGGCACGCGGTCGTAGCTGTTGAGGAGCAGCACGCGCGGGACCCGCAGGACGATGCAGGGCGAGCGCACCGCCTCGGCGGCGGGCGGCGGCTGCCGCGTGGAGAAATCGACCCACTCCGCGGCGCTGAAGAGGCGGTGGTGCCCGTCCTCGGCGTGGACGGCGGCGGCGCGGCCGCGGAACAGCAGGCTCATCGCGCGCAACAGACCCACGATGTTCACCGGCTGCCAGAGGCGGTTGAGCACGAGGACGCGATGGTCGGGGCGGAACGACAAGACGGCGGAAGGACTAGGGCGGGACGGCGGCGGGGTCAACCCCCGCGGGCTAGCGGCTCCGCTTGGTCGCGGCCGGCTTCGCGGGCGCGGGCGGCGGGACGGTGGTCGGGTCGGGGAACTTCACCGGCGCGCGTCCGAAGGAATCGGCCGGGATGCCGAAGGGGACGCCGTCGATGCGGATGCTGAGGTTCTCGATGGCGTTGGACTCGACCACGAATTCGCCGCGGACCATGACCCGGACCTCCGGATCGCGGGTCTGCAGCAGACCGCTGGCCCGTTCCTCGGCCGACCCCACTTCGCGCAGGTGATAGCTCACGCCGGACTGCAGGGCCTTGATGCCGACCTGATGCAGACGACCTTGGGGCTTCGCGATCGTCGGAATTTCCACCCGGCCCGCCGGCGGAGGCGGCGAACCGGTCAGCGAAAAAACGCCCAGATCAGGAGGGCGACGAGGGCGACGCCCCCGACGACGTAGATCAAGGTGTCGCGGTTGACCGCGAGGCTGCCGGAAACGGGCTGGAAGGCGGGCTCGTCCTCGCCGGCGGCTTCGAGCGGACGGCGCGCGGCCTTGGCCGAGTGGTGCGTGTTGAAGTCGGCGACGGCCTTCTCGTCGTCGAGGCGGAGGTACTTGGCGTAGACCTTGACGAAGCCGCGCTTGTAGACGTCGGCCAGCGGGATCGACTCGAACTGGTTCGCCTCCATCGCCTGGAGGTAGTCGGTGCGGATCTTGGTGAATTCCGCGGCTTCGCGGAGGGTCACGCCCAGTCGCTGCCGGGCTTCTTGGAGGCGTTCGCCGAGGGTCTGCATGAACCGACTTTCGGGCGAAGGCCGAAAATAGGCAAGACGAAGGTGGGCGTCGATCGGCCCTAGGCCAACCAGATCAACTTGGCCAGGCCGAGGAAGGGCGTCATCAACCAGCCGACGACCTCGGAGAAGAAGTCGGTGTTGATGAAGATGATCAGGATGAAGAAGGACCACTGGGACAGGAAGCCGAAGGCCTCCGTGCTGTAGATACCCAGACGGTAGAAGACCCGCGACCCGTCGAGCGGGGGGAGCGGGATCAGGTTGAAGGCCGCCAACCCCGCGTTCATGAAGATGCCCGTCAGCAGGAACCGGGTGAAATCATGGCCGGCAGCCGCGGCGGGAACCAGCCCGGCGACCTGCCCGATGAAGGCGAAGGCGACCAAGAGGACCACGTTCATCGCCGGCCCGGCCAGGGTGATCAGGATGTCGTCCATCCGCCGGGTCCGGGGATCGGCCAAGGAGACCTGGACGGGCTTCCCCCAGCCGAGCAGGCCGAACGGGAGCGGGCGCCCCATCAGGATCGGCAGAAAGATCATGATGCCCGGCAGCACCCAGGTGCCGAGCAGGTCGGCGTGGGCCAGCGGGTTCAAGGTCACGCGTCCTTGGGCGCGCGGCAGCAGGTCGCCCCGCAGGTCGGCCACCCAGGCATGGCCGAACTCATGCAGCCCGATCGAGATGACCAGCAGGAGCAGGCTGAGGGCGCCCCAGCGGAGTTGGTCGAGCAGCTGCGGGTCCATCGTCAGTTGGCGCCGCAGCCTCCCTGCGGCTTGCCGCACCCGCAGCTGCCCGTGTGGACGTGGTCGGACTTCAGGCCTTTGACGGCGACGAGGGCGAGCTGCTTCTCGACGCGGGCCGAGGCGCAATGCGGGCAGGCGGGACGTTCCTCGGCCGCGCGGAGCAACAGCTCGAAGGACCGACCGCAGTCGGCGCAGGTGAAATCGAAGAGCGGCATGGACGGAGCCGCAGGTTGGGGGAACGCCGCGACGGGACAACCCGAAACCCGGGCCGCACTCGCTCCTTGAGCCGACGGGGCGACGGGGCCAGTCTCCGGGGACGCCGGCCATGTCCTACCCGCAACGCCTCCGACTCGCCCGCCAACGGGGCCTCGCGCTGCCGTACGCGCGGACGCTGGCGCGGCTGCGGTCGCCGCAGGCGATCCAGGACTTCCTCGTCGACCTACCCCAGAACTTCGAGCCGGACGGCGACACCGCGCGCTCGGTGCAGTCCACCTTGGCGGCCGGCCGCGCCCACTGCATCGAAGGCGCGATGGTCGCGGCGTTCGCGCTCTGGCTGCAGGGCCACCCCCCCCTGCTGCTGGACTTCAGCGCGCACCAGGACATGGACCACGTCATCGCGCCGTTCCGGGTCGGCGGCAAATGGGGCGCCATCTCAAAGACGAACTACATCTGCCTGCGTTGGCGCGACCCGGTCTACCGGAGCGTGCGCGAACTCGCGATGTCCTACTTCCACGAATACGCGAAGGGTCCCCGCAAGACGCTGCGCAGCTATTCGCGGCCCTTCGACCTGCGGACCGTGCCGACCGCCCGCTGGGTGAACCTCCCGACGGATTGCTGGGAGATCGCCGACCGGATCACGGCGGCGCGGCACTACGAGATCGTCAGCCCCGCCG
>JBEBDN010000159.1:0-5695 GCA_041156945.1 Verrucomicrobiota bacterium | reverse complement strand
GGCGACTCGCGCTGACGGCGCTGGCGGAACGTCCCCTCGCCAGCCTATCGGGCGGCGAACGCCAGGCGGCGCACCTCGCCCGGCTCTTCGCGTCCTTGGAAGAACCTTACGGCGCCTTGCTGCTGCTCGACGAACCGACGGCCGCGCTGGACCGAGGGCGCCGGGAAGCCGTGCGCGCCGCCGTCCACGCCTGGACGCAGGCCGGCGCGGCCGTGCTGGTGGCGACCCACGACGCGGCCTGGGCGCGGTCGTTCCCGCGCGTCGTGGCGCTGGAGGAAGGTCGCCTGATCGCGGATGGCCCGCCGGCCGCGGCCTTCACCGCCGAGCTCGTGCGCGCGGTGTGGGGCGCTCCGGCGCCGTGACCGGCAGTTTGCCGGCCCGCGCGGCGGCGAAGAGGTATTGCTGGGCCAAGCCGGCGCCGGCGCCGAAATGGATCCGGCCGAACGCCTCGAGCCGATCCGCGGGCCAACCCCGGAGGCCATAGGCTCCGGCCAACGCCTGCACGACCCAGGTGTCGACCGGGAAGCTTTCCATCCGACCGAAGCCGAACAAGGCGACGCAGGCCGCGACCTTGGGGCCGACGCCGGGTAGCGCGCGCAGTTCCGCCAGGAGGGCGGGCGTGGGCAACGCGGCGAATTCCTCGGCCCACCGCGGACGGCCGACGAGCCGGCGCGCCGTGCCGCGCAGGAAAGCCGCGCGGTAACCGAGCGCGCAGCGCTTCAGGGTCGCGTCGTCCGCCGCCGCCAAGGCGTCCCACTCCGGCAGCGCCCGGTGGCCGGCGCCGAGGTCCGCGCCGAGTTCGGCCGCCAGGCGCGCGACCATCTCGCGGATCTGCAGGATGCGCTTGTTGGAACTGCAGAGGAAACCGATCAGCGCGTCGCGCGGCGGCTGGCGGAGGATGCGCAGGCCGGGATGGAGCCGCAGCGCGCCCGCGAGCACGGCGTCGGAACGCCAAGGCAGGTCCGCGGTGAGGCGGGCCTGCGCGCCCTCCGCGTCCAGGTAGGCGCGCAAGGCCGCGAGGCCGGTGGCGGCCGGGCCGAGGACGCGACCCTCGAGGCCGGCGGTTCCGACCCGCACGGACGCGACGGTCGCGCCGAAGACGCCCTGCCAGACGCCGGCCTCATCGCGGCGCCAGCGGAAGGACTGGCCGCCGTCGAGCTGCTCGGCGAGCGTGGCGGCCGGGACCTCCTCGGCCAGCCCGAGGGGTCGCCAATCGCTCCAGCCGGCGGCCATGGCTCAGCGCTCCCCGAGGTCGCGCCGGGTGCCCCAGAGGAAACTCGTCCGGGTCGCCAGGGCCTTGCCTTGCGCATCCGTGACGGAAAGGCGCCATGCGATCGGCCGCCACGTGGGCGGGCCGGCTTCCCGGCCGGTCAGGCCGACGACGAGTTCGCCGAACCAACCGCGCGGCAGCAGCTTGAGGGAAAAGTCATAACGCTCCGGCGGACGATTCTCCTCCCGCACGACCTCGAGGATCAGGCGGCCATCGGGGGGCGGCACACGGTCGAGCTGGATGTAGAAATAATAGCCCTCCCGGGACTTCTCCTGGGTGCGGAACACGACGTCGTCGCCGTGGTGCTCCTTGGCATGGAAGGCTTCGGAGGCGCGGGCGACGTCGGCCTCCGAGCGGTAGCGCTCGTGGACGTACGCGATGCCCGTCGGCGGGTTGCCGCAGGCCACGAGCCCCAGGACGGCGAGCGCGACCCCGAAGGAGGCCCTGCCCACCGCGCGGCTCACTTCTTGGCCTTCTTCTTGCCGGCCGCCGAGCGGGCGGCCTTGATGCGCGCCTTCTGGCGTTCGAGGTAGGCGCGGCGACGGCGACGCTTGATGACCTTGTTGTACTGTTGACCCATGGTGCCTGCATCCTTCCCCAACCCCTCCCATGGTCAAGGAGAAGGTTGCGGGAGCCCTCCCCTCGGGGGTTTCCGGGGGCGTGGGTCCCTTTCTGGCTGCCTGGGCAGGGATCGAACCTGCGACCAAGTGATTAACAGTCACCTGCTCTACCGCTGAGCTACCAGGCAGTGCGAAAGGACTCCAATCAAGGCAAGGTCCAGGCCGAGGTGTCAAACAAAAGTCGCCCCGGAACGCCGCGGCGCGCGCCGCCGGCGGCGGCCCCGCCGCGCCCACCGTGCCTAAAAACAAGGTGTTTCCCGCGAAAACGCCTAATCTCTGGACACCCTCGCGGCGCCTGTCTTCCTTGGTGGCCATCACCATGCGCTGGACCCGACTTCCTGAAACCCCGAATGCCCCGGGCGTGGGCGGTTCGTTCCTCGGCCTCGCGGGCGAATCCCTGCTGTGCGCGGGCGGCTCCAACTTCCCCGCCAAGCCGGCTTGGGAAGGCGGCGCCAAGGTCTGGCATGACGAGGTGCTGGCCCTCGCCACCACGCGCTCCAAGAAGTGGACCACCGTCGGCAAGCTCCCTCGCCCGATCGGCTACGGCGTGGGCGTCGCGATCCGCCAGGGACTGCTGACCATCGGCGGCGCCGACTCGCACCGCCATTACGCGGACTGCTACGTGCTGGCCATGGAGGAGGGCGAACTGAAGGTCCGTCCCTTCCCCTTCCTGCCCCGGCCGCTGGCCTACGCGACCGGCGCGCTCGTCGGCAGCAAGGTCATCGTCGCCGGCGGCACCGAACGGCCGGACGCCACGGTCGCCTCGTCGACGGCCTATGCGCTGGACCTGGCCAACCTGAACGCCGGCTGGAAGGAACTGCCGCTGTGCGCCGGCTCCGGGCGCATGCTCGCCCAGTCCGCGGGGACCAAGGATACGTTCTACCTGTTCGGCGGCGTCGCCCTCTCCCCGGGCGTGAAGGGCGCCGAACGCGAGTACCTGACGGACTGCCATGCGTTCACCCTCGGCAAGGAATGGCGTCGCCTCGCGCCCTTGCCGCGGGCGGCGGCCGCCGCGCCGAGCCCCTGCCCGTCGCTCGGCGGAAAATTCCTCCTGCTCGGCGGCGATGACGGCAAGCTCGCGGGCAAGGTCGACCCGCTCAAGCATCCGGGCTTCACGAAGGAAGTGCTCGGCTACGATCCGGTCGCGGACGCCTGGAGCTCCGAGGGAGAGGGCTCCTGCGCCCTCGTCACCACGGGCTGCGCGAAATGGAATAGCGGGTTTGCGGTCGTAAACGGCGAGACCCGCCCCTGCACGCGTTCGACCGAAGGCTGGCTGGTGCGCGAAGAGTGAGGTTGGGGCTGGCGATGCTTCCCGCGGGGCCCTAGGAAAGGAGGACCCCCGGCGACCATGACCTTGCTGCGCCCATTCCAAGCCTGCCTCCTGCTCGTGGTCGCGGCGTCGTCGGCGCTGGAGCTGCCCGACATCCCCGACCCCCGGGGCCGCGCCGGCATGATGGCGGCCGTGATCGTCGACGCCGACGGCCGCGAAGCGATCCTCGCCGCGGGCGGCGCGAACTTCCCGGGCCAGCCGCCGTGGGCGGGCGGCGCCAAGGTCTTCCATCGCGACATCTTCCTCTGCCGACGCGACGCGGCCGGCCAGTGGACCTGGAGCAAGGTCGGCGACCTGCCGGCGCCCAACGCCTACGCGGCCTTCTGTCCCAGCGCCGACCGCAAGGCCTTGATCGTCGCCGGAGGCGCGGACGCGGAGAAGCACCTCGCCGACGTCTGGAAAGTGACCGCGGACGGGCGCTGCGAGAAGTTCGCGGCTCCGCTGCCCGAGCCGCGCGCCTACGCCGGCTTCGCCGAAGTGAACGGCGCCCTCGCGGTGCTCGGCGGCAGCCGCTCACCCGACGCCACCGTCGCGCTCGGCACGCTCGCGAGCCTGCGCCTGGACCAGCCGCAGGCAGGCTGGCGCCTCTCCGCGGAGGAAGCGGCCCAGGCGCGGATCCTGCCGCTCTTTGGCGCGGACGAGACGACCTTGCTGTGGGGCGGCGGCTGCGGCCTCTTCGCGCAAGGCGGCAAGCCGGCGCGGGCCTACCAAGGCGACCTGCACCACGCGAACAGCCGGCTGCAGGGGGCCGACTTCCATGGGCTCGCCACGCCGTTGGCGGCGCCCGCCGGACCGGGCGTGGCCTCCGGCACCGGCCTCTTCTTCGTCGGCGGCGACGATGGCGCGCACTACGGCAAGCCGCCCGCCGAGCACCCGGGCCAATCCCGCGACATCCTCTTCATCGACCTCGAGACCCGCGAGCCGAAGGTCGTCGGCCAATGGCCGACGCCGCTGGCGACCGCGCCGCTGCTGCGCCTGGGGCATGACCTCGTGACGATCAGCGGCGAGACCCGGCCCGGCGTGCGCACGCCGGCGTGCAGCAGCTGGACCATCCCCGCCAAGCTCCGATGAACTTCACCCCGCCGCCGGCTCCGTCGCCGTTGCGCACCGCCTGGCTCATGGTGGTGCTGCTCCTGCCGGTCGCGCTCCTCAACTACCTCGACCGGCAGCTCGTCGCGACGATGCAGAAGTCGATCATGGGCTCCGTGGACGACCTGAAGACGCAGGCGCAATGGGGCCACCTGCTCGCCTGGTTCAAATGGACCTACGCGCTGGCCAGCCCCTTCGCCGGCTACGTGGCGGATCGCTTCGGCCGCCGGCATGTCATCGCGCTGAGCCTCTTCGTCTGGTCCGCCGACACGTGGGCGACGGCGCACGCGACCAGCTACGACCAGCTCCTGGCGACGCGCGCCATCATGGGACTGAGCGAGGCGTTCTACATCCCCGCCGCGCTGGCCCTGATCGCCGACCACCACGGGACCGCGACGCGCTCGCGCGCGGTGGGACTCCACCAGATCGGCATCTACCTCGGCGTCATGCTCGGGAGCCTCGGCGGCTACGTGGCGGACGATCCGGCGCTCGGGTGGCGTTGGGCCTTCACGGGCCTGGGCCTGCTCGGCGTGGCCTACGCGTTGCCGCTCTGGTGGTGGCTGCGGGACACCCCGCGGGACGCGGCTACGCCGCCGGCGCGGCCGGACGTCGCGGTGGGCGAACTCCTGGGCAACCGGGATTTCCGGCTGCTGCTGCTGTACTTCACCCTGCCCGCCTTGGCCGGGTGGGTCGTGCGCGACTGGATGCCGAGCGTCCTCCAGAAGGACCTCGGGCTGACCCAGGGCTTGGCCGGCGTCAGCGCCGTGGTATGGTGGCAAGGCGCCGCCATCCTGAGCGCGTTGGGCGGCGGCTGGTTGGCGGACCGCTGGATGCGTCGTTCGCCGCGGGGCCGGCAACAAGTCAGCGCCCTCGGCATGAGCCTCATCGTCCCGGCGTTGCTCGGCGTCGGCATCGTCATCGGCCAGGGCTCGCTCCCGCTGGCCATCGCTTTCCTCGTGCTCTTCGGCCTGGGCTGGGGCCTCTTCGACAGCAACAACATGCCGATCCTCGCGCAGATCGCCCGGCCCGACCAACGCGCCACCGGCTACGGCCTCATGAACCTGGCCAGCATCTCCTGCGGCGGCCTGGCCGACGTCGGCTTCGGCTGGCTCCGCGACCACCAGGTGCCGCTCAACCTGATCTTCGGCGGTTTCGCGGCCGTGGCTTGTCTCTCGGCCTGGCTGGTGCTTAGGATCCGCGCCACCGACGACGACCGCGCCTGACCTTCCTCCCCATGTCCGCCTTCAAGTTCCACGGCCTCTGCCCGGCCACCCACACGCCCTTCCACGCCGACGGCTCCCTGAACCTGGCGGTCGTCGAGCGGCAGGCGGCCCACCTGCTCGCCCGGAAGATCGACCGGGTCTTCATCGGCGGCACGACGGGCGA
>JBEBDN010000158.1:0-5266 GCA_041156945.1 Verrucomicrobiota bacterium | reverse complement strand
TCGCGGATCCCCGTCCAGACGAGCAGCGGGAGGTTATGGTCGGTCGCGTCCTGGTCGTAGCGCAGCAGGTGCTGGGCGACGAGCGTGCGCATGGTCGGAGTGAGGTGCGGAAGCGCCGACGCCAAGGCGAGGCGCACGCGCTGGCCGTGCGGGGCCGACGCCAGCTGCAGGATCGCATTCTCCTGCTCGTCGCCGTTCGGGATGAAACCGGTATGGTTCGCGTACTTGGCCAAGGAGTTGTTACGCCGCACCAACGGCTCGGTGAGTTCGCGTTCGATCAGGCGCGCCAGGACATCGGGGCGCTTCTCCGCGAGGAGGGCGGCGGGCGCGTAATGGGCGCGGTGAGCATCGGCAAAGGGCTCCGCCCCCGACTTGGTCGCGGACATCGCACGTAAGGTCGAGTGCGCGTTGAGCGCGAGGACCGGGTCGGCGTCGGCGACAAGCTTCTCCCACGCGGGCAAGGCCGACGACAGGTCGACACCCCTCCAGGCGCGTTCGCGGAGTTCCCAGCGGGCCATGCGGACCAGCCATTCGTTCGGGCTACGCTGCAGGTCGACGAGCTGGGCCGGGGTCGCCCGGGTGAGGTCGATGCCGGGTTGCTTGGGCTCGCCATGGGCGACCTTGAAGATCCGGCCGCTGGTGCGGTGGATACCGTCCTGGTCGTGGCATTCGCCGATGTCGCTCCAGTCGAGGATCGTGACGGCGCCGTCCGGCCCCTGGCTCAACTCGATCCCGCGGAACCAAGGGTCGTCGGACTTGAGGATATCCGGCTGGTGCTTCATGACCAGCGCGCTGCCTTGCCGCTCGATGGCTTCGACGTTCACGCGGCGACCGTGGAGGTTGAGGGTCATCAACTTGTCCCGGAACTGCGCCGGCCAGTTCTCGCCCCGGTAGATCATCATGCCTACGTGCGCGTGACCGCCGCCCAAGGCCTCGGCCCCGCCGCGTCCGCCATCCGCATCGTTCCACTTCTTGCCCGTGTCCCAATGATAGTGGTCCGCCTGCTGGTCGATGAGCTCGTACACGAACGGGTACGGATCCTCGCCGTGCATGCGCTTGAAGTGGGCGCCGTGGATACCCTGCCAACCATGCCCGATCACCGTGTTGATGAAGAGCAGCTCGTGGTCCTTGGTCCAATCGGAGCCCCACGGGTTCGTCGTGCCGTGGCAATACGGCTCGAAGACCTTCGTCACCGGGTGGTAGCGCCAGAGCCCGCCCGCGGTCGGCTGGCGCTTCTCCTTCGGGACGCCCGGCACATCGATCCAAGAGGTGCTGGAGATGCCCACGCGTCCGTAGAGCCAGCCGTCGGGGCCCCACTTGAGTCCGTTGGCAAAGGTATGTCGGCTGGCGGCCGTCGTGCTGAAACCATCGAGCACCACCTGGGGCGGACCCGCCGGCTTATCGCCGTTCATCGGGATGAAGAGCAGGTGCGGCGGGCACATCGCCCATACCCCGCCGAAACCGCGCTCGATGCTCGTGAGCATCTGCACCTCGTCGGTGAACACCGTGCGCTTATCGAACTTCCCGTCGTGGTCCGCGTCCTCGAAGATCACGATACGGTCCTTCAACTTCAGGTCGAAGCGTTCCTTGCCATCCGAGTAGGTGTAGTTCTCCGCCACCCAGAGTCGGCCGCGCTCATCCCAGCAGAGCGCGATGGGCTGGCGCACATCTGGCTCGGCGGCGAAGAGCGAGGCCCGGAAGCCCGGCGGCAGATGGAGCTTGGTCAGGGCGTCGGCCGGCGTGAGCGGCGGAATCGTCTCCGGCTGGTTATTGCGCGGCTCCGGGAAGGGCGCCGCCCCCAAGTTCAGGGCGGCGAGCAAAGCGGCGAGACGGATATCCATCGGGGCGGGGAGTGCCGCCCAGATTGGGGACGGGCGGGTCTGAGTCCACCCCGCAGGCGAACCGCGTTCAGAAACCGCGGACGATCTGCGCGTAGACGTCGGTCGAAGCGATCTGCGCGGGCAAGCCGGCGCCGGTGGGCGCGATGAGCACCGGCCAGTCCAACGGGTCTTCCGGGATGCGGCCATGCGACCCCTTCACCAGCGAGGCGTCCTGGGAGATGACTTCCATGAGCGCCTTGAAGCCGAGGGTCTTCTTCAGCAGGAACCAGGCGATCTTGAGCATCGGGAACCGGATCTTGGGATCGATGAAGAGCTCGACGGGGTCGTAGCCGGGCTTACGGTGGATATCGATGGTCCGGGCGTAATCCGGGTCCCCTTGCCCCTCCTCCCACCAGTAGTAGGAGAACCAGCTATGGTCGTCGGCGACGACGACGAAGTCGCCGCTGCGGACATGCCTGATGCCGGCCGCAGCCTGACCCTCGGCGTCGAGCACCTGCGCGACGCCGGGAGTGGCGAGCAGGACCTTGCGGACTTCTTCGCGGACCGACGGGTCGAGGACGACGACGTGCGCGACCTGGTGGTCGACGACGGCGAAGGCCTTGGAGTTGAAGACGTCGAGGGTCTCGACGCCATCCTCCAGCTTGAGCTCAAGCCAGTCGTGCTCACGCAACACCTTGTTCAGCGGGACGGCCCGGTCAACGGCGGTGATGGCGTATTCGGAGACGATGAGGACCTCGACGCCGCGGGCTTCGAGGAAATCGGCGAGGTCGCCGACGAGCTGGTCGACCTCGCGCCGGGCGACGTCGCTGCGCGGGTCGACCGGCCCGAACCGTTGCAGGTCGTAATCCAGATGCGGCAGGTAGACCAGGCTGAGGTCGGGCTGGTCATGCTCCTCGACCCAGCGGGCGCTGTCGGCGATCCACCGCGACGACGGCAGGCCGGCGCGCGGCCCCCAGAACGAATGGAACGGGAAATCGCCGAGGTCGCGCTTCAGCAGGGTCCGGTAACGCTGGGGAAAGCTCGCGATGTCGAAGACCTTGCCGCCATTCGCCTTGTACACCGGGCGCGGCGTGACGGAGATGTCCGCCGCGGTGCCCATGTTGTACCACCAGAAGAGGTTCGCGACCTTCAGCTTGGGGTTCTTGGCGTGGAGCGCGTCCCAGACCTTCGGGGCGCCGACCAGGCGGTTGGACTGCTTCCAGAACTGCACCTCGCTGAGCGCGCGGTCGTACCAGCCGTTGCCGACGATGCCGTGCGTGCTCGGCGGCTGGCCGGTGAGGTAATCGGACTGCGCGGTGCAGGTGACGGCGGGGAACGCGGGCTTCACGCGGGCAACGGAGCCTTTCGCGGCGCGCGCGGCGAGGCGCGGCATCACGCCGGAGGCGAGGTCCCGGACGGAGAGGCCGACGACGTTCAGGACCGCGCGGCGCATGGCTGCTGGTCGCGCGCGCGCAGTTCGTCGGTCGCGCGGCGCACGATGGCGGTGGGCATCTCGTGGACTTGCGTGGACTTGCCGATGGCCGTCGGGAGGACGAGCGTGAGCTGGCCGCCGAGGTGCTCGCGGAATTCCTCGAGGCCGGCGAGCATGGTGGCGCCGCCGTCCTGGTGCATCTCGGGGGCGTAGATCCTGAAGCCCAGGGCGACGAGCAGGTCGAGCGCGCGGGCGGTTTCGGCCGCGCCGAAGTGACCCAGGTCGCGGGCGCAGAGGAGGTCGAGCGCCAGGCCCACCGCGACGGCTTCGCCGTGCGTGAGGCGATGGTTCGTCATGGACTCGAGCTTGTGCGCGGCCCAGTGGCCGAGGTCGAGGGGGCGGGCGCTGCCGAGCTCGAAGGGGTCGCCGTTGCCGGCGATGTGGCGGGCGTGCAGCTCGGCGGAGCGGCGGACGGCGCGGCCGATGGCCGGGATGTCGCCGGCGGCGAGCAGCGGGGCCTCCTTCTCGAGGTTGGCGAAGAACACCGGGTCCTTGAGCAGCGAGACCTTCACGGCTTCGACGAGGCCGTCGCGCAGGCCGCGGGCGTCCAGCGAAGCGAGCAGGGCGAGGTCGTTGACGACGGCGGCGGGCACCGCGAAGGCGCCGGTGAAGTTCTTCTTCCCGAAAGTGTTGATGCCGTTCTTCACGCCCACGCCCGCGTCGCCCTGGCCGAGCGTCGTGGTCGGCATGCGCACCAGGCGCACCCCGCGGTGGGCGGTGGCCGCGGCGAAGCCGACGGCGTCGAGGAAGGCGCCGCCGCCGATCGCGAGGACATAGGAATGGCGGCAGATCTTGTCGGCCTCGATGGCGGCGAGGGCGGCCTTGACCACCGCGGAGTCCTTCTTGGCGGGCTCACCGCCGGTCAGCACCAGCGGCTCGCGGGTGAAGTTCACGCCGGCGGCGCGGCCATAGGCGGCGATCTCCGCGGTGAAACCCGGGCGAGAGTGCGCGAGGCCGGAATCCACGATCGGGATGACCTTGGCCCCGGCGAAGAGGTCGGCCAGCACCCGGTTGCCCGCCGCGAACGCGCCTTCCGTAAAGAAGATGCGATGCCGGTAGGTCACCGTGAATTCGAGGTCGAGGGAGTCGTCCATGGCCCGGGGGAGGGGTTATCAGAAACCCTACGACCCCCGCGGGCAAGCCCAGTTCCCTCCCCCGCCCGGCCAAATCCCGCCAAAAGCGCTAGGTCTGCGGAATCCAGCGGCGGAACAACAGCGTCAGGCCGAAGCAGGCCAGCGGCCCAAGGAGAGCGAGCGCGCCGAACGGAACGAGGTTCGCCACGTGGGTCGGGTGGAACACGACCGCGGCCGGAGCCCCGAGCAGCAAGATGGTCCAGAGCAACGGACGGCCGAGAATCAAATAATCGAGGAATGGCGAGGCGGCCAGACGGTCGGACACTCGGCCCGGCACGCCGGTCGGCAGGGGGTGGCGGCGATTGGAGTTCCAGATCCAGACCGCGAAAAGCGCCAACGCCGGCCACGCCCAGAGACCGCTGCCCGCGCTGCTTAAACCAGCGTAGAGGGCTAGCGGCAGGGGCACGACGAACAAAGCCCAGGCGGTCCAAGCCGGCGGCGCCCCATCCGTGGCCTCGTGGCGCGCGACCCAAGTCAGCCCGAACGTGTGGGCCCACAAGGTGGCGGCTCCGAGGAGGTAGGGTTCAGCGGGGCCCGTGAGCGTCGCGCCGATGGACTCGCCGGCCAGGGCGGCGCCCAGGATCGGCAGGAGCCCTCGGCAGAAACCCATCACCACCGGAGCCCAGGCGACGCCTTTGTGCCATCGGTCGTAGACCAGCACGCCGGCGACGAGCGCGAGGACGAGGCCGGCGAAGAGGCCGACATCGGAGCCCTGCTTGCCGGCCGCGACCTCGGGCACCACCGCCATGCGCAGCGACCGCACGAAGATCGCGCCGGCCGCACCCGCGAAGAGAAGCCCGAACCCGACGACCCCGGCGGCG
>JBEBDN010000157.1:0-3896 GCA_041156945.1 Verrucomicrobiota bacterium | reverse complement strand
CCAAAACCTTGCCCTTTCCTCGCAGGTCTCCCATACCGGAGGCGTCCCCATGAAAGCCCTTTTGCTCACCGAGTACAAAAGCATGTCCTACACGGACGTGCCGAGTCCCGTCTGCGGTCCGGAAGAGGTCCTGATCCAGGTCAAGGCCTGCGGTATCTGCGGTTCCGACATCCATGGTTATGATGGATCCACCGGGCGCCGCATCCCGCCGCTGGTCATGGGGCATGAGGCGGCCGGCGTGATCGCCGGCGTGGGTGCGCAGGTGACGACCCTGAAGCCGGGCCAGCGCGTGACCTTCGACTCTACGGTCTTCTGCGGCGGCTGCGTCCACTGCCGGCGCGGCGACGTGAATCTTTGCGACAATCGCCAGGTGCTGGGCGTCTCCTGCGGAGACTATCGCCGCCATGGTGCCTTCGCCGAATTCGTCACGGTGCCCGCGCGCATCGTGCACGTGCTGCCCGACGCCCTTGGCTTCAACGAGGCCGCCATGATCGAGGCCGTCTCGGTCGGCGTCCACGCCGTGCGCCTCACGCCGTGCGCCCCGGGCGACACGGCCGTGGTCGTCGGGACCGGCATGATCGGCTTGCTCACCCTGCAGGCCGCCCGGATTGCCGGCTTCGCCCAGGTCATCGCCGTCGACACCGAAGAGTCCCGCCTCGCCGTCGCCCGCAACCTGGGTGCGACGCATAGCTTCAATGCCAAGACCGGGGGCGACCTCACTGAGTTCGTCAAGGGGCTGACGAAGGGGCAGGGCGCCGACGCCGCCTTCGAGTGCGTGGGGCTTAACGCCACCGTGCTGTCCGCCATCCACGCGGTCCGTAAGGGCGGCACCGTGACCCTTGTCGGCAACCTCTCGCCCAAGACCGAGCTGCCTTTGCAGGTCGTGGTGACCCGCCAGCTGCGCCTGCAGGGTTCCTGCGCTTCCGCCGGCGAGATTCCGCGCTGTATCGAGCTCCTCGCGACCAAGCAGATCAAGGTCGACCGCATCATCTCCGCCGTGGCCCCGCTCGAGCAGGGCGCCGATTGGTTCGCCAAACTCTACGCCGGCGCCCCCGGCGTGATGAAGGTCATCCTCGCCCCGAACGCCTGATGTCCTCCCCCTTCTTCAGCCTCGCCGGCAAGGTCGCCTTCGTCACCGGCACCAGCCGCGGCCTCGGCCAACATTTCGCCCGCGCCCTCGCGCAGGCCGGCGCCGACATCGCCATGTCGAGCCGCGACGCGTCCAAGCTCGATGCCTTCCGCCGGGAGATCGAGGCGCTCGGTCGCCGCACGTGCGCCGTCGCCCTCGACGTCCGCGATGGCGCCAGCATCAAGGCCGGCGTCGCCGAGGTGGAGCGGCAGATGGGCCGGATCGACATCCTGGTCAACAATGCCGGTTGCAATATCCGCAAGCCCGCCCTCGAGGTCAGCTGGGAGGACTGGAACACCATCCTCGACACCAACCTGCGCGGGACGTTCTTCACGTCCCAGGCCGTCGCACCGGGGATGATCGCCCGCGGCTACGGCCGCATCATCAACATCGGCTCGGTGACCTGCGTCGCGGGCTACGCCGGCCTCGCCCCCTACGGCGCCAGCCGCGGCGGCGTGAAGCAGCTCACGATGAGCCTGGCCGACGACTGGGGACGGCATGGCGTCACGGTCAATTGCCTCGCCCCGGGCTGGTTCAAGACCGCCCAGAACGCCGTGCTCTACGAGCAGAAGGAGTGGGTCGAGTACCTGTGCGACCGCATCCCGCTCAAGCGGCCCGGCGCGGCGGGGGATCTCGCCGGCCCGGTGGTCTTCCTCGCCTCCGAGGAGAGCCGGTACGTGACCGGGCAGACCCTGCTCGTCGACGGCGGCATCAGCACCGGCGCCACCCGCGCCACGGTCGCCCCGCCCAAGGCCTGATTTCCCCATGCTCTTCGCCCTCCTCGCCATCGCCGTCCTGGTCGGGCTCGTCACCTGGCTGAAGCTCAACCCGTTCATCGCGCTCCTGATCAGCTCGCTGGCCCTCGGGGCGATGGTCGTCGCCGGTTCCGGGGCGATCACCATGGCCGAGGTCCTCAAGGCCTTCCAGACGGGTTTCGGCAACACCTTGGCCGGAACCGGCGCCATCATCGTGCTGGGCGTCGTCTTCGGCAAGCTCCTCGCCGAATCCGGCGGCGCCGGGGTGCTCGCCAAGGAGTTCATCCGCGTGCTCGGCCCCGGGCGCATCGGCCTGTGCATCATCCTGCTCGCGCTCTGCGTCGGCATGACCACCTGGTTCGCGGTCGGGCTGCTCCTCATCCTGCCGATCGTGATCACGTTGGCGAAGGAGACCGGTCGGCCGTTCCTCCTGCTGGTCCTCCCGATGCTGTCCTTCCTTTCGGTGATGCACGGCCTGATGCCCCCGCACCCCGGCCCCGTCATCGCGATCGAGGCCCTGCGCGCCGACATGGGCAAGGTGATCCTCTGGGCCCTGGTCCTGGGCATCCCCGTCGCCGCGATCGCCGGTCCCTTCTTCGCCCGGCTCGCCGTCAAGCGGGTCGCGGTCGCCACGCCGGATTTCACGCCTTCGGTTTCCGCCCAGCAGGTCCTCCCGACCTTCGGGCTCACGCTCTTCACCGTCCTCCTGCCGGTGATGCTCCTTCTGGCGGGCACCGTCGTCGAACTGCTCCACGCGAAGGAAACCCTCTGGGGCAAGGTCGGCCTGTTCGTCGGCCACCCCGTCATCGCCCTGCTTTCGTCGGTGCTCTTCGCGATGTGGGCCTTCGGCCGCCGGTGCGGCCGTTCCGCCGGCGAACTCCTGAAATTCTCCGAGCAGAGCGTCGCCGGCATCGGCATGACGCTCATCCTGGTCGGCGCCGGCGGCGGCTTCGCGCTCGTGATGCGTACGGCCGGGGTCGACAGGCAGCTCGCGGAGCTGGCCGCCTCGGCCGGCTTGCCGTTGCTGGTCTACGGCTGGCTGGTGTCGGCCTTCATCCGTGTCGCGACGGGTTCCGCCACCGTGGCCATCACGGTCGCCTCCGGTTTCATCGCCCCGGTGATGGCGGCCCACCCCGGCACCAGCCCCGAGCTCATGGTGATCTCGGTCGGCTGCGGTTCGCTCTTCCTCTCCCACCTCAACGACAGCGGCTTCTGGATGGTCAAGGAATGCCTCGGCCTCACCGTGGGCCAGACGCTGCGGACCTGGACCATCACCGAGACCCTCATCGGCCTGTCCGGCCTGGGCATGGCGCTGCTGGCCGAGCAGGTGCTCCGTTTCCTCGGCTGATGCGACGACTCCTCGTGCTTTTCGCCGCGACCTTGGCGGGCGTCGCGGCCTCCCCGCCGCCCCCGCGCATCATGCGCATCATGCCGGTCGGCGATTCGATCACGCAGGGCGGGGGCGCGACCTACGCGACCTACCGCGTGGCCCTGGCGGCCAAGCTCCGCGCCGCCGGGGTCCGCTTCGAGTTCGTCGGCTCCCAAACCACGCCCACCCCGCAGGGTCCCCTCCGCCATGAAGGGTACGGCGGCAAGAACGCGGAGTTCCTCGCGGGCATCCTCGACGCCAAATTGGCCGCGGCCCCGGCGGATATCCTGATGATCCAGGCGGGCCACAACCACTTCGCGGAGGAGAAGCCCATCCCCGGCATCCTCGCCGCGATCCGCGCGATGGTTGCGACCGCCCGGTCGCGCAACCACCACGCCGTCGTCGTCGTCGCGCAGGTCATCCCCGCCGGCAAGCTGCCGAAGTACGCCTACATCCCGGAACTGAACATCGCCCTCGCGGCCTTGGCCAAGGAACTCGACCGGCCCGGTCAACGCGTCCTGACGGTCGATTTGGCGACGGGTTTCGACGTGGCCGCGGACACCATCGCCGACCGCGTGCACCCGAACGAGCGCGGGGCGGAGAAGATCGCGCAGCGGTGGGCGGAGGTCCTGGTCCCGCTGCT
>JBEBDN010000156.1:0-19929 GCA_041156945.1 Verrucomicrobiota bacterium | reverse complement strand
TGCTCGCCGTCCTCCAGCTCGTCGGCGCGGCCGCGGCGGCCTTCACCTTCCGCGGGCTCTTCCCGGAGGAACGCTGAAATCCCAAGGCAGGGCTTGAATCGGGCCGGGCAGGACCCAAGGTCACCGCATGCATCCGCTCTTCACCGCCCATAAGCACTACGGCTCGCTCCTTCTCGTCCTGATCCTGGCCGTCATCGTCGTCGCCCTGACGAAGGGACCCAAGCCGGTGCTGCAGCGCGTCGTCGCCGTCCTGGTCGACATCAACCTCGCCATCGGCCTGTGGGTGGTCTTCCAGCCCGAGGCCCGCAACGTCTCCTGGTTCCACCCGCTCTTCGCGCTCGGCGCGGTCGGCCTCCTGCACGCCTCCGCCAAGAGCGAGGACAAGGCCAAGGTCGTGCGCTGCTTCTCGATCGCGCTCGTCCTCCTGGTCGCCGCCTGGTCCGTCAACGCCGCCTGGGGCCCCGATTTCTTCAAGACCACCTGGCTGATCAAGTCCGCCCCGGCGGCCGTCGCCCAGTAAGCGGCGCGCCCCGTCGGTTCCCCCAGCGGCCCGGACATCGTCCGGGCCGTTTGACTTCCCGTTGACGCGGGGCTCGTTGGGGCGACACTCTGCGCCCGCCGCCCGATGTACCGCCTCGCCCTCAACATGCTCTTCGGAGACCTCGCCAAGCTGGCGATGCTCCTGTGCGGGTTGGCGTTCTCGGCCTTGCTCATGGCCCAGCAGAGTTCGGTCTTCTTCGGGATCATGAGCTGGACCTACACGCCGATGGTCAACATCCGCGCCCAGGTCTGGGTCAGCGACCCGATGGTCGAGCAGGTCAACGACGCCAAGCCGCTGCGCGACACCGACCTCGGGCGCGTCCGCTCCGTCGACGGGGTCGCCTGGGCCGCCCCGCTCCACACGTCCTTCGTCCAGGCGCGCATGCAGGACGGCAACTTCAAGCTGATCACGCTCGTCGGCATCGACGCCGACACCTTCGCCGGCGCCCCCGCCGTCCTCACGCAGGGGCGCATCGAGGACCTGCGCCTCCCCGACACCGTCATCGTGGACGAGTGGGGCGCCGCGCTGATGGGCCGGATGGGCGTCGGCCCCGACGGCAAGCCGCGCAACACCCCGCTCAAGGTCGGCGACACGTTCGAGATCAACGACATCCAGGCCCGCATCGTCGGCATCTGCCGGGTGAAGCGCGCCTTCACCGGCGGGCCCTTCGTCTACACGACCTACGACCGCGCCAAGGGCTACACGCTCGGGGCGCGCCGCACCCTGAGCTTCATGCTCGTCGAGCCGCAGCCGGGCGTGACCCCCGCCGCGCTCTGCGACCGCATCGAGCGCGACACCGGCCTCAAGGCCTGGACTTCGGACACCGTGATCTGGAACTGGGGCGAGCGCAGCCTGGCGCGCAACACCTTCTGGTGGTTCTGGACCAACACCGGCATCCCCTTCTCCTTCGGCACCGCCGTCCTCCTCGGCCTCTTCGTCGGCATCGCGATCTCCGGCCAGACCTTCTACTCGTTCGTGCTCGAGAACCTGAAGTACTTCGCGGCCATCAAGGCGATGGGCGCGGGCATGGGCGTCATCGCCCGCATGCTCCTCGCGCAGGCGTTCACCGCCGGCCTCGTCGGCTTCGGCCTCGGCGCCGGCATGGCGCAGGCCATCGGCCGCGTCATGATCGAGAAGGGCATGCCGCCCTTCGTGATGTACCCGCAGATCCTCTGGGCGACGTTCGCCCTGGTGCTGGGCATCAGCCTCGTCTCCGCCGTCATCGGCATCATCAAGGTGTCGCGCGTCGACGCCGCCTCCGTCTTCCGCGGATGAGCCACCACGCCCACGCCATCGCCGTCCGCGCCGCCGGCGTCGACATGTTCTTCGGGACGCCCGAGAACCGCGTCGTCGCCCTCAAGCAGGCCGAGTTCGAGGCGCGCCGCGGCGAGCTCATCATGCTGGTCGGTCCGTCCGGCTGCGGGAAGACCACGCTCCTCTCCGTCATCGCCGGCACGCTCACGCCCCAGGCGGGGACGGTCGAGGTCTTCGGCCAACGCCTCGACGGGCTCGGTCAGGAGGCCCTCACGGCGTTCCGGCGCCGCAACCTCGGCTTCGTCTTCCAGTCCTTCAACCTTATCCCGACCTTGTCCGTCGCGGAGAACGTGATGGTGCCGCTGCTCATCCAGGGCCGGCCTTACGCCGAGGCGCGCGACCGCGCCGTGGCCATCCTCGACAAGGTCGGCCTCAAGGGCCGCGAGGACGGCCGGCCCAACGCGCTCTCCGGCGGCCAGCAGCAGCGCGTCGCCATCGCCCGCGCCCTCGTGCACGAGCCTCCGCTGCTCATCTGCGACGAGCCGACGTCGGCCTTGGACAAGGACACCGGCGCCCAGATCATGCAGATGGTCCGCGACCTCTCCCGTTCGCCGGAGCGCTGCGTGGTCGTCGTCACCCACGACCACCGCATCTTCCGCTTCGCCGACCGCATCGCGGAGATGGAGGACGGCCGCATCAGCCGCGTGGTCGACGACCCGCGCCTCCTCGACACCTCCCAGCTCTGAGCCCCCTTATGTTCAAGAAACGCCTCCTGCTCTTCGCCCTCGCCCTCGCCGGCGCCGGCGCCGCCCTGCAGCTCACCCGCGGCACGGCGACCGAGACGCCGATCAAGCCCCCGCCCTACGAGCCGGCCACCCGCGACAAGGACGGCCTCATCGCCGCCGCCGGCCTCGTCGAGGCCGTCGCCGAGAACACGCTGCTCGGTTCCCCGACTTCCGGCACGGTCGCCAAGGTCCACGTCAAGGTGTGGGACAAGGTGAAGGCCGGCGACCCGATCCTGACGCTCGACGACCGCGATCTCCGCGCGCAGCGCGCCGTGCAGCAGGCCGCCGTCCAGGCCGCCGCCGCCACCGCCGAGCGCGCGGCCGACGCCGCCCGGCGCTGGACCGGCCTCAAGGACAGCGGCGCGGTCGCGGCCGCCGACCTGGTCTCCTACCAGATGGCCGCCAAGGAGGCGCAGGCGCGCCTGGCGCTCGCGCAGGCCCAGCTTGAGCAGACGGACGTGCTCCTCGACCGCCTGGTGCTCCGCTCGCCCATCGCCGCCACGGTGCTGCAGGTCGGCGTCCGCGCGGGTGAGTTCGTGGCCGCCGGGGCCAAGGCCCCCGTGGTCCTCGGCGACATCTCGCGCCTGCAGATCCGCTGCGACGTCGACGAACAGCTCGCCACGCGCATGCGCGACGGCTTGCCCGCGAAGGGCTACCTGAAGGGCGAAAGCTCCCTCGCCGGCGGCAAGGACCGCTCCATCCCCCTCAAGTTCGTCCGCATCGAGCCCTTCGTGATCCCGAAGGCCTCGCTCACCGGCGCCAGCGTCGAGCGCGTCGACACGCGCGTCCTCCAGGTGATCTACCAGTTCGACCGCCCGGCGGGCCGCGCCCTCTTCGTCGGCCAGCAGATGGACGTCTACATCGACGCCTCCCAAGATGCGCCGGGCAAATAAGACCGGCCTCCTCGCGGCGCTCGCCCTCGCGGGCTGCGCCCACGAACCCGCGCCGCCGCCCGCGCCGCCGGCGGCCCCGGCCGCCTTCTCGCAGGCGGGCGCCGTCGCCGACGCGAAGTGGGCCGAGGCCTTCGGCGATCCCGCGCTGCTCGACCTGCTCGCCCGCGCCCGCAAGGGCAGCCCGGATCTCGCGCTCGCCCGCGCGCGCCAGCGCGAAGCCGTGGCCCTGCTCCGCGCGGCCGACGCCGGCGACGAGCCGGCGTTCTCCGTCGGCGCCGGCCAGGAGGCCTCGCGCATCTCGGTGGCCAACGGGCGCTTCCCGCCGGGCATCCCGCGCCGCACCGACGTCACCGCCGTCGCCGCCAAGGCCTCGTGGGAACTCGACGTCTGGGGCCGCGAGGCCGCCAAGTCGCAGGCCGCGGAAGCCGACGTCCGGGCCGCGAAGTTCACCGCGGCGCAGGCCGACCTCGCCCTCGCCGCCGAGGTCGCGCGCCTCTGGTTCGCCGTGCGCGGCGCCCGCGAGCAGCTCGCCTTCCTCGAGACCGAGTTCGCCACGCGCTTCCGCGAGATGCAGCTGGTCGAGAAGACCGTCGCCGCCGGCCTGGTCGACTCCGATCCGCTTGCCTCGGCCAAGTTGGCGGCCGCCCAGGCCAAGGTCGACGAGGGCCTCGGCCGCCGCCGCGTCGCCGCCGCGGAGAACGCGCTGCGCGCGCTCATCGGCGCCGCGCCCGGCGAGGGCCTGCCCGCCGCCCGGGGCGTCGCCGCGATGCCGGCCTTCGGCGCCGGCGTGCCGTCCGCGCTCCTGCTCCGCCGGCCCGACCTCGCCGCCGCCGCCGCGCGCCTCGACGCCGCCGTCGCCCGCGAGGGCGCGGCCCGCGCCGACTTCTACCCGTCCGTCACGCTGACCGGCCAGGCCGGTTGGCAGGCGGATCCCGCTTCGCGCCTCGGCCAGGGCGCCGCGGGCTTCTGGAGCCTGGCGCCCTCCGTCGACCTGCCGCTCTTCGACGCCGGCCGCCGCGAGGCCAACCTCGAGGCCGCGCGCGCGCGGATCGACGGCTCCGCCGCCGAATGGACGAAGGCCGTGCTCGGCGCCTTCCGCGAGGTCGAGGACGCCCTCGCCGACCTCCGCGAGCTCGCGCAGCAGGAGGAACTCACGGCCCGCGTCCTCGCGGCCGTCCGCGAACGTCTCGCCAACGCCGAAGCCCGCCACCGGGCCGGCCTCGCCAACGAGAACGAACTCACGCTCGCCCGCCGCGACGAGGCCTTGGCCGCGCGCACGCTCTCGCTGGTCGTCTGGGAGCGCCGGCAGGTCGCCGTCCGCCTCGCCGCCGCCACCGGCGGCGGTTGGTCGGCGCAGTAGGTCCGCCAAAGAAGAAGGGCGTCCGCGCGGACGCCCTTCCGGTTCCCGCCGGTCGAGGCGCTCAGGCCTTGAGCTGCGGACGCTTGGGGTCCGGCCAGTCGATGTGGAAGAATTCGCCGCGGGGCTTGTCCTTCCGCTCGTAGGTGTGGGCGCCGAAGAAGTCGCGCTGTCCCTGGAGCAGGTTCTGCGGGAGGTCCGCGGTGCGGTACGAGTCGAAGTACGAGAGGGCCGAGCCGAGGGTCGGGACGGGGATGCCGTGCTTCACCGCGAGGGCGATGACCTTGCGCCAGTTCTTCTGCGCCTTCTTGACCGTCTTCTTGAAGTACGGGTCGAGGAGCAGGTTCGCGAGCCGGGGCTTCTTGCCGAAGGCCTCGGTGATCTTCTGCAGGAAGCGGGCGCGGATGATGCAGCCGCCGCGCCAGATCTGGGCGATCTCGCCGAAGTTGAGCTTCCACTTGTACTCGTTCTGGGCCTCGCGCATGAGCTGGAAGCCCTGGGCGTAGGAGCAGATCTTGGAGCAGTAGAGGGCGTCGCGGATCTGCTCGATGACCTTCGCCTTGTCCGGCTTGGTCATGGCGCGCTTCGGGCCGCGGAGGACCTTGGCGGCCTTGACGCGTTCGTCCTTCACGGCGGAGAGGCAGCGGGCGAAGACGGCTTCGGCGATGGTCGGGGCGGCGACGCCCATGTCGAGGGCGTTGGCGCTCGTCCACTTGCCCGTGCCCTTCTGGCCGGCGGTGTCGAGGATGACGTCGACCAGCGGGACGCCGGTCTCGGGGTCCTTCTGCTTGAGGACCTTGGCGGTGATCTCGATGAGGAAGGAGTTCAGGTCGCCCTGGTTCCATTCCTCGAAGGTGGTGCCGATCTCGTCCGGGGTCATGCCCAGGAGGCCGCGCATCAGGTCGTAGGCTTCGCAGATCATCTGCATGTCGCCGTACTCGATGCCGTTGTGGACCATCTTGACGTAGTGGCCGGCGCCGTCCGGGCCGATGTGGGCCACGCAGGGCACGCCGCCCTTGATCGGCTTGCCGGGGGTGGCGCCGGTCAGCTCGACGCCGGTGACGGCGTCGACCTTGGAGGCGACGGCTTCCCAGATGGGCTTCAGCTCGGCCCAGGCGGCGGGGTCGCCGCCCGGCATGAGGGACGGCCCGAAGCGGGCGCCTTCCTCGCCGCCGGACACGCCGGAGCCGATGAAGCGCAGGCCCTTGGCCTTGAGGTCGCGCTCGCGGCGGATGGTGTCGGTCCAGAGGGCGTTGCCGCCGTCGATGATGATGTCGCCCGGCTCGAAGACCGCGGCCAACTCGTTGATCACGGCGTCGGTGGGGCCGCCGGCCTTGACGAGGATGATGGCCTTGCGCGGCTTCTTCAGCGAGGCGGCGAAGTCCTTCATGGTGGGGCAACCGGTCAGCTTGCCCGGGGTCTTCGGATTT
This sequence comes from Verrucomicrobiota bacterium, assembly GCA_041156945.1. Lineage (GTDB taxonomy): Bacteria > Verrucomicrobiota > Verrucomicrobiia > Opitutales > UBA953 > UBA953. The sequence continues at coordinate 13,669 of JBEBDN010000156.1, read as the reverse complement.
TCCTTCACGAACTCGTCGGTCTTGGCGGTCGTCCGGTTGTAGACCGAGATCGCGAAGCCGTGGTCGGCGATGTTGAGGGCGAGGTTCTGGCCCATGACGGCCAGACCGATGAGACCAATGTCGGATTGCATAAGAGGTGCCAATGCGAACCCCCGGGGGCGGGCATGGCAAACCAGAAAACGGTGGTTTTCCTTCAAAACGGCGGTGGGGTTGGCCCGCCGGAAGGCTTTCCCCTCGCCACCTCGCGGGCCGCTCCCATGTTCGGAGGCCGTCATGTCCCAGCTCGTCGGCAAGCGCATCACCCTCGGGGTCACCGGCTCGATCGCCGCCTACAAGGCCGCGGATCTGACCTCCCAGCTCGTCAAGTACGGCGCCGAGGTCCAGGTGGTCATGACCAAGGGGGCCACCCAGTTCATCACCCCGATGACGCTTCAGGTGCTCTCCCGCCGGCCGGTGGCGTTCGACCTTTGGGCCGAAGGCGCCAACTCCGTCCCGGGCCACATCGAGATCGCCGACTCCTCGGACCTGCTGCTCGTCGCCCCGCTTTCGGCCAACGTCCTCGCGGAGTTCGCCCACGGCCTCGCGCCGGACCTGCTCACCAGCATCTACCTCGCCACCCGCGGTCCGGTCCTGCTTTGCCCAGCGATGAACGGCAAGATGTACGAACACCCGGCCACGCAGGCCAACCTCAAGACCCTCCGGTCCCGCGGCCATGCGGTCGTCGACCCGGCCGAAGGGATGCTCGCCTGCGGCTACGAAGGCGTCGGCAAGCTCGCGCCCGTCGAGGAGATCGTGAGCCGCGTGCTGTCGATCCTGGGTTGAGCCGGATGGAACCGCGCGCCCTCCGCCAGCGGATCGAAGCCTCGGCGCAGGCGCTGGGCTTCGACGCCTTCGGGGTCGCGCCCGTCGAGGTCGACGTCCGGGCCGATTACTTCCGGAAGTGGATCGCCGACGGCATGCACGGCGACATGGCCTGGTTGGCGCGCGACCCGGAGCGCCGCACGGACGCCCGCCGGGTCCTCCCCGAGGCGCGCAGCCTCGTGGTCGTCGGCCTGAACTACTACCAGCCGCACCCGCCGGCGGGTTATCGCATCGCCAAGTACGCGCTCGGCGCCGATTACCACGACGTGATCCTGGCTCGCCTCCGGGAGCTCTGCGTCGCGATGCGGTCCCTCGGGGGCGAGCAGAAGCCCTACGTCGACACGGGACCGGTGCTCGAGAAGCCCGTCGCGGCCGCCGCCGGCCTCGGTTGGCAGGGCAAGAGCACGATCCTCATCCATCGGGGCGCCGGCACCTGGCTCTTCCTCGGCGTCATCCTGACGACCCTGGAGCTCGAGGCCACGGCGACCCGGGAGCCCGACCGCTGCGGCTCCTGTACCCGTTGCATCGACGCCTGCCCGACCGCGGCCATCGTCGCGCCCTACCGGTTGGATGCGCGGAAGTGCCTCGCCTACCTGACCATCGAGCACAAGGGGGCGATCCCCGTCGAGTACCGCGAGGCCCTCGGCGACCGCGTCTTCGGGTGCGACGACTGCCTCGACGTCTGTCCGTGGAACAAGTGGGCCGCGGCGACCCGCGAAACGCATTTCGCCCCGCGGCCGCACCCGCCGCTGCGGGCGACGCTGGCCTGGACGGAAGCCCAGTTCCTCGACCACTTCCGCGGCACGCCGGTCGAGCGCCTCGGGCTCGCGCGTTGGCGACGCAACGCGCTCACGGTCCTGGGCAACGTCGGCCAGCGGGCGGATCTCCCCGCCGCCGAAGCGTTGCTCGGCGACCCCGACCCGATGGTGGCGGAGCATGCCGCGTGGTCGGTCGCCCGGCTGCGCGCCCGCTGAACCTACGGGTTGCCTCGGACCCCGGCCTCGTCCTAATGGGAGCCGTGACCCTCGCCCAAGCCTACTACGCGCTCGCCGCGGTCCTGCTGCTCGCCGGTTTCCTGGTCTGGACCGGCGCCGAGGTCCTGCGTTCCTTCCGCCGCTCCGGTTTCGCGACCGCCGTCCTCGGGCTCGCCGCCATCGCCTGGTTCATCGGTTGGCTCTGGTTCCTGCCCGAGCCCGACCTCGCCGGCATCAACCGCAACCTCGTGCTGGCGGTCTTCTCGATCGCGAGCTTCGCGACCTTCAAGTACCTGCCTGACCTCCTCGCGATCCGTTCGCTCGGGGTCCTGATGATGTTCCTCGCGCGCCACGTGCTCGACGCCGGTTACACGCACCTGCCCTACAGCCTGCTGGCCGCTTCGGTCAGCTACGGGTTGCTGGTCCTCTTCGGCCTCTGGTGGGCCTCCTCCCCGCCCGCCTTCGTGCGCCAATGCGACTGGGTGCTGGCCGCCGCCTTCCGCCACCGCCTCCTCGGCGCCCTCCTCGCCGGGCTCGGCGCGGCCTGCGTCTACCAAGCATTCCACCTGGCGTGAGCCGCGCTCTCCTCATCGTCGTCTCGGGTCCCGCCGGCAGCGGCAAGACCACGCTCTGCGGGCGCCTGACCGACGCCTACCCGGCCGCGATCCGCCGCGTGATCACCTGCACGACGCGCGCCCCGCGCGGCGGGGAGGTCGACGGCGTCGACTACCATTTCCTTTCCCGCGCCAGCTTCGAGCGGCAGGTCGCGGACGGCGTCTTCCTCGAACACGCGACCGTGCACGGCAACCTCTACGGTCCGCGCGCCGCCGACGTGGCCGCGCACCTCGGCGCGGGCTTCGACGCGCTCCTCAACGTCGACGTCCAGGGCGCCGCGACGATCCGCGCGAAGGGCGCCGCCGACCCGCGCCTCGCCGCCGCGCTCGTCACCGTCTTCATCCGCGTGAGCGACCGCGCCGAACTGCGCCGCCGCCTGACCGGCCGGGGCACCGACCCCGCCGACGAGATCGACCGCCGCGTCGCCGCCGCGGAGGAGGAGATCCGCCACGCGGGCTCCTACCAGCACGTCATCGAGAGCGGGAGCCGGGAGGCGGACTTCGCCGCGCTCCAAGCCATCTACCTCGCCGAGAAGGCCCGCCGCCCATGATGGAGAAGTCCGACATCGCGGGGGTGCTCGACGAGATCGCCACCTTGCTGGAGCTGACGGGCGAGAACCCGTTCAAGATCCGCGCCTACTCGGGCGGCGCCCGCATCCTCGAGAACCTGACCGAGGACCTCGGCGAACTCATCGCGGCCGGCAAGCTGGCCGAGATCCCCGGCCTCGGCGAGGCGCTCGTCGACAAGATCACCACGCTCCGCCGCGACGGCGTGCTGCCGTTCCACCAGAAGCTCAAGGCCTCCATCCCCGCCGGCCTCCTCGAGGTCATGCAGATCCCCGGCCTCGGGCCCAAGAAGGTCCGCGCGCTCTGGACGCAGCTCGCCGTCGAGGACCTCGCGAAGCTGAAGGAGGTCTGCGAGTCCGGCGCGGTCGCCGAGCTCAAGGGCTTCGGCGCCAAGACCCAGGAGAAGATCCTCGAGGGCATCAAGAACCGCATCGCCTACGGCCAGCGGCACCGCTGGTACGAGGCGGCCGCCCTCGCCGAGCCGATCCTCGCCGGCCTCCGCGCGCTGCCGCAGGTCGCGCTCGCGGAGTCCGCCGGCTCGCTCCGCCGCGCCCGCGAGACGGTCGGCGACCTCGACTTCCTCGTGGCGTCGTCGGACCCCCGGCCGATCATGGATTGGTTCGTCGCCTACCCCGGCGTCAAGGAGGTCACCGCCCACGGCGAGACGAAGTCCAGCGTGCGTTTCGAGAACGGCCTCCAGGCCGACCTCCGCGTCGTCCCGGCCGAGCAGTTCTATTTCGCGCTCCACCACTTCACCGGCTCCAAGGAGCACAACGTCGCGATGCGCCACCGCGCGCTCGGCCGCGGCCTGAGCATGAGCGAGTGGGGCTTCAAGGCCGTCGATGCGCAGGCCGTCGCGCCCGGCGCGACCAGCGAGGAGGAGGTCTTCCGCGCGCTCGGGCTGCCGTGGATTCCGCCGGAACTCCGCGAAGGCAACGGGGAGATCGACGCCGCCGAGGCGGGCCAGCTCCCGAAGCTCGTGGAGTTCGCCGACCTGCGCGGCGTCTTCCACAACCACACCACGGAATCCGACGGCGACCACACCCTCGAGCAGATGGCGGCCGCGGCCGAAGCCCACGGCTGGGAGTACCTCGGCATCTCCGACCATTCGAAGTCCAGCTTCCAGGCCGGCGGCCTCGACGAGGCCCGGCTGGGGAAGCAGCTCGCGGACATCGCGGCGCTCAACGCCTCCGGGAAGTACCGCGTCCGCGTGCTCGCGGGCAGCGAGGTCGACATCCTCAAGGACGGGTCGCTCGACTTCGCGGACGACGTGCTCGGCCGCCTGGACTTCGTCGTGGCCTCGGTGCACAACCTCTTCACCTTGGACCGCGAGTCCCAGACCGCCCGCATCATCAGGGCGATCGAGAACGAGCACGTCGACATGGTCGGCCACCTCACCGGGCGCCTGCTCAACAAGCGCGAGCCCTACGAGGTCGACATCGCCAAGGTCATCGACGCGGCCGCGGCCAACGACACGATCCTCGAGCTGAACGCCAACCCGTGGCGCCTCGACCTCGACTGGCGCTGGTGGCGCCGCGCGGCCGACAAGGGCGTGCTGTGCTCGATCAACCCGGACGCGCACCACGTCGACCAGCTGGCGTTCGCCGCCCACGGCGTGCGCATCGCCCGCAAGGGCTGGCTGACGCCGGCGCAGGTGCTGAACACGCGCCCGCTGCCCGAGGTGCTCCGCTGGCTCGGCCGCTGAGCGCCCGCTTCCGGCTCGCCCTGCGGGGCCCGCCCGCCCTAGGGTGCGGCATGCTCCACGATAAGCGCCGCCTGCTCCTCATCGCCGGTCCCTGCTCCCTCGAGTCCGAGGCCAACTGCCGCGCCGTCGCCGCGGAGCTCAAGGCCCTCGCCGCGAGGCACCCGGAGCTGAACATCATCTTCAAGGGGTCGTACGACAAGGCCAACCGCACCTCGCTCGGCGGCGACCGCGGCCCGGGGATGCGGGCCGGCCTCGACCTCCTCGCGATGGTGAAGAAGGACTACGGCTTCAAGGTGCTCACCGACATCCACGGGCCCGAGCAGTGCGAAGCCGTCGGCCAGGTCGTCGACGCCCTCCAGATCCCGGCGTTCATGTGCCGCCAGACGGACCTGCTCGTCGCGGCCGCCAGGACCGGCAAGGTCGTCAACGTGAAGAAGGGCCAGTTCCTCTCCCCCTTCGAGATGCGCTTCGTGGTCGACAAGCTCGCGGGCGCCGGCGCCGCCGAGATCTGGCAGACGGACCGCGGCACGACCTTCGGCTACCAGAACCTGGTCGTCGACATGCGCTCCTTCCCGATCATGGCCGGCTTCGGCCACCCGACCATCATGGACGCGACGCATGCCGTCCAGCTGCCCGGCGCCGCGGGCGGCTCCTCCGGCGGCCAGCGCGAGTACGTGCCCGTCCTGGCCAAGGCCGCCCTCGCCGCGGGCGCCGACGGCCTCTTCATGGAGACGCATCCGGACCCGAAGAAGGCGATCTCCGACGGCCCCTCGCAGGTGCCGCTCGCGGAGTTCCCGGCGCTCGTGGAGTCCTGCCTGCGCGTCTGGAAAGCCATCCGCGCCTGAGCGCCTAGGCGCCGAACAGGGCCCGCGCCGCGGCGCGGTCGAACTTGCCGCGCGCATCCGTCGGGAGTTCCGCGACGAAGGCGTACGCCTTCGGGCGGGCCGCGGGCTCCAGCCGTGCGGCGGCCAGGCGGAGCGCCGGTTCCAGCGCCGCGGCGCCGACGACCAGGGCGACCACGCGTTCGCCCCACTGCGGATCCGGGAGGCCGAGCACGTGGGTGGACGCCACCGCCGCCAACGCCGCCTCGACGCGCGCCGGGTCGACCTTCTCGCCGCCCGTGACGACCACGCGGTCCGCGCGGCCGAGGATCCGCACCGTGCCGTCGGCCGCGAGCTCCGCGCGGTCCTGCGTCCGCAGGCCCTCCGCCGGGAAATCCTCCGCCGGCCACAGGCCCCGCGCCAGCGCCGGCGAGGCGATGGTCAGGAGGTCGCCCTCCAGGCCGAGGCGCACGCCGGGGAGCGGCGTCCCGCGGGGCGGTTGGTTCCGCCAGAGCCGTTCCGGCGGGCAGAGCGCGCAGGCCGCCGCGGTCTCCGTCATCCCGTAGGTCAGGAACACCGGCAGGCGGCGGTCGCGGATCGCGCGCAGGCATGCCGGCGGCACCGCGGAACCGCCGAGCAGCACGACCTTGAAGCGGCGGAGCCAGGCCTCGCCGTCCCGCCGCGCGAGCAGCCGCATCAGTTGGGCGGGCACGAGCGAGGCGACGCGCGTGCCATCCGTGGGCAGCGCGACCTTGGGCAGGCCGCCGTCCGCCGGGAAGCGTCCGTCCAGGACGACGTGCCGTCCGCCGGTCAGCGCCGCGCGCACGAAGGGCATCAGCCCGCTGACGTGCCAGGGCGGCGTGAGCGTCGCCCCGTGGAGCGTCGGCGCCAGGCCGCGCGCGGCGAGGAAGTCGCGCAGCGACCGCACCGCCGCGGCCAGCGATGCGGGGTCGTGGACCGCGAACTTCACGCGGCCGCCGGTGCCGCCGGTCGGGATCATCGTGCGGCCGCGCCAGCCCGCCGGCCAATCCGCGGGCGCCGGGCCCGTCGGCGCCAGCTCCATCCCGACCACGGTCGTGCCCGCGGGGATCAGGCGCATGGCTTCCGCCATCTCGTCCGGGCCCCAGTGCGGGTTCCCGAGGAAGACCGGCGCTTCGGCGCCCCAGGCCGCGGCGACGGCCGCGAGGAAGTCCCCGTGGTCCCGGTGGAAGACGGCGACGCCGTTCATGCGAGTTCCTTCCAGAAGGCGTCCCAGCTCAGGTCGAGCAAGCCACCCACGCTCGGTCCGCCCGCATGGCGGTCGCGTCCGTCGCGTTCGAAGCGGCCCAAGGTGTCGAAGCCGACGGCGCCGGCGGCGGGATCCTGCGCGGCGAGCCAGAGCGCCGCCTGCCGGCCGATGGCCGTCTCGAAGGCCGAGGAGTAGACGACCGGCCCGCGGCGCGTGGCCCGCCACGCGCGGAAGGCGTCCCAGTCGCCGACCAGCGACGGCTTGACGACGACGGGCCCGGCCCAGTCGATGCCCGCCGGGGTGAGGAACGATTCGTCGAGCGCCACCTTGTCGGGGCCGAGCGACGCATAGCCCGGGTGCCCGACCGGCAAGGGTTGTTCGAGGAAATCGATCCGCGGCTCCGCGCGGGCGAGGTCCGTCCAGGCGCGCGCCGCCGCGAGCTCCAGGCCGCCGTTGGCGTCGAGCCGGAGGCGCACCGCGGGGACGTCGGCGAGGAGCGCGCGCACGTCGTCGGGCGCCGTTGCGCCGGTGAGCTTCACCTTCACGGTCGCGAACCCTTCGGCCGCCTTCGCGCGCACCGCCGCGGTCGTCGCGGCGTCGGCGAGGCCGGCGCACGCGAGCCGTCCCGCGTAGGCGGCGATTTCCGGCCAATGGTCGCAGGCGGAGAGCGCCGCGCGCAGGCAGGGGAGGGCCTCGCCCGCGGCCGCGGTCACCGCGCGCAGCCGGGCGAGGTTGCCTTGGGCGGAGCGGACGACTTCGACGGCCTGGTCGATCGTCTCGGTCGGGAAGCCCGGCCAGGGCGCGACCTCGCCGTAACCGACGCCGTCGTCGGTCTCGGCGCGCAGGAGCAGGCGGTCGACCGCCTCCACGGGGCCGCGGCCGGTCGGCAGCGGTCGCCGGAACCGTCGCCGGACCCGAAGGAAGTCGATTTTGCCGCCGTTCATCGGCCGGATGTTCGCTAATCCGGCTCCGCCCGCAAAAACAAATTGCCAGCCTTCGGGGGGCTCCCTAACACCCTCGGGGGAAACCGACCTCTCATGGCCTCCTCGAAATCCTCGGGCCGCGTTTCCCTCGACGAACGCTTCTACCTTTCCGCCGACCGGTTCTTTCCGGCCAACGCGGGGCTGGGACTGACCTACGACGACGTCTCCCTGGCGACCCGTTACTCCGAGGTCCTGCCCCGGATGACCCGCCTGGACTCGGCCCTGTCCGACGCCCTCCCGCTTTCCCTGCCGATCGTCTCGTCCGACATGGATACGGTGACCGAGCACCGCATGGCCATCGCGATGGCGCTCAACGGCGGCCTGGGGCTCCTCCACTACAACATGGCGGAGGCCGACCAGGTGGCCGAGGTCCGCCGCGTGAAGAACCACATCCATGGCATGATCGGCGACCCCGCGGTGGTCTCCGCCGACGACACCATCGCGCAGGTCCTCGCGCGCATCGAGCGCGACGGCCTCGCCTTCAGCACCTTCCCGGTCACGGCCGCGGACGGCACGCTCCTCGGCCTCCTGCCCGGGAGCACGGTCAAGGAGCGGCACGGCCAGCGCCAGGTCGCCGCGGTCATGATCCCCCGCGACAAGGTCTTCACGGTCGCCGAGAAGGACCTCGGCAAGGATCCCATCGCCACCGCCGACCGCAAGTTCTCCGAGCACGTCGGCCAGAACAAGCTCCTCGTGGTCGACGCGAAGAACAAGCTGCGCGGCCTCTTCACCCTGAGCGACATCGAGCGCATCTCCGAGGAGTCCCGCGCGCACGTCCGCCCGACCCGCGACGCGAACTTCCGCCTGCGCGTCGGCGTGGCCGTCTCCGTCCCGCGCAAGCCCGACGGCGAGATCGACCGCGACCGCTTCCTCGCGCACGCCGCCGCCCTCGTCGAGGAGGGCGCCGACGCGCTCGCCGTCTCCACCGCCCACGGCCACACCAAGGGCGTCGGCGACGCCATCCGCCTCCTCCGCAAGTCCCACAAGGGCCTCACCCTCATCGCCGGCAACGTCACCAGCGGCGAAGGCGTCGAGTTCCTCGCGGCCGCCGGCGCCGACACCGTGAAGATCGGCCAGGGCCCCGGCTCCATCTGCACGACCCGCATCGTCGCGGGCGTCGGCATCCCCCAGCTCACCGCGCTCTACGTCGCCTCGCGCGCCGCGGCCCGCCAGGGCGTGCGCATCCTCGCCGACGGCGGCGTCACGAAGTCGGGCGACATCGTCAAGGCGCTCACGCTCGCCGACGCGGTGATCCTCGGCGGCCTGCTCGCCGGCAGCCGCGAGGCCCCCGGCAAGCTGATGGAGATCAACGGCAAGACCTACAAGGAGTACCGCGGCATGGGCTCGCACGAAGCCATGCGCAAGGGTTCCGCGGCCCGCTACGGCCACTCGGCGAGCGGCAAGTTCAACAAGGTCGCCGCGGAAGGCATCGAGGCCCTCAAGGAAGTCTCCGGTTCCGTCGACCAGGTGCTCGGTACCCTCGCCGGCGGCGTCCAAAGCGGCCTGGGTTACCTCGGCGCCCAGAACCTCGCGGAACACCGCAAGAAGGCCCGCTACATCCGGGTCACCCCGGCCGGCCAGCGCGAGGCGGCGCCCCATGATGTGATTGAAATCAAGGCCGGTTCCTGATACTTTCCACGTCTTCCCATGCTCGCCTTTTTCCGCGGCCTCCTGGTCTTCCTGCTCGGCGCCGTCGTCGGCGCCGTCGCCCTCCTGCTCTTCCTGCCGACCTTCACGGTCACCTTCAGCAATCGCCCGGAAAACCGCCCCGTCGCCAAGGCCGCCCCCGCCAAGCCGGCGACCCCGGCCAAGGTGGAGCCTAAGCCGGCCGAGCCGGTGGCCAAGGTGGACGACAAGCCCGCCGAACCCGTGGCCAAGGTCGACGACAAGCCGGCCGAGCCGTCCAAGGCCGAGGAGCCCGTCGCCGCCAAGCCGCCGATGAAGGAGGCCCCGGCCGAACCGACCAAGGTCGAGGAACCCGTCGCCGTGAAGCCGCCGATGAAGGAGGCTCCGGCCGAGCCGGCCAAGGTCGAGGAGCCCGTCGCCGCCAAGCCCGCGAAGGCCGCCGAGGAGAAGATCGACTTCACCCTGCTCAATGGTCGCCCGATCTTCTGGCCGGCCGCCGTCGCCGTGACCACGGCCACCAGCACGCCGCTCATCGAGAAGGGGACGAAGGTCGCCGACATCCCGCTCGACGTCGGGACCACCCTGCAGATCTCCAAGGTCCTCGGCGACGGCGCCCTGCTCGTCCGCGCCCAGGGCCTGCAGTTCGAGATCGACCATCGCCTGACCGACTTCGACGCGGTCGTGCGCAGGAAGATCGCGGAGGTCATCGACGCCGGCAGCAAGGTGCCGCCGCCCTTCAAGTCCGCCCCGGTCTACGTCCCGCCGATCGCCCCGATCCCGGTCATCCCGCCGGCCAAGACCACCGCCGTCGCGCCGACCCCGGCGCCCGCGACCGGCCCGTCCTCGGCCTCGCCCGCGACCAAGCCCTCGCCGACCCGTCCGTCCGGCGGCTCCCTCGACGACAAGATGAACTCGCTCTTCGGCCGCCGCATGTCCGACGAGGAGAAGGCCGCCGCGAAGGACGCCGACAAGAAGAAGGCGCCGGCCAAGTGAGCGGCGCCAAGGTCTACTCCTGGAACGTCAACGGCGTCCGCTCGGCCCTGGGCAAGGGGTTGGCGGACTTCATCGCCGCCGCCGCCCCGGACGTCCTCTGCCTGCAGGAGACGAAGTGCGAGACCGCGACCGCGCGCGAACTCGGCCTCGCTTTCCCGCACCAAGCCTGGCACGAGGCCGAGAAGAAGGGCTACTCCGGCACGGCCATCCTCTCCAAGGTCGCGCCGCTGTCCGTCGCCACCGATTTCCCGGGCGACCATCCGGCCGAGGGCCGCGTGGTCACCGCCGAGTTCAACGGCCTTTTCGTCGTCAGCGCCTACGTCCCGAATTCGCAGCGCGAACTCGAGCGGCTGGACTACCGGCTCAAGTGGGACGCCGATTTCCGCAAGTACCTCGCCCGGCTCGCCAAGCGCAAGCCGGTCGTCGTCTGCGGCGACCTCAACGTCGCCCACGCCGAGATCGACCTGGCCAACCCGGCCTCGAACCGCCGCAACGCGGGCTTCACCGACGAGGAACGCGCCTCCTTCGGCGTCCTGCTCCAGGACCACGGCTTCACCGACACTTTCCGCGCGCAGCATCCGACCCTCGCCCAGCGCTACAGCTGGTGGTCCTATCGGCCCGGCATCCGCGCCCGCAACATCGGGTGGCGCCTCGACTACTGCCTGACTTCGGACGGGCTGAAGTACGCCCAGCCGGAGATCCACGACCAGGTCAAGGGGTCGGACCACTGTCCGGTGTCGGTGCGCGTGCACGCCGAGCTCTGACCAGCCGCCGGAGCAGGCTCCCGACCAGGGGGAGGAGCGTGGCCCCCGCGACGATGAACACGCCCACCGGGGGACCCCAGACTTCCAAGGGCGTATCCAGGAAGACCTTCGCCGAACCGTTCGCGACCCCGGCGTAGCGGACCGCGATCGGTTGCCGCAACCGCAGTTCGGCCAGCAGGGGCGAGACCGTCCCCGTCAGGCGCTCCCCGGCCGGCGTGGTCCAGGCCACGGCATAGGAAGTCCGGTCGTCATCGGAGCCGCGCGCGACGCGGGTGACTTCAGCGGTGGCGACGGGATGTCCCCACTGCGCCTCCACGCTCAGCGGGAGCATGTAGGCCAGCACCGCGCCGGCGAGCGCCAGCCCGAAGGCCACGAAGGCGAGCGCCCAGCCGAGCCGGACGGGGTCGTCCGGGGGCTCGGGCGCCGCCGCCGGCGGGATGAACGGTTCCGCCGGCATCGCTCAGTGGTGCTCCTTGCCCATCAGGTGGCGGACCCAGGGGGCCAGCGCCAGCAGCACGACCGCCATGACGCCGACCACGATGGCCTGGTCGCGGAAGAAGTTCGCCAACGCGACCGGGTCCTTCGACGAGAAGCCCGCCGAGAGCGTGCCCGAGAGCTTGTTGCCGAGCGCGGTCGCCAGGAACCACACGCCGAGCACCAGGCCGGTGAGGCGCGCGGGCGCCAGCTTGCTCATCGTGCTGAGCCCGACCGGGCTCAGGCACATCTCGCCGAGGGTCTGCAGGAAGTAGACGCCGATCAGCCACCACGGGCTGACCTTGCCGTCGACGATGCCCTGGGCGGCCGGCACCATCAGCGCGAACGACAGCCCGAGGCAGACCAGGCCGAGCACGAACTTCACGGCGACCGCCGGCTGGCGCGTCCCCAGCGCGACCCACAGCCAGGCGAAGACCGGCGCCAGGGCGATCACGAAGAGCGCGTTGACCGACTGGAACCAGGAGGAGGGGAAGGGCTGGCCGAGCAGTTCGGTGCGCGTGAGCTCGTCCGCGAACAGCGTCAGGGTCGTGCCGGCCTGCTCGAAGACCGCCCAGAAGAGCACCGCCGCGATGAAGAACACGCCGATGGCCGCGATCCGCTTGCTGTCCTCGTCGCGCCGGAACACGCCGAAGTACAGCACGACGAGGACGGGGAGGGCGTAGACGGCGTAGGCCAGCCAGACGTAGTCGTCGGACTTCATCATCAGGGCGAGCAGCGCGACCGTGCCGAGGGCGACGAGCGCGAGCCGTTCCCACGGCCGCTGGTGGTCCGCCGCGGGCGCGTCGCCGACGTGGCGGACCCAGTCGAGGCGGCGCACGTACACCCACATGCCGAGGGTCATGCCGATCCCGGCGGCCCCGAAGCCCCAGTGCCAGGAGTGCCGCGGGTCCAGCCCCCAGCCGAGCAGCATCGCCTTGAAGCCCTCGTCCTGCGCGAGGTAGCCGGTCACGAGCGGCGCGGCGAAGGCGCCGATGTTGATCCCCATGTAGAAGAGGGAGAAGCCGGCGTCGCGTCGGGTGTCGCCGCGGCGGTAGAGTCCGCCGACGAGCGTGCTGATGCTCGGCTTGAGCAGCCCGGTGCCGACCGCGATGAGGATCAGGCCCGCGTAGAAGGTCGGGACCGAATCGAACGCGAGGGCGTAGTGCCCGGCGGTGATGACGAAGCCGCCGATGAGCACGGCCCGGCGCGCCCCGATGAAGTTGTCGGCGATGAAGCCGCCGAGGATGCAGAGCATGTAGCTCGACATCACGTAGTTGCCGTAGACCACGGAGGCCTGCGCCTGGCTGAAGCCCAGCCCGCCGGACGCCACCGGCGCGATCATGAAGAGCATCAGGAGCGCCCGCATCCCGTAGTAGGAGAAGCGCTCCCACAGTTCCGCGAAGAAGAGGTTGCTCAGGCCCTTGGGGTGCCCGGCGATCCCGCCCCCGTGGAAATCCTCCGGGACGTGGGGGGTCGGGTCGGGGATGGGGCGCGGCGTGCTCATGCGGGGGGCCGAAAGCGTCTGGAAACCCCCTTTTCAGGCAACGACTTTGGTGGCCTTTGGCAGGTCGGCGTTGACAAAGCCCCTCCCACCCGTAGGTTTTTGAGACTCATTCTCAATTAGCGTGACTCCGCTTTCCCAGCTCCTCCCCGGTCAATTCGGGAAACTGGCCTCGCTCAACCCCGAGCGGGCGGTGGATCAGCGGTTGATGGCGTTGGGTCTCCTCCCGGGGATGAGCCTGAAGCTGGTCCGCAAGGCCCCCTTGGGCGACCCGCTGGCCATCGAGTTCGCCGGTCAGGTCGTGAGCCTCCGCCTCTCCGAGGCCGAGAGCCTGATCGTGGACGTCGCCGCCGATTGTCCCATCCAACGCCCCCGGCCCTCGTGAGCGACCCCGCGTCCAACCTGGCCGTCGCGCTCGTCGGCAACCCGAACACGGGCAAGTCCACGCTGTTCAACGCGCTCACCGGTCTCCGCCAGCGCGTGGGCAACTACCCGGGCGTCACCGTCGCCCGCAAGTCCGGCCTCTGCGACCTCGGCGACGGCCGCAAGGTCGAGCTC
>JBEBDN010000155.1:0-3719 GCA_041156945.1 Verrucomicrobiota bacterium | reverse complement strand
CCTCCGCCGAGCACATCCACCGGGCTTTCTATTCCGCGGAGGCCCGCGCCCGCAACCACCCGCCGCGCATCGAGCTCGCCCACCTGACCGTCCGCCAATACCGCGAAAGCATCGCCGACCTCCTCGGCTCGCTCCGCGGGGTCGCCGCCACCACCGAGTCGGGCGGCCTGGCGGGCGTCTACCGCGGCCTGCCCGATGGCGACACCACCAACGTGAGCGCCAAGAACGAGGTGAAGCTGGTCGATCGCGTGGACCCGTCCCTGGATTTCGATTTCGGCGACAAGGCGCCGGCGCCCGGCGGGAAGACGAACCAGTTCAGGATCAACTGGACGGGGTCCCTCTTGGCCCCCGATACCGGTGAGTATGAGTTCCGCCTGACCACGCCCAATGGCGCCCGGCTCTACGTCAACGTGCCCGAAAACGGGACCCAGAAGGACTCGAACATCGACCTTTGGGTGAGCTCCGGCAAGCCGCGGTCGGGCCAGGCCACCCTTTTCCTGCTCGGCGGCCGCAGCTACCCGCTCAAGGTCGAATTCTTCAAGTACAAGGAGAAGGTCGCCGGCGTGAAGCTCGAGTGGCGCCCCCCGGGCGGCGTCTGGACCGTGATCCCGCCGTCCAACCTCTCGCCCAAGTACTCGTCCTTCGTCCACGTCGTCTCCGTCCCGCTGCCGCCGGATGACGCCAGCGTCGGCTACGAGCGCGGCGCCTCGGTCTCGCGCGAATGGACGGAGGCCGTCGCCAAGGGAGCCATGCAGGTCTCCGCGATGGTCGGCCCGAACCTCTTCGCCCTCGCCGGGACCAAGGCCGATGCGGCCGACCGGGCCGAGAAGCTCAAGGCGTTCTCCCTGCGCTTCGCCCAGCTGGCCTATCGCCGTCCGCTCACCGCCGAACAGCGGACGGACCTGGAGCGCATCTATGAAGCCGGGCTGGCCCCGGAGCTCGCCGCCAAGCGCGCCTTCATCTTCACGCTCTCCAATCCCGCCTTCCTGTATCCCGGCCTGGGGCCGCGGGACGATTACGCCGTCGCGTCGCGGCTGGCCCTGACCCTCTGGGATTCCGTGCCGGACAACGCGTTGCTCCAGGCGGCCGCCGCCGGCCAGCTGAAGACCGAGGCCCAGGTGCGCGCGCAGGCCCGCCGCCTCCTGAAGGACCCTCGCGCCAAGGCCAAGCTGCGGGACTTCCTGCACCATTGGCTGCACGTCGAGGAGGGCGCCGAGATCGCCAAGGACCAGCAGGCGTACCCGGGCTTCGACCAGGCGGTCGTCATGGACCTGCGCACCTCGCTCGACCTCTTCACCGAAGGGGTCGTCTGGTCGGAGGCTTCGGACTACCGCCAGCTGCTCCTGGGCGACACCATCCTGATGAACGAGCGGCTCGCGAAGTTCTACGGCCAGAAGGTCGAAGCCGGCGCCGGCTTCCAGCCCGTGAAGATGGATCCGGAGCAGCGCGGCGGCGTGCTGACGCACCCGTTCATCCTGGCGACGTTCTCCTACACCAAATCCACCTCGCCGATCCACCGCGGGGTCTTCGTCACGCGCAACATCCTCGGACGCATGCTCAAGCCGCCGCCCATGGCGATCGCGTTCATGGACGACAAGTTCGACCCGTCCTTCACCATGCGCGAGAAGGTGACCGAACTCACGGCCAAGCCCGCCTGCCAGTCCTGCCACGTCACCATCAACCCGCTTGGCTTCAGCTTCGAGCGCTTCGACGCCGTCGGCCGCGTCCGCGCGACCGACAACGACAAGCCCGTCGACGCGACCTCCGAGTACACGGCGGCCGACGGCAACGTCATCAAGCTGACCGGCGCCCGCGACGTCGCGAAGCACGCCGCCGAGAGCGCGGCCGGGCAGGCCGGCTTCGTGCGCAACCTCTTCCAGGCGCTCGTGAAGCAACCCCCGGCGGCCTACTCGCCCGAGCTGCTCGGCCGGCTCACCGACGGCTTCCGCGCCGACCAGTTCCACATCCGCAACCTCGCCGTGGAGGTCGCCGTCGTCGCGGCGCTCCGCGCGCCCGTCGCCCCACCCCCTGCCCAACGCTAAGACCATGACGCTCCAGCACCGCCGCGATTTCCTCCGCCGCCTCGGCCTTTCGGCCGCCGCCCTGCCGCTGCTCGGCGGGCTGGCCACGCTGGGCGCGGCCGAGCCGGCCCCGGGTCGGCGCCAGCGGGTCATCTTCGTGTTCTCCCCCAACGGCGTCGTGCCGCCGGCCTTCTGGCCCGACGAGGAGGGGGCGAACTTCGCCCTGAAGCCGATCCTCAAGCCGTTCGCGCCCTTCAAGGACCGCCTGCTCACGCTCAAGGGCGTGAACAACCGCGTGCGGGGCGACGGTGATTCGCACATGCGCGGCATGAGCTGCCTGCTCACCGGCATCGAGCTCTTCCCCGGCAACATCATGGGCGGCGGCGGCGCGCCCGCCGGTTGGGCCAGCGGCCCCTCCGTCGACCAGGCGATCCGGACCCACCTCCAGGCCAACCCCGCGACCAAGACGCGCCAGGGCTCCCTCGAGATCGGCGTCGCGGTCGGCAACCGCGCCGATCCCTGGACCCGCTGGAGCTACGCCGGCGCGAACCAGCCCGTCGCCCCGATCTCGAGTCCCTACGAACTTTTCGACAAGCTCTATGGCTCGATGAAGGAAGGCGAGAACCTCGGCTCCGTCCTCGATGGGCTCAAGGACGACCTCGCCAAGGTCGCCGCCGCCGTGGACAAGGGCGACCGTGCGCTGCTTGACCAGCACGCCACCGCCTTGCGCGAGCTCGAGCGGGGCCTCCAGGAGAGCCGCGCGCAGTCCGCCCTCAAGGTCCCGCACCCGCCGGAGGCCGGCGTGCCGCTCGACAACGACAGCATCCCGCGGATCACGCGCCTGCAGACCGAACTGCTCATCAGCGCCTTCCAGAACGACCTGGCCCGGGTCTCGACCTTCCAGTTCACCAACTCCGTCGGCGGCGCGCGCATGAAGTGGATCGGCATCGAGGAAGGCCACCATGCGCTCTCGCACGACCCCGACCTCAACAAGGGCTCGGTCGAGAAGCTGGTGAAGATCAACACCTGGTTCGCCGAGCAGATCGCCTTCCTCGCCAAGCGCCTGCAGGAGACGCCCGAGCCCGACGGCCGCGGCAACATGCTCGACCACACGACCATCGTCTGGACCAACGAGCTCGGCAAGGGGAACAGCCACACGCACGAGGACATCCCCTGGGTGCTCATCGGCGGCGGCCTCGGCTTCAAGACCGGCCGGGCGCTCAAGTTCAACAAGACGCCCCATAACCGTCTGCTGATGGCGATCGCCCAAGGCTTCGGCCACCCGATGAAGACCTTCGGCAACCCCGCGCTCTGCGAGGAAGGGGCGTTGAAGTTGGGGTGAGCGGGTGGAGTACAGAGTACGGATTACGGAGTACAGAGTACTGAGAACTGAGTACAGAGTACGGAGTACGGATTACGGAGTACTGAGAACTGTGCACGGGGCAATGAGCGCTGAGTGCGGATTCAGGAGCATCAAGATGGGCCTTCCGCTCCGTATTCCTTGCCCCATCCCTGCATTCTATGAGCCGTGCTCTTTACTCCGTAATCCGTAATCCGTAATCGGTAATCCGTACTCTGTCCTCCATCCTTAAAGGGTCCCCCACCTGTGCCGGTTCCGATTGGAGCTCCACTTGTTCCTGGATTTAGGTGGGCGGTACGTTGCCACGGCTCGGACGAGGCCGGTCGGGTCGCACCTCC
>JBEBDN010000154.1:0-3287 GCA_041156945.1 Verrucomicrobiota bacterium | reverse complement strand
AGGGCGGCCCAGATGTTGGCGCCCGAGGAGATGCCGACCGCGAGGCCTTCGCGCACGGAGACTTCCTGCGCGGTGGCGAAGGCGTCGTCATTGGAGACCTGGACGACTTCATCGATCAGGGAGAGGTCGCAGTTCTTCGGGACGAAGCCGGCGCCGATGCCCTGGATCTTGTGGGGGGCGGGCTGGACGGGCTGCTGGGTCATCGTCTGGGTGATGACGGGCGAGGCGGAGGGCTCGACGGCGAAGGCCTTGAAGTGGGCGTTGCGGCTCTTGATGACGGAGGCGACGCCGGTGATGGTGCCGCCCGTGCCGACGCCGGCGACGATCGCGTCGACCTTGCCGTCGGTGTCCTTCCAGATCTCCTCGGCGGTGGTGCGGCGATGCACCTCGGGGTTGGCCGGGTTGTCGAACTGCATCGGCATGAAGGCGTTCGCGCCCTGCTCGTCGCGGATCTGCGTGGCGCGCTCGATGGCGCCGCGCATGCCCTTCGCGCCGGGGGTCAGGACGATCTCGGCGCCGAGGAGGCGGAGCAGCACGCGGCGCTCGATCGACATGGTCTCGGGCATGGTGAGGATGCAGCGGTAGCCGCGGGCGGCGGCGACGAAGGCGAGGGCGATGCCGGTGTTGCCCGAGGTCGGCTCGACGATGATGCCGCCCGGCTTGAGGCGACCGTCGCGCTCGGCGGCGTCGACCATGGCGCGGCCGATGCGGTCCTTGACGCTCGAAAGCGGGTTGAAGAACTCGAGTTTCACGAGGACTTCGGCCTGGAGGCCTTCGGTGACCTTGTTGAGGCGCACGAGCGGCGTGTGGCCGATGGTGTCGAGGACGCTGTTATAGATAGCCATGGGGATTAATGATGAGTAGTTGAGTAATGATTAATAGATTAGGACTGATTTCTTGCAAGAAAAAACCCGGGGGGACCGGGTTCGGAGGGGGTTAGCGGCGGCGCGGGGGCGGCGTCGAAGGCCGCGGGGCGGCGTCTCGCAGCCGGAAGACGATCAGGGCTTGGCTCAGGTCCGAGGGGTTCATCTCGACCTTCACGCGGTCGCCGGGATTGATGCGGATGAAGTTCTTGCGGAGACGACCGGAGATCCGGCCCAGCACCACGTGCTTATTGGGGAGCTCGATCCGGAACATGGTGCCAGGGAGCACTTGCAGGATTTTGCCTTCGAGTTCGATAACGGGTTCTTCAGCCATGCCTTGTAGGCCTTGAGTCCTGCCCGAAGCCACGGGCGAGTCAATCCCCGTATCCCGCCCTCCCCGCTTGCCTAAAAGGCGGGCTTGGACTGTCCTGCTGGCCACCGATGGAAGGCGACGCTCCTACCCCCCGCCCCGGGCTCACCTGCCCGTTCGACAAGCTGCGCCCGTCGCAGCTCGTCCGGGACGACGCCTTCTACATGGCGCTGGCCTTCAACCTGGCGGTCGACGCGTGGCGCATCGACGAGGTGCCGATCGGCGCCATCATCGAGCGGGGCGGCGAAATCATCGCGGCGGCCCACAACGAGGTGGAGCGGGCGGGCGACCCGACGGCCCATGCCGAGATGCTCGCGATCACGCAGGCGGCCCGGAAGATCGGCGACTGGCGCCTGAACGACTGCACCTTGTACGTGACGAAGGAGCCATGCCCGATGTGCGCGGGCGCGACCATCATGAGCCGGCTCGGCCGCGTGGTCTTCGGCTGGGGCGACCCCAAGATGGGCTGCCTGGGCGGCGCCACCGCGCTCCACTCGCTCCCGAAGCTCAACCACCGCGTGAACGCGGTCGGCGGCGTGCTGGAGGCCCCTTGCAAGGAGATCCTCCAGGCCTACTTCAACCTCAAGCGGGGCCGGGATTCCTCCGCCCCGGCTTGACCCCGGCCGGCTTTCGCCATCGTTCACGCCATGGACCGACGCGACTTCCTCAAGCAGACCTCGCTCGCGGCCGCCGCCGTCGCCGTCAGCCCCCTCGTCGCCGCCCAACCCTCTTCCACCCAAACCATGAGCTACACCCTCGCCCCCCTGCCCTACGCCCATAACGCCCTCGAGCCGCACATCGACCAGGCGACCATGGAGATCCACCACGGCAAGCACCACAACGCCTACGTGACGAACCTGAACGCCGCGCTCGCCAAGGAGCCCGGCTTCGCCGCCGGCACCGACGTCGACGCGCTGATCGCCGACCTCTCCAAGGTCCCCGAATCGATCCGCACCGCGGTCCGCAACAACGCCGGCGGCCACGCCAACCACACCTTCTTCTGGCACAGCCTCTCGCCCAACGGCGGGGGCGAACCGGTCGGCGCCCTCGGCGAAGCCATCGCCAAGGCCTTCGGCGGCCTCGAAGGCGAGAACGGCCTGAAGGCCAAGTTCAAGGTGGCCGCGACCACCCGCTTCGGCTCCGGCTGGGCCTGGCTCGTCGTCAAGGCCGACAAGTCCCTCGCCGTGACCTCGACCCCGAACCAGGACAGCCCGCTCATGAAGGGCGTCGCCGACGTGAACGGCGCGCCGATCCTCGGCCTCGACGTCTGGGAGCACGCCTACTACCTGAAGTACCAGAACCGCCGCCCGGACTACGTCGACGCCTTCTGGAAGGTCGTCGATTGGAAGAAGGCCAACGAGCTCTACCTCAAGGCCATCGCCTAAGCCGCGCTCCAGCGACGCTCAGGCCGCCCACCCGGGCGGCCTTTTTGTTGGCACCGATGGCCGAGGGCGCTGTCCAAAGGATAACCCCATGCCCCTCCGCCCCTGTGTCCTGCTGTTGGTCGCCGCCCTCGCCGGCGCCGCCGAAACGCCATCGCCGATCAAGCTCTTCGACGCCGCCGAGCTCGGCCCGCGCGTCGCGCCCTCCGAGGCGACGCTCAAGCGCATCGGGCCGAAGGGCAGCGTCGCCGGACGCGAGACGCACATCGCCGAGCCGACGATCGCGGTCTACCCCGCGGAAAAGCCCAACGGGGCCGCGGTCATCGTCTGCCCGGGCGGCGGCTACTGGTTCCTTTCCACGCACAACGAAGGCACCGGCGTGTGCGCGTGGCTGAACCAGCTCGGCGTCACCACCGTGCTCCTCCGCTACCGCACCCCGACGTCGGACGAGGCCATCCCCTACCAATACCCCGTGCAGGACCTGCAGCGCGCGCTGGGCATCGTCCGCCACCGCGCGGGCGAATGGAAGGTCGACCCGCGGCGCGTGGGCGTCATCGGCTTCTCCGCCGGCGCGAACCTCGTCGGCCACGCCTCCTGGGATCGTTCCCCGCGCACCTTCGCCCAGAAGCCCGGGCTCGACGACCCGCGCGGACCGGACTTCACGCTCTTCGT
>JBEBDN010000153.1:0-11043 GCA_041156945.1 Verrucomicrobiota bacterium | reverse complement strand
GCGGTGGACGGCATGATGTGCTGGGTGACGAGTTTGCCGTCGAGTTCGAGGTTGGTGCCCGGGGTGCAGACGCACGCAGTCGGACGGGCGCCCTTGCCTTCGTCGGCCAGGAACTGGAACTCGAGGCTGCTGGGGAAGCCCTGGTCGAGGCGCATGCTCTGCGGGGGCTGGGCGTGGATCATCACGCCGCTGTTCAGGTTCACGTACCTGGGGGCGTCGGCCATCATCTTGCCGACGAAACGGTATTCCATCCGCAGGACGTAGCGCGAGTAGGCGAGGTTCGTGAAGAGGTGGCCGAACTTCTGGTCGAACTTCGGGTAGCCGTCGTACGAGACCTTGATCATACCGTCCTCGACCTGGAAGGTGTTCGCGTAGTTCTCGCCGAGGGGATGCTTCGCGATCTTCGGTGTCCAGCCGGAGAGGTCCTTGCCGTTGAAAAGCGGGTGCCACTTCGGTTCCTCCTCCGCAGCCAAGGGAAGGACGGATAAAGCGAGCAGGGGCAAGAAACGCATGCGGCACCTTAAGCCAAGCCAACCGATAGACAAGGCTGGGCATGGGTACACCTCTGGCCAACCATCCAACAAATCAACGGATCAACCTGCATCGACCTCGGGTAGGGCTGACCGTCCCCGGTCGGCCGCGGACCAACGGGGACGCCAGCATGGGGTCTGGCTTCGCCTCGCGTAGCGATGGCGTGCCTGACACCATGCCAAGGCCCGATACGTCGACACTAGGGAAGCACGCCGTGCTACCCCTACCCGTGCGCTGCGATAACCTCTCGCCTCCCTCCAAAGGCCTGACCAAATGGGGCCATGTCGACCCCGGCCCACCCCGCCGTCCCCCGCCGTCTGGCCCGCGCCCTTGGCGCCACCGTGCTATCGCTGCTCGCCCTCACGGCCCAGGCCGAGGTCCGCCTGCCCGGCATCGCCCAAGCGAACCTCGACCCGGCCGCCAAGGGACGACTGCTCTTGGAAGAACTGAATTGCGTCGCCTGCCACCGTGCGCCGGAAGGAACCCTCACGGCCGCGAAGCAGGCGCCGCGCCTGGCCGACGTGGCTAATCGCGTGAATGCGCACCACCTGCAGGCGTTCATCCGGGATCCGCATGCGGTCAAGCCGGGCACGACGATGCCGGCGCCACTCGCCGGCCTCCCGGAACCGGAACGCGCGGCCGCCGCCGCGGAGCTCACGCAGTTCCTGCTTTCCACGCAGCCGAGCAGCTTCGCGCCGCAGGCGCCCGACGCCGTGGCGGCGGCGCAGGGCGAGAAGCTTTTCCATGCGCGCGGCTGCGCGGCCTGCCATTCGCCGCGCGACGCCCAAGGCCGCGAGACGTTGGCCGAGCGCTCGGTGCCGCTGGGCGCGCTCGAAGGGAAATACAGCTACCGCAGCCTGGTCGACTTCCTGCGCCAACCCCACCAGAGCCGGCCGTCGGGCCGCATGCCCGACCTTCGCCTGCCCTCTCGGGAGCTGGAATGCATCGCCCACTACCTGCTGCGCGACACGGTGGTGCCGGGTCACCTCAACTTCACGATGTACCGCGGCCAAGTCTGGGAAGGCATCGGCCATGAGTCCGTCGAGGCCGAGCGCGCGGGCCTCACGGCCGACTTCACCTTGGCGAACCTGGAGCGCATCCACCACCACATGGCGGTCCGTTTCGAGGGCTGGATCAACCTGCCGGCCGCCGGGGATTACACGTTCTTCGTCAAGGCCAACGGGGCCACGTTGACGGTGGACGGCAAGGAAGTGCTGACGCTGACGCCGAAGGACCGGCGCGGGACGCAGTCGACCGAAGGCAAGGCTTCGCTGGCCGCCGGCTGGCGCAAGCTGCGGCTCGACTACTACCACACGGGGCGCGAGCCGACGTTGGCCTTCGAGCTGGCGGGTCCCGGCCGGGCCCGCGGACCGATTCCCGCGACGATGCTCTCGGTGTCGGACCAGCCGATCGCGGCCTACCGCGCGCCGACGCCGGACCCGGCGATGGCCGCCCGCGGACGCGAGCGTTTCGCCCAGCTGGGCTGCGCCTCCTGCCATGACGACCTGGGCGTGAAGGGCGCGACCGCGGCGCCGCTGGCTTCACTCGACCCCGCCAAGGGTTGCCTCACGGATGCGCCGCACCGTGGGGCCCGCTTCGCCTTATCCGCCGAACAGCGCGGCTGGCTCACCGCCGCCCTGCGCACCCCTCCGCCGAAGCCGACGGCGGAGCAGTCCCTGCATACGGAACTGTCGCGCCTCAATTGCATCGCCTGTCATGAGCGACGTGGGCTCGGCGGCGTGCCGGCGGAGCGCAACGCGCTCTTCACGGGGACGGCCCCGGCGCTGGGCGACCAAGGCCGGCTCCCTCCCCCGCTGTCCGATGTCGGCGCAAAGCTGACGCCCGCGGGGCTCGAGGGCGCGCTGCTGCAGGGCCGCCGACCCCGCCCTTACGTCGACACGGCGATGCCGCAGTACGGCGAGGCGAACGTGCGGCGCCTGATCGGGCTCTTCGGCGAAGTGGACCGGCTCGAGACGGCGACGCTGCCGACGGTCGCCAACCTGCAGGAGTCCCGCAACGCGGGCTACGAGATGGTGGGCGCGAAGGGCTTCAGCTGCATCGCGTGCCATGACTTCAACGGGCAGAAATCGGCCGGGGCCGGCGCGCTCGACCTGGTCGACCTGACCCAGCGGATCCAGAAGAACTGGTTCCACCTCTACATGCGTTCGCCGCAACGCTTCCACCCGGGCATCATCATGCCGAGCTACTGGCCAGGCGGACAATCCCTGCGGCCGGATGTGCTGGGGGGCGACTCCGCCCAGCAGATCGAGGCGCTGTGGCGTTACCTGGAAGGCGGGACGCAGGCCCGCAACCCGGTCGGCCTTTCCCGCCAATCCAAGGAAGTCCGCGTGACGGACGTGGCCGAGATCGCCCGCGGCCGCAGCAGCATCGGCTACCGCGGCCTGGCGGTCGGCTACCCGAGCCGGATCAGCCTGGCGTTCGACACCGAGGAGATGGCCCTGCGCCAGCTCTGGAAGGGGGAGTTCGCCAACGTCGACCTCGGCTCGTTCCAACCCCGGGCGCAGAACACGCTGGCCGCGCTGCCGGCGGGGGTGCCGTTCCACCGGCTGCAGTCGCTCGACGACGCCTGGCCGGCCAAGGGCAAGACGACCTTCGGGTTCCCGCAGAACCTCGGCTACCAGTTCCGCGGCTACGACCTCGATGCGTTGCGCCGGCCGACCTTCCATTACGAATACGGGGCGGTGAAGGTGGACGATCGCTTCGAGGACCTGACGGATGCCGCCGGCAAGGCCTACTTCCGCCGGACGCTCCGCTTCACCGCGCCGGAGGGGACCGCGCCCTTCCACTTCCGCGTGGCCGCCGCCGGCAAGGTCGCGGCCACCGCCGCCAAGACCTACGCCGCCGACAAACTCGAGGTCCGTCTCGTCGCGACGCCTCCCGCGATCGTGCGCGAGGGCGAACTGCTGATCCCCCTCACCCTGCCGGCCGGCACCACCACCCTAACCCTCGACTACCAATGGTAATGCGACGACTCTGCCTGGCCCTCGCGGCCCTCGCCCCGGTGACGGGCCTACCCGCCGAAGACCTCGGCGCGATGTGGGGCACCGCCGCCGCCGAGGCGAAATACTACCCGCTGGTGGATATCCCGATTCCCAGCACGGTGCCGATGCGCCCGGGTGGCCTCGAGGTCCTCCCCGACGGGCGCCTCGCGGTCGGCACGCGTCGCGGCGACATCTACTTCGTCACCGGCGCCCTCGCGACGCCGCCGAAGCCGGAGTTCCATCTCTTCGCCTCGGGGCAGGACGAGATCTTCTCGCTGGCTTGGCGCGAGGGCGCGATGCTCGCGACGTCGTTCGGCGAGGTGACGCGCATCCGCGACGTGGACGGGGACGGCGTGGCCGACCGCTACGAGACGCTCTCCAACAACTGGGGCTACGCCGAAGGGCATGAGTTCGCCTTCGCGTCCAAGCCGGACCCGGAGGGCAACCTCTGGGTGGCGCTGGGCCTCAGCGGCTCCTACGAATCGCACAACCTCTTCCGCGGCTGGGCGATCAAGGTCACGCCGGACGGGCGCATGATCCCCGTATGCAGCGGCCTGCGGAGCCCCGGTGGCGTCGCCGCCAACGCCCAGGGCGCCATGTTCGTCATCGAAAGCCAAGGCCCCTGGAACGGCAGCTGCTCGCTCAAGCACCTCAAGCCCGGCGGCTTCCTCGGCCACCCCGCGAGCTACAACTGGTACCCCTACACCGCGGACCTCAAGGCGCCGGTGAAGCCGAACAGCCAGTCGCGGCTGCACCTGGAGCGCGCCCGCGTGCCGGAACTCGTCCCGCCCGCGGTCCGCTTCCCCTACATCAAGATGGGCCGCTCGATCTCGGGCTTCCGGCTCGACACCACCGGCGGCAAGTTCGGCCCGTTCGCCGGCCAGTTCTTCCTCGGCGACTACACGCTGAGCATCATCCTGCGCGCCACGACCGAGCAGGTGAACGGCGTCTGGCAGGGCGCCTGCTACCCCTTCCGCGAAGGGCTCGCGACCGGCGTGATGAACGTCGAGTTCTCCCCGCAGGGCCAGCTGGTCGCCGGCGGCTTCACCACCAACGCCCAGTGGCCGGTGCGCGGGACCGCGCCCTTCGCGCTGCAGCGCCTCGACTGGTCGGGCCTGACGCCGTTCGAGGTGAAGGAGATCAACATCCGGCCCGATGGTTTCCTCGTGACCTTCACCCTGCCGGTCGACCCGGCGGTCGCGGCCGACCCGGCGAACTACGCGGTCTCGACCTACACGCATATCTACCAGGCGGGCTACGGCAGCCCCGAGGTGGACCAGACCGAGCCGCGCGTGCTCAAGGCGGAACCCTCCGCCGACGGCCTGTCGGTCCGCCTGACGCTGGCCAAAATCGAGGTCGGGCACATCCACGACTTCGACTTCGCCAAGGTGCGCGGCCGCGACGGCGCGCCGCTGCTGCACACCAAGGCCTACTACACGGTCAACGAGATCCCCGCCAAGTAACCCACCTCGCCATGCTCCCGCGTCTCCTCGCCCTTCTCTCCGGCGTCATCCTCACGGCCTGCGCCCACCCGGTGCCGGAGAACCCGCAGTGGCTCACCTACGCCGGCGGCGAGGGCCCGGGCAAGGGCAAGCACATCGTGCTGATCGCGGCCGACCAGGAATACCGGAGCGAGCAGTCGATGCCGATGCTGGCCAAGGTCCTCAGCAAGCACCACGGCTTCGACTGCACGGTGCTCTTCGCGGTGAACGAGCAGGGGCTGGTCGATCCGACGATGCCGGTGTACCCCGAGAAAGGTAAGGAGAAGGAGTTCAAGGCCCACCACATCCCCGGACTCGAGCACCTCGCCTCCGCCGACCAGGTCATCTTCTTCTGCCGGTTGCTGACGCTGCCGATGGCGGAACGCGAGCAGATCGTGAAGTACGTCGACTCGGGCAAGCCGTTCATCGCGCTGCGCACGTCGAACCACGGCTTCCACGCAGCCCTTCCCTACAAGATCGCCGGCAAGCAGGTGAACTGGGGCGAGGAGGTGCTGGGCGGCAGTTTCCGCGGGCACCACGGGCGCTACCACGCCGACTCGACGCGGGGCATCTTCGTGGAGGCGCAGAAAGACCACCCGATCCTCCGCGGCGTGACCGATGTCTGGGGCAACTCCGACGTCTACCGCACCTACAAGGAGGGCGGCAGCCTGCCCGCGGGCTGCATCGCGCTCGTCTGGGGCCAGCCGCTGATGGGTCGGCAGCCGAACGACCCGCCGAACCCGAAGCTCGAGGCCCTGCCGGTGGCCTGGACCAAGACCTGGCGGACGAGCGCCGGCCGCGAGGCGCGGGTCTTCCAGTGCACGATGGGGAGCGGCGACGACTTCCGCAGCGCCGGCCTGCGCCGGCTGGTGATCAACGCCGCCTACTGGGGCCTGGGGATGGAGGCCGCGATCGCCCCCGACCGACCGGTCGAGACCGTCGGGCCCTACGAGCCGCTGCGCACCGGTTTCGACTACGCCCGCATCGGCGTGGTCGCCAAGCCGGTCTCCGCCTACCGCTGAGCGGCGGCGGCAGTTCCCCACCCGGGCTTGCAGGAGAGGGGCGGCGGGCCATAGTGGGCCGGTCATGGCGCCTCCGAACCCGCTCGAACTGCTGAAGCAAGCCCTGGCCACGGCGGCCAAAGGCGACGTGGCCGCCACGAAGGCCGACTTCGACAAGGCGATGAAGGCCGCCGAGTTCGGCGACGGGGGTACGCTCGACCACGTGATGCATGCCTACGCGACCTACCTGCGGTCGCAGCGGGAGTTCCCGAAGGCCGTCCAGCTGCACCGGATGCGCGTGGACATGCGCCGCCTCGCCGGCCGCGACCGCCCGGGCCTGGTCGTCGACGCCCTGCTGGACCTCGCCATCACCTTGCGCGGCGCCGGGGAGAACCTCGAGGCCGAGGCCCTCCTGCACGAGGCCATCGGCTTGGCTGAAGCCTCGCCGATGCCGTCGGCCCTGCTGGCCAACGCGCTCACCTACCTGAGCATGCACCATCAGGAGCGGAAGGAATTCGCCAAGGAACTCGCCCTGCTCGAACGCGCGGTGAAGGCCCGCGAGGCGGACGCGGACTGCCCGCCCGCCGAACTCGCCCTGACCCGCGACCAAGCCGCGAAGGCCTGCCTGCGCACGAAGGATTTCACCCGCGCCCGCGCCCTGCTGACGCAGGCGCTGCCGGTGCTCGCGACGGTCCCGCAGCTGGCCGGCGATCCGAACATCCCCCAAGGCTGGCTCGCCTTGGCCACGCTCTGCGCCGAACAGGGCGACCTCCCCGAAGCTTCCGGACACGCCCGCGCGGCCTTCGAACGAGCCCGCCAACTGGGCGGACAACTCCAGAAGGCTCCGCCGGAGTTCCATGCCTTCGTCCTGCAGACCGCGCATCAGGCCGCGACCTACGCCGCGATGGAGCGGCGCGCCGACGAAGCCGCCCGGCTCACCTGGGAAGCGCATGAATACGCCAAGGCGAACTTCGCGGGCAATCCCCTGCCCGCCCTCGAAACACTGCAGATCCACCTCAACTTCATCATCGGCGCCGGCGAGTTCGCCAAGGCCGAGCCGCTGATGCGCCAAGTGGTCGCGGGCAAGATGATGCTCCTCGGCGAGGACCACCTCGACCTCAGCGTACCGTTCAACAACCTCGGCTACGTGCTGATGAACCTCGGCAAGGACGCCGAAGCCGAAAGCTGTTTCCGCAAATCGTGGGCCGCATGCGTGCGCGCCCCCGCCACCGAACAAAACGGTCATGCCCTGAAGAACCTCGGCCTGCTCTACCAAAAGCAAGGGAAGCCCGCGGAGGCCGCCGTCGAGTTCAAGGCGGCCCTCGCCGTGCTCGAGCCCCAGCTCGGCGCGGAGCATCCCGTGGTGAAGATGGTGAGGGAAGGAGCCGGCGCCTAGCGCCAAGGGGGCAAGTTGGCACGCTGGCACGGGGGCAAGGGAAGAGACAGATTTAGGGCCAGGGTCAGTAGACTGGGACAGGGTCAGGAGATCCTAACGCCTGGCCCTAGCCCTGGCCCTGGCGCCTAATGCATCCCTACCCGAGACATTTCCCGGCCCCAGCCCCGTCCCCGGCCCTAGCCCTATCCCCTGCCCTTTTTCCGCTTCGCCCTGAAACACTCCTTCGCATGCTCGTCATACAAGCCGACGGCTTGGAGCATGGCGTGGATGATGGTGGGGCCGACGAATTTCAGGCCGCGCTTCTTGAGTTCCTTGGAGATGGCCAGCGCCTCCGGCGAGACGACCGGCGGACCGCCGCGGCGCACGACGGGCCGCCCATCGACGAAGGACCAGAGCCAGCGCGCGAAGCTCCCGTGCTCCGCGGCGATCTGGAGGAAGGAGCGGGCGTTGGGGATGACGGAGGCGAGTTTGCCGCGATGGCGGATGAGCCCAGGGTCCTGCATCCATACGTCGACCTTCGCGGGGGCGAACCGCGCGACTTTGCGCGGGTCGAACCCGGCGAAGACTTGGCGGTAGCGCTCGCGCTTGCGGAGCACCGTGATCCACGCCAGGCCGGCCTGCGCCCCCTCGAGGGTCAACTGCTCGAACAACTGGCGGTCGTCGTGCACGGGCACGCCCCACTCGTCGTCATGATACGCGACGTAGAGCGGGTCATCCCCGCACCAAGCGCAACGTTGACGGAGTTTGGCCACCTCAGCCCTTGGTCGAAAGGCCGCGCAGCCAGGTGATCCAGCCGGCCGGGAGGCCGCGGGCCAAGGCGCCGCGCACGATCTTATCGTGGTAGGTCTTGGAAGGCAGGTGCGGACCAGTCGGATCCACCACGCGGAAGGCCTGGCAATCCAGGGGGCAATCCTCGACCCCCGCTTCATGGACGGTGATCTTAATCCGCTTGTAAGCGGCCCCCTCGGCTTCGGCGAGGCGCTGCCAATCGTCGGCCGTCAATTCGTAGACCGCACCCCAGACGCCGCTGGCGCCCTCGTCATCGATGATGTCGGCCGAACCGCCGCCCCAGGTCGCGCTCGGGTGGGTGAACGCCATGCGGTGCTTCGGCAGGAAAGCCTTGCCGCGGTACTGCGACCCCGGACAACGCCGCTCCATCTGGGAGGCGTCGAGGTTGGAACCGTAGGCGAAGTAGAACCGACTCATGGAAAAAGCAGTTTGGTCGGCACCCCCGGGAAAAGCAAGGGGATGGGCGCGAGGGGGCAAGAGACGGAGAGGCAGATGAATTAGGCGCCAGGGCCAGGGCTTGGGCTAGTGCCGGGAAATGTCTCGGGTAGGGCTGACCGTCCTCGGTCGGCCGCGGACGAGCAGGGACGCTCGTCCCTACCTAGAGCCAGTGATGCAACCGGCGCCAGAGTCAGGGCTAGTTCCAGGCGTTAGGATCTCCTGACCCTGTCCCAGTCTACTGACCCTGACCCTAAATCTCTCACTCCCCTTGCCCACTTGCCAGCTTGCCCCCTTCTCTTTCGAGGAACCTTCCCCCTCAAAAGCACTCCTATACGGTGGACAAGGGGACGGGGCTGGCTCAAATCGAGAAAGCCCCACCCCCGGGTCACCCCTCTACCTAACAACCCCATGACGACCCCCCGTAACCTGCTCACCCTCGGCGCCCTGGCGCTGTCGGTCTTCACCGGTTTCGCCGCCGACGCCCCCAAGAAGGCCGAGGCCAAGAAGCCCGAGGCCAAGAAGGCCGCCAAGCCGACCGGCAAATACATGGACATGGATTACGGCCGCTTCTTCAGCGCCTCCATCGACAACACCCAGGGCAAGAACCCGTTCGAGAACAAGGGCTGCGCCGCCAACAAGGCGATCCTGGTGAACCTCGGTAACGAGGACGCCGGCTACGCCTTCGACACCGAAACCCTGCGCGGCGCCGGCCTCTGGTCCGGCGGGTGGTTCAAGCGCAAGGGCGTCGCCTTCGACGGCGCGCACGGCCCGAACCCCGCCCCGGCCGAGGGCGCCGACCTCTTCGCCGAAACCAACCCCGGCCCCGGCTGGAGCCAGAACGGCAGCTTCAACGACCCGCGCAAGCTGCCCGTCGGCCCCGCCGGCGTCATGTCCCCGGTCCCGCTGGGCCCGCTCCCCCGCGAGCACTCCAAGTACCTCGGGCTATACCTCTCCGGCGACCGCGTCACCTTCGCCTACACCGTCGGCGGCGCCAGCATCCTCGAAAGCGCCGAGCTCGAGACCGTCGGCGGCGTCAAGGTCATCAGCCGCGCCTTCACCGTCGTGTCGGGCGAACTGACGGAATCCCTCCGCCTCGCCAACCTGCCCTACGGCGGGTCCATGAAGGCCGACGGCCTCACCGCCGCGCTCACGCTCAGCAAGGGTAAGCCGGGCGACGAACTGCCCACCGCGGTCGCCGTCCACGGCGTCACGGGCGCGCTTTCGACCGAAGGCAACGTGCTCACGCTGAAACTCGGCAAGGTCGCCGCCGGCACGAGCTTCAAGGTCGCCTTCGCCCACGGCGGCAAGGACGCCGGCGCGCTGGCCAAGGCCGCCGCGGGCGTCGCCAAGCCCACCGACCTGCGCGCCTTCACCAAGGGCGGCGCCTCGCACTGGAAGGAAGAAGTCGTGACCGAGGGTGTGCTCGGCGAGGTCGACCAGGCCAAGCAGGCGGAGACGGTCAAGGAGCAGATCGCCAAGGCCACCGACGCCAACAAGAAGGCCGCGCTGCAGGAGAAGCTGGCCGAGATCCTCAACGCTCCCTACCTCGTCGACAACGTCACCGTCCCCGAGGTCAACCCCTACAAGTCGTGGATCCGCGTCGGCGCGCTGGCCTTCTTCAAGGACGGCCGCATCGCCTTCTCGACCTGGAGCGGCGACGTCTGGATCGGCAAGATCGCCGACGGCAAGCTGTCCAAGATCACGTGGCGCCGCCACGCCACCGGCATCTTCCACGCGCTCGGCCTGGCGGTCGTCAACGAGGAGCTCTACGTCCTCGGCCGCGACCAGATCACCCGCCTCAAGGACCTCGACGGCGACGGCGAGGCCGACTTCTACGAGAACTTCAACAACGACGTCCAGGTCACCTCGAACTTCCACGAGTTCACGTTCGACCTGCAGACGGACAGCCAGGGCAACTTCTACTTCCTCAAGGGTGGCCCCGTGAACCCGGGTGGCCGCGGCTGGGGTCCGCTCAGCGACCACCACGGCTGCATCTTCAAGGTGTCGGCCGACGGCAAGAAGTTCGAAGTGTACGCCACCGGCATCCGCGCCCCGAACGGCATGGGCGTGGGCCCCAACGGCGAAGTCTCCAACGGCGACAACCAGGGCACCTGGGTGCCGGCCGACTACATCCACCTCTCCAAGCCGGGTGAGTTCATCGAAGTGCCCGACCTCGCCCACCAGACGCCCGCGCCCACGAAGTACTCCCCGCACCTCTGCTGGCTCCCGTACGACGTGGACAACTCCAACGGCGGACAGACCTGGGTCACCAGCAAACAATGGGGTCCGTTCGAGGGCCGCATGCTCTACCTGTCCTACGGCAAGTCCTCGCTCTTCGGCGTCCTCCAGGAACGCGTCGGCGACGTGGCCCAGGGCGGCGTGGTCAAGTTCCCGCTGAAGTTCAC
>JBEBDN010000152.1:0-5019 GCA_041156945.1 Verrucomicrobiota bacterium | reverse complement strand
TCTCAAGGGGTGCGGCCGCCGAGGCTCTTGGCGAACTCCGCTTCGACGCGGCGCTCGTAGGCGGCCAACGCGGCGGGGTCCTGGTGCTCGGCGAGGTAGCGGAAGATCTGCCGGGTACGCTCGGCGTAAGGACGCCATTCCTCCTCGGTGGCGCCGCTGGTCTTCAGCAGCGAGGTCGCGTAGAAGAAGGACTTGCCGAGCGTCTCGCGGATCGCGCGGGTCGTGCGGTGGTCGTCGCCGTGCGCGGCGGCGGATTCCTGGAGCAGCGTCGTCAGGTCGGTGATCGCACCGGCGACGTCGAGCATCTCGAGCCGCGCCCGCGCCTTCTCGTGGCGGATCTGATGGCGCACGAGCGGCCGCTCGTTCGCGGGGAGGTCGGCCAGCAGCAGGTCGTACTGGTCGACGATCCTGATCCAGTCGGGCTCCTTCGCGGCGGCGAGGACGCGGATGCCCTCGAGGCGGTGGCGGGCCTTCTCGCGGGCCAGCTGGTCCTGGCCGTCGTTGTAATGGTAGTAGAGCGCCCCGACCGGACAGAGCAGCCACAGCAGCAGCAGGAACTTCCTCATCGGACGGAGGCCTCCCCGGCCCGGCGCGCGGGCACGACGCGCCAATCGGTGCCCGCCCATTCCAGCGCGACCGGCAGCAGCGCCAGCACGGCGGCTCCCACGGCCATGGCGAGCAGGGCCCACTCCTCGAGGGTCAGCCCGCGGTGCGGCGGCGGGGTCACGACCACGAGGTCGCCCAGCTTGGGCGTCGGCAGGTGCTTCTCGTTGATGTCGAGGTATTCGCCGCGGAGCGCGCCGGCGAGGCTACGGAGCACGTCGGGATCCTGGCGCGACTGGTGGCCGTCGATGAAGGTGCCCTTGCGCGGGTTGCCCACGCCGAGGACGAGGACCTGCGCGACCGAGGCGGGGCGCGGCGGGATGGGCTGGAGCGGCGTGGTGTCGCCGTCCGTGAAGATCACGAGGCGGACGGAGCGCTCGGGCAAGGGGGCGACGAGCTTGACGGCGGAAGCCACGGCGGTGCCGAGGTCCGTCGTGCCGGACTTCATCACGTAGGAGATGGGCAGTCCGTTGAGCACGTTGCGGACGAGCTCGGGGTCGCGGGCGTCCATCACGACGGGCTTGGCGTCCGTGTAGAAGCCGATCACGCCGTAGCGCAGGTCGCCGCCGACGCGCATCAGGATGCTTTCGACCTCCTCGCGCATCCGTTCGCGGCGGGTCTGCTTGCCTTCGGGGCCGGCGTCCTTGAGCAGCATGCTCGGCGAGAGGTCCGCGATGAAGATGAGGCGGGGCGACTCCTTCGGCGCGGGCCGGCCGTCCTTGCCGGCGGCCAGGTGCAGTTGATACATGACCGCGAGGCCCCACGTGAAGGCGGCCAAGGCGAGCACGCGGAGGAAGGGAACGGCCTTCGTCCAGGCGCGCGCCGCGGCGGCGGGACCGAAGGCGAGGCGAGCCAAACGGGCGACCTTGCGGGCATGCCACCACTCGGCGAGCGCCGCCAACAGGAGGACGGTCGCCGCGGCGAGCAGGGGTGGCAGGTAGGGAGCCAAGACGGCAGGAGGCGACCGGGGGCGGGCGGCGCGAGGTTGGGGATAGCCAAGCAGAGGCCGTTCACGAGGGAAAAGTTCCCGGACCACCCGGCTAAATCGTCGGTTCTTGTCCTCGCCCCTCCGCCGGCTTAGGAAAAGGCACCCCCATGCGCCCCCTGCCCTTCCTTTGCGCCCTGTTTTGCCTCCTTGGAACGAGTGGGGCGGCGGACCGTCCGAACATCCTGGTGATCCTGGCCGACGACCAGGGGTATGGCGACGTGGGCGCCTACAATCCGGCGAGCAAGATCCCCACCCCGCACCTGGATAAGCTGGCCGCCGATGGCCTGCGCTTCACGGATGGCCACACGACCTCGGGCGTCTGCACGCCGTCGCGCTACAGCCTGCTGACCGGTCGCTACCATTGGCGGACGCGCCTGCAGAATGGCGTGCTGGGCGGCTGGTCGCCGCCGCTCATCGCCCCGGGGCGGCTCACGGTCGCCGGGATGCTGAAGGCGCAAGGCTACCGCACGGCCTGCTTCGGCAAGTGGCACCTGGGCATGGCCTGGCCCACCCAGGACGGGACGACGGCGAAGGCAGGCGATGCGATCGACCCGGCCCCCGGCGTGGTCGGACGTTTCGATTACGCGCAGCCGATCAAGGACGGCCCCTTGGACCACGGCTTCGACACCTACTTCGGGATCAGCGCCTCGCTGGACATGCCGCCCTTCGCCTGGATCCAGGACCGGCGGACGACCGAACTGCCGACGGCGACGAAGAAATGGCTCCGGAGCGGTCCCGCGGGGCCGAAGTTCGAGGCCATCGACGTGTTGCCGACCCTGACCGACAAGGTCTGCGCCTACGTCTCCGCCCACGCCGCCGACGCGAAGGCGGGTCGGCCGTTCTTCGCCTACGTTCCCCTGCCCGCCCCGCACACGCCGATCGTCCCGACCGCGGAGTGGCAGGGTAAGAGCGGGCTCAACGCCTACGCCGATTTCGTGCGGCAGGTCGACGCCGAGGTCGGCCGCATCCTCGCGGCGCTGGAGCGCGAGGGGCTGGCCCGCGACACGCTGGTGATCTTCACCGCGGACAATGGCTGCTCGCCGGCGGCCGACATCGACGCGCTGATCGCGAAGGGGCATCGTCCCAGCGGCCCGCTGCGCGGGCACAAGGCCGACCTCTTCGAGGGCGGCCACCGCGTGCCTTTCATCGTCCGCTGGCCCGCGGCGGTGAAACCCGGCGTCGCCGATCAGCTGGTGAGCCAAGTCGACTTCCTCGCGACGTTCGCGGCGGTGACGGGCGCGACCTTGCCGGCGAACGCGGGCGAGGACAGCGTGAGCTTCCTGCCGGTGCTGCGCGACGTCGCGGCGCCCAGCCCGCGCACGCATCTGGTGAGCCAATCGATCAACGGCAGCTTCGCCTACCGCGAAGGAAACTGGAAGCTGGCGCTGTGCCGGGGTTCCGGCGGCTGGAGCGCGCCCAAGCCGGGGAGCGCCGAGGAGGCGAAGCTGCCCGAGTTCCAACTTTACGACCTCGCCCAGGACTTGGGCGAGACGCGCAACCTCCTCGCCGGCGAGCCGGAGCGGGCCACGAAGATGCGCGCCGCGCTGGAGGCCCTCGTCGCCCGCGGCCGCAGCACGCCGGGACCGGACCAGGCGAACGACGCGCCGATCCTGCTCGTCAAGAAGGTCAACACGCCGGGCGGGAAGGCCAAGGGGAAGGGCAAGTCCGTCGACACCGACAAGTAAGCGGCCGGCTCAGCGGGCGGGCCGCGGGGGCTCGACGAAGGTCCGCCCCTTCCAGCGCGCGATTTGCCGGAGATGCCGGTAAGGGTCGGGCCAGTCCGCCGAGGGCTCCACGACGGTCCCCTCGGGCCATTCATTGAAGCTGGTCAGCAGGAGGACGTCGGCCCCGGCGGCCAAAGCGGCCGCATGGTACCCTTCCAAGGTTTCGCCCTCCCGGAAGGGTATCTCAAAACCCTCCTTCGGCTGGATGACGCGGTTGTCGAGGGCGGGATGCATCGGCAGCAATAGCTCGCGGCCGGCGGCGCGGACATCGCGGGCGTAGCGCGCGAAGAACGGCATGAGTTCCGCCCGCTCCGAGAGGCGGCGGACGCTGAAGGTGCCGTAGAAACCAAAGCCATCGATACCCTCGGTGGCGCGCCACGACGCGGGCACGCCATACGTCCCGGCGTCATGCCGGATCTTGTCCATCGCCCACCACACCGGGCCGACCTTCGCCTCCACGCCGCGCCGCAGCTCCGCGAACGTGGCGGGGGTGAGCTTGGGGTCGAAGGGCACTTGGTAGAGGTAGACGACCGGGCGGCCGCCCCGGCGGAGGTAGGCCGGATCGCCTTGGCACCGCGCCAGCACGCCGGCCAGCCGCTCGACCAGCGGGCCGAGTTCGGCGTGGAACTGGGCGAGCTCGCAGTTGAGGGCCACCTTCACGCGGGTCGAGCGCGCGGCGGGCAGGATGACGCGCTCGAAGGCGTCGCCGCTGACGTTCGCCCCGCCCCACCAGGAGACGAGGAAGGCGTCGATGCCGGCGGCTTCGGCGAGCCGGCAGTGCCAGGCGACGACCGCGGGGTCGGTGCTGTCGTAGGGGCCGATGAGCGGACGGATCGGGAGCCGCAGTTTCGCGCCCACGGCCGGCTCGCCGCGGTCGGCCCAAAACTCCCAACGTTGACGCGGCCCTTGAGGGACGCCGTACCAGGCGTAATAGAAAGCCCACACGGGCGGATGGTCCGGGGCCACGGCCGGGGCGGCGGGCAATTCCCGCGCGACGGACAAGGCGATCAGGGCCGAGGCCGTGGCCTCGCCACCGCAATTCGCGTTCAGGGTCCGATGGCCGAGCGCATCGTGACAGGCCCCGGTCGGCACCTCGTACAGCGCCTGCGCGCCGTCGTTGCGGCCGAGAAACCAGGCGGTGGCGGACTCGGCCCGACCCAGCCAGCGCGAATCCCGGGTGGCGCGCCAGGCGGCGGCGTAGGCTTCGACCAAGCCGGAGGCGTCGATGGGCTGCTGGTCTTGCGCGGCGGGCTCACGGCCGCGTTCCCACCAACCGGAGTTGCCGATGAGGCGCAGCGGCCCCCCGGCCTCGGGGAAATTCGCCCGCTCGAGGAAGCGCAGCGTCCGCAGGGCCGCGTCGCGGTACCGGTCGTCGCCCACGGCCTCCGTCGCGAGCAGCAAAGCCAACGGGAGCCGCCCGCTGTCGTAGGTGACCCGATCGCCCGGCCAGACCCAATCCCCGGCGGCGGGCAGGCGGGCGAGCAACCGGTCGGCGGCGAGCCGCAAGGTCGCCCGGGCCTCGGCATCGCCGGGCTGCGCCGCGACATAGGCGTGGAGGCCCTGCAAGGCGTAGCTGGTTTCCATCGGACCGGCCCGCTCGGGCCGGAAGGCGACGAGGGCTTCGCGGAAAAGGGCCGCGGCCTGGCGGCGCATCGGTGCATCGACGCCTTGGGCGCTCGCATGGCCCAACCCCCAGAGCAGCCG
>JBEBDN010000151.1:0-4194 GCA_041156945.1 Verrucomicrobiota bacterium | reverse complement strand
CCGTCGCCTCCCTCAACACCGGCATGATGGGCGGCGGCTCCTCCAAGGGCTTCGGCGGCGGCTCCGGCGGCGGCATCGGCTCCGGCATGGGCGTCGGCCGCGGCAACGGCCGCAACTTCGTCTCCCTCTTCGGCGCCAAGGTCGGCACCAACGGCCTGGTCGGCACCTTCTACGACCTCAAGCAGACGCCCAGCCATCGGGCGACCGAATGCGCGCCCCAATCCGGCATCGGCGCCTACCGCGAGGCGGTGCGCGATTTCTTCGAGTCGGGCTGGAGCCCGACGAAGTTCGCCAAGTACTACAAGGCGCCCGAGCCGCTCATCGCCGGCCAGCTCTTCATCCCGTCGCGCAGCGCCAACGCCGCCCCCGAGGCCTACGGCGTCGAGAAGGAAGTGAAGCCCTCCCGCTGGGTCGTGCACTACAAGGGCACGGTCGAGGTCCCGCAGTCCCTGCCCTTCCGCTTCGTCGGCACCGGCGACGACTGGCTGCTCGTGCGCTGGGACAAGAAGATCGCCCTCGACGACGGCTATGAGCGCTTCGTGGTCGGCGGCGACGGCAACTACAAGGACTTCAAGCAGACGGTCACCAAGGAGTTCGTCCTGGACCGCACGCCGGGCGGCCTGCACCGCATGAAGGCGGGCCCCTGGATCAACGAGACGAAGGGCAAGAAGGTCCCGATCGAGATCGCCATCGGCGAGACGCCCGGCGGCGTCTTCGACGTCTACCTCGCCATCGAGGTCGCGACCTCGAACCAGCGCGTGAAGGGCGAGTTCGTCGGCGAAGGCACGCTGAAGCTGTTCCGCGTGAACAGCGACCCCCTCCCGAAGGAGATCGAGAAACCCGGCCGCAAGCTGACGATCGACATGCAGGCGGAGGGCTGGATCTTCAAGACGGTCGCCGGACCGGGCGTAAGCCGCTGAACCGGCTCAACGTCGACGGCCGAGGTAGAAGCGGGCGCAGTTGCCGCCGAAGAGGCCGGCGCGCTCGGCTTCGGTCAGACCGCGCGCGTAGTCGTCGACCAGGCGGAAGGCCTGCTCGTAGCTGCCGGCGAAGAGGCAGACGGGCCAATCGGAGCCGTACATGAGGCGGGTCGGGCCGAAGGCCTCGAAGACCGTGTCGAGGTAAGGCCGGAACTGCCCGGCCTGCCACGCCCTGTGGTCGGCCTCGGTGAGCATCCCGGACACCTTGCACCAGACATTGGGCAGCTGGGCCAGGCGACGGACCTGCGACTTCCAGGGCTCGATCGTCCCATCCTTGATGGGCGGCTTGGCGATGTGATCGAGGACGAAGGGCTGCAGCGGGAAATGCTCGGCGAGGCGGATCGCGGCCTCGAGCTGCTTCGGGTAGATCAGGATGTCGTACGTCAGGCCATGCGCGTGGAGCTTCGCGATCCCGCGCTGGAAATCCTTCCCCAGCATGAAGTCGGGGTCGGGCTCCTCCTGGACGACGTGGCGGACGCCGACGAACTTAGGGTGCGCGGCGAGGCGGGCGAGTTCGGCCTCGACGCGCTCGGAGCGCAGGTCGACCCAGCCGACGACGCCCCGCACGTTCGCATGCTTGTCCGCCAAGCCGAGGAGCCAGTCCGATTCGCCGACGACCTGGCGGGCCTGCACGGCGATGGAACCGTCGAAGCCCAGCGGCCGCTGCAGCGCGGCGAGGTCGTCGGGCAGCCAGTCGCGGTGCAACGGGGAACCCGGCGGGATCCAGGGGTACTGCCCCGCGTCGTAGGACCAGAAGTGCTGGTGGGCGTCGAGGCGCATGGCGTCAGACCACGTCGACGATCGCCTTGATGACGCCGGACTCCGGCTTGAGCCAGGTCGGGAAGGTCGCGATCAGGTCGTCGAACTTCGCGTGGTGCGTGATCCACGGCTTGGTGTCGATCACCCCATCCTCGATCAGCCGGATGATGCGGGCGAAGTCCTTCGAGAGCGCGTTGCGGCTGGCCATGATCGTCAGCTCGCGGCGGTGGAGGTGCGGGGCGTGCGGGAAGGTCAGGTCCTGCTGCGTGATGCCCACGTAGACCACGCGGGCGGCGAAGGCCGCGTAGGCGAAGCAGCCAACCATCGACTTGTTGCTGCCCGTGGCGTCGATGACCACGTCGGCCAGCTGGCCGTCCGTGAGGGCGGCGAGCGCGGCGACCTCGGAGCCGTCGCCCTTGGCCAGGATGACGCCATCGACCTTCATCACTTCCGTGCAGAACTTCAGGCGCTCCGCGTTCATGTCCATGACCACGCACTTCGCGCCGGAGACCTTGACGAACTCGATGGCCGAGAGGCCGATCGGGCCGGAACCGATGACCAGGACCGTCTCGCCGGCCTTGGGCGCGGCGCGGTCGACGGCGTGGCAGCCGATGGCGAGGGTCTCGACGAGGGCGAGCTGGTCGTAGGTGAGCCTGGTCGAGACGTGGAGCTTGCGGGCCGGGAGGAGGAACTTCTCCGCCATGCCGCCGTCGCACATCACGCCGAGGGTCTGGTGGTTCTCGCAGCAGTTGGTGAAACCGCGGCGGCAGCTGTAGCACGTCTGGCAGTTGATGTACGGCTCGACCGAGCAGCGGTCGCCCGGCTTCACGTTCGTCACGTCCGGACCGACCGCGAGGACCTCGACGCCGAGTTCATGGCCGGGGACCCGCGGGTAGGAGTAGAACGGCATCTTGCCGAGGTAGCCGCCGTAGTCGGTGCCGCAGATGCCGATGCGGTGGACGCGCACCACCGCCTCGCCGGCGGCGGGCGCGGGCGGCTCGGGGAGTTCGATCCGCGCGAACTGGCCGGGTTGGTCGAGACGGATGGCCTTCATCGGCTCAGTTGTTCTCCTTGAGCCCCTCGAGGTGGCCGAGGTTCTTCACCGGGGCGAAGATCGCCTGGACCTCGGCGAGCAGCTGCTGGTCGATCGGCTCCGCGGCCCACTTGGCCCAGTTGCGGATGTTCGTCGGGTTGGCGCTGCCCGAAACCGTCGTGGCGATGTCGGGATGCTGGAGCGAGAACTGCAGGGCCAGCTTGGCGATGTCGCTGCCCTTGGCGGCGCAATGGGCGGCGGCGGCGCGGGCGGCGGCCTTCACGCTCTCCGGCTCCTTGAGCCAGGCCGGCAGCGGCGCGTTGGTGAGGAGGCGGGCGCTGAACGGACCGGCGTTCATGACGCCGATGCCCTTCGCCTTCAGGTAAGGCACCGTCTCGTCGGAGAAGCGGGTGTTCTGGAGCGTGTGCTGGTTGTAGCTCAGCACGCAGTCCACCTCGGTCTGGTCGCAGATGAACCGGAAGATCTTCTGCGGGTAGCCGCTGAAGCCGATGGCCTTCACCTTGCCGGCCTGCTTCGCCTTGCGGAGGGCCGGGAGGGTCTCGTCGACGATCTGCTGCATCGGGACGAACTCGATGTCGTGGCAGAGGATGATGTCGAGGTGGTCGGTGCCGAGGCGGTGGAGGGAGACGTCGATGCTCTCGGCGACGCGCTTGGCGCTGAAGTCGAAGTGCTGGAGGTCGTAGCGGCCGAGCTTGGTGCAGAGCTTGTAGCTGTCGCGCGGGACGCCGCGGAGGGCGATGCCGAGGAGCACCTCCGACATGCCGCGGCCGTAGAAGGGCGAGGTGTCGATGAAGTTGAGGCCGCAGTCGAGGGCGACCTGGACGGACTTCAGCGCGTCGTCGAGGGCGACGCTGCGGAATTCCTGGCCGAGGGAGGAGGCGCCGAAGCTGAGGATGGGCAGTTCGATGCCGGTCTTACCGAGGGGGCGGGTCTTCATGGAAAAAGTTCAGGCGGTGCGGCAGCCGACGGTGAGGAGCACATTGCCCCAGAGGGCCTGGTCGCCGGTCTGGATGGTCAGGATGTGGTCGGCGGATTCGACGGCCTTGTAGAAGTCCCACTTCAGGATCGGCTGCAGCTCGAGCCGGAGGCCGGCGGCCTTCACTTCCTGCCGGAACTCGGCCCAAACGGGCGGCTCGCCCTTCTGCGCATAGGAGTCGTCGGCGGGGATGCCCATCGTGTTGACGGCGTCGACCGGCACGGCGCTGAGCACCGCGCGGAGGACCTGCGCGACGGTCGGGATGCCGGGCGAAAGGTTGAGCGAGACCAGTTCGGCGTGCGGACCCTTCTTGCCCCAGACGGGGTAGTTGCCGTCGGCGATGAGGATGACCGAGTGATGGCCCGCGCGGGCGAGGACTTCGGAGATCTTCGGGTGGATGAGCTGGTGCTTGAGCATGGTCTTAG
>JBEBDN010000150.1:0-7998 GCA_041156945.1 Verrucomicrobiota bacterium | reverse complement strand
ACTCGGCGATCATCTCGCACCGCTCGGGCGAGACCGAAGACGCGACCATCGCGGACATCGCCGTCGGCCTCAACGCCGGCCAGATCAAGACGGGCTCGCTCTGCCGCTCCGACCGCGTCGCCAAGTACAACCAGCTCCTCCGCATCGAGCAGGAACTCGGCAGCCGCGCCATTTACGCCGGCAACACCTGCACCTGGGGCCAGTAAGACCTGCCCTTGGGCAAGCGAAGGGCCGCCCGGGTGGGCGGCCCTTTTTGTTTTCCGGCCCGGCCGACGTCTACTTCGATTCGAGCCCGACGCCGTTGATCGCGACCACCTCGTACTTCGCGCCGGGCTTCGCACCCGTGTCCACGAATCGCATGGCCGCCAGCGGCAGCGTCGGGGTGTCGCCGTAGCTCATCCCCTGGAAGAGCGGGCGCCCGAACGGATTCTTCAAGGTCGCGGGCACGCGGGCGATGGCCTGCCCATCCCGCTTCACGATGAACTGACGGAGCCCGCTCTCGAGGTCGGCGTGGGCGTCCCAGGTGAGTTCGACGCCGGCGTCGGTCGCCCGGATGGCTAGCCCGAACGGCGCGGGCGGGGGCGTGGCATCGGTCGTGGCGCCGGCCTTCACGTATTCCGTCCAAGCCTTCGCGAAGGTCGCGTCCGGCAGCCAGTTGGACGTCGCGCGGTCGCCCTTGAAGTCGGCGGCCGGTACGGCGACGTCGCCGTGCAACGGCGAGAGCCAGCCCTTCGCTTGGTCGACCGGGCGAAGCGTGTTCCCCGTCGCCGGCAGGCGCAGCGCGAGGCAGGCGTCGAAGAAGGCGATGGCCGCGTAGCGCTGGTCGCCGCACTGGTG
Source organism: Verrucomicrobiota bacterium (assembly GCA_041156945.1). GTDB lineage: Bacteria > Verrucomicrobiota > Verrucomicrobiia > Opitutales > UBA953 > UBA953. Next base: position 7,161 of record JBEBDN010000150.1, on the reverse strand, counting down.
CGAGGTCAGGGGATCCGGGGCGAAGCCGATGGGCGCTCCCTTCGCGCGGTAGGCCTTGAACATCGCGAGGCCGCCGGTCCAGGCGCCGTTGAAGCGCTTGTCGCCGTTTTCCTTGGCGCCGGGGTTGGCCATCATCGGGATCTCGTAGGCCGCGGGCGGCAGGTCGACGAACGGGACCTGCCCGACGAGCTTGGGGTCGTCGCTTTTCTGCCAGGCGCTGTAGGCGGTGCCGGAGCGGAACCAGATGGCGACGATGCGCTCGGGGTATTTCGCCTGGAGGATGCTCGACCAGAACCCGCCGCCGCTGTGGCCCCAGAGGCACCAGGGCGCGGTCGCCACCTCGGGATGCCCGCTCTGTCGGGCGAGGTCGGCGAGCGCGCGCAGGAAGGCCTGCTCCGAGCCGTTGCGCGGGTCGCACCACAATCGGCAGTTCGCCGCCTCAGGCTGGTGGATGACGGGCCCGAGCAGGGCGCAGTCCCATTTCCGCGCCAGCGCCTGCCAATGCAGGTCGTCGGCCGCGGTGACGGCGGCCTTGTTCGAGCCTTCGCCGCAGCCGTGCTGGTGGACGATGATGCCCCGGACGGTCTTCACGCCCGCGGGCAGCCAGAGATGGTAGGTAGCGGCGAAGCTGAGTTCGCCCGGCTTGGCCGAGGCCGGGAGGGCGACGGTGAACTTGGCGCCGTCGGCGAGGGCGACCAAGGGCAGGAGCAGCAGGGCGAGGAGGGGGCGCATGGCGCGAGGTTGGAAGCAAAGCCCGCGGCGGGCAAGGGCTTGCCGTCTGCCGCCCGCCGGCTAGCCTGTCGGCGTGATCCGGTTCCTCGCGTTCTGCCTGCTCGTCCTGACGGCCCGCGCCGCCGAGCCCGCGACCCTGCGTGCGTTCGTGCTGGGGGATTGGGGTTGGGCCGACCCGGAGATGGAGCGTCGCTACCCCGTCGTCCGCCAGAACGCCGAGATCCAGCGGGCCGTGGCCAAGGCCATGGCCGAGCGGGCCGCGCGCGCGCCGGTCGCGGCGGTGCTGACCACGGGCGATAACTTCTATCCCAATGGCGTCCGCTCCGCCGACGATCCCCGCTGGCGCACCTCCTTCGAGGAGGTCTACGTCGCGCCTTCCCTGCAGGTCCCTTGGGTCGCCGCCCTCGGCAACCACGACCATGATGTGACCGCACAGGCCGAGTTGGACTACGCGAGCCGGTCGAAGGGCCGCTGGGTCATGCCCGCGCGCTATTATGCCCATCATTTCCCCGCGGCCGATGTCCGGGTGCTGGTGCTCGACGCCTGTTCGCTCAGCGACCGCTGGAACCGCGAGTTCTTCACGGTGAAAGGCCAGGCGGAGGCCGCGGCCCAGTGGCGTTGGCTCGAGGCCGAGCTGGCGAAGCCCGCGCGCTGGAAGGTGGTCGTCGGCCACCTGCCGCTCAAGGACCATGGCTTCCATCCCAAGGAGCCGGAGTACGTGCAGCGGCTGGTGCCCTTGCTCGAGCGCCACCGCGTGCAGCTCTACCTCAACGGCCATAACCACCACGCCGAGTTCCTGCGGGAGAAAGGCGTGGCCTACGTGACCTGCGGCAACGGCGCCGACCTCTACCCGATCCTCGAGGAGAAGGCTTCCGAATTCATCGGCGCCTTCCCGGGTTTCACCGAGCTGGAGTTCGGGGCCGAGACGCTGCGGGTCCGTTTCCTCGATGCCGAGGGCCGCGTCCGGCATGACGCCGCGGTCCCCCGGTAGGCGCGCCCTGCGTTGACCTTGGGGCGGACCTTCCCACCATCCCGCCCGTGACCCCTTACCTCGCCCAGCGCCGCGACGAGTTGATCCGCACCTACCGCGACGGCCTCCTGCAGGACGTGATCCCGTTCTGGCTGAAGCACGGCCTCGACCGCCAGCGCGGCGGCATCCACACCGCCCTCGGCCGCCGCGGCGAGCTGCTCGACTCGGACAAGTCCGTCTGGTTCCAGGGGCGGGCGGCGTGGACCTTCGCGAACCTCTTCAACACGGTGGAGCCCCGGCCGGAGTGGCTCGAGGCGGCGTTGTCGTGCGCCGACTTCCTCCACGACCGTTGCGCGGACCTCACCGGCAAGCTGCATTTCACCGTCACGGCGGAGGGCGATCCGCTGCGCATGCGGCGCTACGTCTTCAGCGAATGCTTCGCGGCCATCGCCTTCGGCGCGGTGCACCACGCGACCGGCCAGGCGAAGTGGAAGGAGCGGGCCGTCGCGGCGTTCGACCTCTTCCTGAAGTTCAACCGCGAGCCGGGGCACATCCCGCCGAAGACCTCGCCGGAGACGCGCCCGATGAAGGGGCTCTCGCCGCTGATGATGACCCTCGTCACCGCTCAGGACCTCCGCGAGGACCTGGGCGACGTGGTCGTCCGCGGGCGGACGCTCACCCAGTGGGCCGCGGAGGCGATCGCCGAGATCGGGCGCGATTTCGTGAAGCCGGACCTGCGCGCCGTGATGGAGGTCGTGGGGCCCAACGGCGAGATCTACGACCATTTCGACGGCCGGCTGCTGAATCCGGGCCACTCGATCGAGGCGGCCTGGTTCATCCTGCGCGAGGCCCGGCGGTCGGGCGACGAGGCGATGAAGCGGCTCGGCCTGGACATGCTCGATTACATGTGGGAACGCGGTTGGGACCGCGAGCATGGCGGGATCCTCTATTTCACCGACCTGTACGGGAAGCCGATCCAGGAGTACTGGCACTTCATGAAGTTCTGGTGGCCGCACAACGAGGCCATCATCGCCACGCTCCTCGCCCACCTGATGACCGGCGACGCGAAGTACGCCGAGATGCACCGCCAGGTCCATGACTGGTCCTACGCGCATTTCCCGGACAAGGAGCACGGGGAGTGGTACGGCTACCTCGATCGGCAGGGTCGCCCGACGACCGAGCTCAAGGGCAACATGTGGAAGGGGCCGTTCCACATGCCCCGGCAGAAGCTGCTTTGCTGGCAGATGCTGGAGGGCGCCCGATGAGCGGTCGTCCCTGCGGCGCCTGCGGCCGGGAGATCCCCGGAACCATCTTCGCGCAAGCCGGCCAAGGCGAGGTCTTCTGCCCGTGGTGCGCCGCGAGCCAGTCGCCCGCCGCCGCGGAGCCCGCCGCGGCCGTCGCGGTCGAGGCCGGACACCCGAAGGTCCGTCGCGTCGTCGAGGGCGACGTCGTCAGTTACGAGACCCGCATGGGTTCATGCTTCGGCTGGTTCTGGCTGCTCTTCACGATCGTCCATTGCGGCTTCATGTTCTACGGGATGTCCCAGGGGAACGTGAAGGTCAACGGGCGGGTGGTCGCGAACCCCGAGTGGTGGTACTTCGCGTTGCTCGCCCTCTTCTACGTCCCCTTCTTCCTCGTCGGCTTCGCGTTCACCCTCTCGACCTACGCGGTGCGGCTGGCGCCGGACCGTTTACGCGTCCGCTGGCGCGTCCTGCCCGGGCTGGGCTGGACCTGGGAACTGCCCGTCGGCGCGGAGGTGCGGGTCTTCCAGGCTCACCGGGGCGCCAAGGAGAACAAACGGCCGGTGATGGCCATCGTCGTCGCCTCGCAGGGGCAGGAGGTCGATTTCGGCAGCTTCCTCGCCAAGGACATCAAGGCCTTCCTCGTCGCGGCCATCGTCGATTACTACGGCGAGCCCACGCCGTCCGCCGCCGCCGACTTCATCGCCTGATCCGCAGCTCGAACGGCGTCGCGGGCAGGCCCGCGTCGTTCACCAGCGCGACCCGCGCGTTCATCGCCCAGGCGTAGCGGACGAGCACCGGCGCCGTCGCCGTCGGATCCGCGGGTAGCTCGACCACGAGCCGCTCGCCGACGACCCGGGCCAGGCCCGCCGGCCGGAACTCGCCGGCGTGCGCGCCATCCTCGCAGAGCACTTCGAGCTGGGGCGGGACGCCGGGCCGGAAGGCGAGCCCTTGGGCGAAGCGGAACGAGACCGCGATGGTCTTCCCGTCGAACGTCGCTTCCGTCGGCAACGGCCCCGAAGGACGCAGCTCGGTCCTGCCGTATTGGTGGAAGAGCGCCCAGCGGGCGAGCCGCTCCCCGACTTCGCGTTTCTCCCGCGGGTGCACGTCCTTCGCGGCCCCGAGGTCGAGCGTAACCGCCATGCCGGTGTGCTTCAGGGAGGTCTCCAGTTGCCTTTGGACCTCGCGGAAGCGCGGCCAATGGAGCCGCGTCGGCTCGTCGATCGACGGGAGCTGGCACCACAGGAAGGGCAGCGCCGGGTCGCGCCATTGTTCGCGCCAGTCGGCGACGAGCAGGCGCATCAGGCCGGCGTACTCCGTGACGTCGACCGCGCGGAGGGCGTTGCTCTCGCCTTGGTACCAGAGCACGCCCGCCAGCGCCTGGTCGGTGAGCCGACCCGGACCGGCCGCCCAGGCGAAGCCCGGCTTGTAGCCATGGTTGAGGCCCAGCGCGTCCTTGGGCGGGCGCGCCGCGCCGGCGAGGTGCTGCCGGGCGCGCAGGCGCACGAAGTTGCCGTCGATGGACTCGTTGGTCAGCCAGTCGCCCGCCACCTTCCGGCCGAACTCCGGGCTGCGGCGCAGGGCGTCGACGGAGATGAAGCCTTCGATGGGGGCGCCGCCGACCGCGAAGTTCACGAGCCCGATCGGGACGCCGGTCTCGGCCGCGACGCGGCGCGCGAAGTAGTAGCCGACCGCCGAGACTTCGGCCGCGGACGCGGGCGTGCAGACCTGCCACGAGCCTTCGAAGAAGCGCTCGGGCGTGAGCCGGGCGATCGCCTCGGCGGAAAGGCGGGAAGCCCCGTGGTACTGTCCCGCGAACGCATGGTGCCGCAGTCGTACCATCGGCAAGGTGGCCCGGGGCAGTTCCTCCGCCGCGTGCGCCTCGCGGCGGAGCGGGAACTCCATGTTGGATTGGCCCGCGGCGAGCCACACGTCGCCGACGAGGATGTCCGTCAGTTTGGCGTCGGCGACCCCGTCCTTCGCCTCCAGTTCAAGTGGCCGGGTCGCGGCCGGCCGCGCCGGCAGGCGGGCCAGCCAGCGACCGGAGGCATCCGCGTCGACGCCGACGGCCACGTCGCCCAGCCGCACCAGGACCGCGGCGCCCGGCCGCGCCGAGCCGCGGACGACGATCGGGCGGTCGCGCTGCAGGACCATCCCGTCGCCGAACCACGGGTCGAACTCGGCCGCGCCCACGGCGACCGCGGACAGCGTCAGCGCGAGGATCGACCGGAGGACGCTCACCGTCCGTCGAGGCCGGCGCCGGCGATCGCGCGGTAGAGCACGACCGTGTTGCTGTTGGGTTCGTAGAGCACGCCGATCTCCGCGCCCACCTTCGCCATCGAGCTGTAGGCGAAGGCTCCGGGGAAGAGCAGGGTGGATTCCGCCCAGGTCTTGCCGCCGTCGTCGGAGCGGCGGAGCGTGCCGTTGGCCCGGCCCTTGCCGGCGGGGTTCAGGAAGAAGATCGCCGGCTTGCCCGCGTGCGTCGCCGCGAGCAGCGAGCCTTGGCAGGTCGGCTCCGGCAGGGCCGCGTCATCCACGGCCTTGGACCAGGTGGCGCCACCGTCCGTCGACCAGGAGGCCTTGCGCAGGGCCGTCCCCTTCCAGCGGCGGGAGTTGAGGTACAGCGACCCGTCGGCGGCTTCGGCCACCTGTACCTCATTGAGCTGCATGCCTTCCTGCGGCACCTCGGCGCCGCGTCGCCAGGTCTTGCCCGCGTCGTCGCTGAAGGCGACCCAGTTGACGAAATTGCGCTTCGGGTCCTGGGAGTTGAACGGGATCACGAGGCGGCCCGCCTGGGCGCCCTTGCGCAGCTGGATGCCGATCCCCGGCCCCGAGGCGCACGTCACCGCATTCTCCGGCTTGAGGTCGCCGCTCACGTCGACGGCCTTCGACCACGTCGCGCCCTCGTCGTCGGACGTCACGAATTTGAGGCGGTTACCCTTGGGGTCGGCGGGACCGACGGGCAGGCCGCCGAATTCCTTGCCGCCGGCGGGGAAGGTCTGGAAGAACAGGAAGACGCGACCGCTCTTGGCGTCCTGCACGAGGCAGGGGTTGTTGCAGCTGTCCGCGCCTTGTTCGTAGGCGATCGCCGGCTTCGACCAGGACTTGCCCCGGTCCCGCGAGGTGGCGACCACCAGGTCGTTGCCGGCCTGGTCGGTGGCCTTGTCGCGGGCTTCCGCCACGGCGATCAACGTCCCCTTGGCCGTCATCAGCAGGGCCGGAATGCGGACCGAGGCGTGGGTGATGTTCTTCTTCGCCTCGAACACGGCCACGGCCGGGGCTTCGGAGAGCTGCGGCGCCGCGGCGAGGGCGGCGGGCAGGAGGAGGAGCGCGATTAGTCTTTCCATGAGAAATAGCCGATGGCCTCGAGTTCGCCGAGCATCGCCGCGACGCCCGCGGCGTCCGGGTTGGCGTTGGGCAGGCGGGCGGGGCCCACGGGGACGCCGAGGTGCGTCATCAGGGCCTTGGCGCAGCCCATGTAGCCGCGCTTGGCGACGATGCGGATGACCTGCATCATCCGGTCCTGCTCGAGTTGGCACGCGGCGAGGTCGCCCTGGGGGAACGCCACCATCATGCGTTGCAGCGGTCCGGGGACGAAGTTGTAGGTGCTGCCGACGCCGCCCTGCGCGCCCATCGCGAGCGCCGCGAGGAAGTATTCGTCGATGCCCCAGGGCAGGTCGTACTTGCCGCCGGCCAGGCGCTTGCCGAGGAGGTAGGTGCCGAGGTCGGGGTTGGAGTACTTGACGCCCGCGAGGTTCGGGATGCGCGTGGCGGCCAGCTTCAGGAAGTCGTCGACCGGGAAGTTGATCCCCGTCAGCGGCGGGATGTCGTAGTAGTAGAAGGGCAGGCCCGGCGCGGCGGCGGCGACCTGCGCGCAGCAGGCGACCAGGTCCTCGACGTTGCGGGGCTTGAAGTAGGACGGCGCGATCATCGAGATGGCGCTGGCTTGGTTGCGCTGCGCCTGGGCGGCCAAGGCGGCGGCGTCGGCGAGGCAGTTGGCGCCGACGTGCACCACGACCTGGATGCCGCTGGAGCGGGAGACCGCCGCCCAGCGGTCGCCGAGCGCGAGGCGTTCGGTGAGCTGCAGGGAGACGCTCTCGCCCGTCGTGCCGCCGATGAAGACCCGGTCGATCTTCCGGGCGAGCAGGTGGGCCGCCTGCCGCTCGACGACCGCCAGGTTCAGGGAGCCGTCGGCGTGGAAGGGCGTGTGGGTGGCCG
>JBEBDN010000149.1:0-14081 GCA_041156945.1 Verrucomicrobiota bacterium | reverse complement strand
TGCGGACCTTGATCTTGCCCGCGGGCTGCGCGTAGACGTTCGGCGGCAAAGCCGGCAAAGGCGTCTCCTCGGCCGGAGCGGCCATCGCGAGGATGGTCGCCGACAGGAGGGCGAGGAGGGCGGGGCGGGCCTTCACGGGACCATTCCTAGGCTTCCCCTCCGCCTCGTCAATGACGCCTTGGGCCCGGGCGCGGCTACAGCGCCGTGCCGGAGGACAGCGCGAGGGCCCGGAGCTGCGCGAGCGGGCGCTCGTAGTCGGCCAAGGCGGCGGCGTACTCCTGCCGGGCCTTCTCGGTCCGGGCGCGGGCCGGCTCGGCGGTCCGTCGACCCTCCTCGAGCTTGCCGCGGGCGCGGTTTTCCTGGTCTTCGGCGGAGAGGAGCTGGGACTGCGCCCGGAGTACCTGCTCCTGCAGGAAGGCGAATTGGTTCGGGTCGTAGGGAGGATTTAGCCGGAAGACGGCCAACTGCTGGCGGGCCGCGTCGAGGGAGAGCCGGGCCCGCTCGGTGGCCAGGCCGAGCCGTTGGGCGGTCGCCTCCAGCCGGGAGACGGAGGCGTCGACCTTGGCCTGGTCGGCCAAGGCCCGCCGGTAGGCCTCATGGGCGAGTTTGGCGCCTTGATAGTTCGCGTCGGCGATCAAGCGGGCGACGGGATCCTTCAGGCTGGTTTCCAGCTGGTAGCGCCGGTTGTCGATGCGGAGGATGAACTTTCCGCCGATCTCGTCGTAGACGATCGGTAGGTTTTGGGGCGGCGAGGGTTCGTCGACCGCGGCGCCGAGCAGGGCCGCGAGCAGGCAGGGTAGGGTGGCGAACAGGGCCCTCACTTCGCCTTCTTCCTAGTGGGGGCGTTCGCCGGGGTCAATGCGGGTTCGCGTCGCCGACGCAGGGCCACGTGCTGCCGGATCATGGCCTCTACCTGGGGGCGGAGCAGCTCGCTCCCCGTATCGGCCAGCCAAAGCTTCACCATGCCGGCGTATAGGCAGAGGGTCTCGAGCGCCGCGAGGCGGGGATCCAGGTCGGGTTCGGTCAGGCCCTCCGCCGTCGCTTGGGCATAGAGTTCCCGGAGTTCCGCGGCGAAGCCCCCGCCCGCCTTCATCAGCTCCGTCCGGACCGGCGCCAACTCGTCCACGTATTCGCATTTCCAGAGCATGACTTCGTAGGTCTGGCGCGCGGCCGTCTCGCCCCGCAGGCGGCGGACCGCCTCCAGCAGCGTCCGTTCCAGGCGGAGCAAGGCGTCGCCCGAGCCCGAGGGTCCTAGGCGCAACAGGGTCCCCGTATCGGCGCGGACCGCGCGGAAGAGGTCGGCCTTGTCGCGGAAGTGCCAGTAGACCGCGCCGCGGGTGACGCCCGCCTCGTGCGCGACCTCCTCCAGGGAGGTGTTCGTGACGCCCGCCCGGCTGAAGACCTGCCGCGCGGATTCGACGATCCGGTGACGGGTGAGGGCGGCCTCCGCTTTGGTCTTGCGAGCCATGATGCGGCAAATAGATTTACATACATGAATGTATGTAAATGCCGCCCTGTCGAGGCGCTATTGCTCGGCCTCGGTCTCCTGGGGCTCGTCGCCTGCGGCGACGGTTCGCCGCCGGCGACCCCGCCGCCCTTGCCGGTCGGCCTCCTGACCGCCCAAGTCCAGCCCTACCCGCAGGACGCCGAGTTGACCGCCCAGGTCGAGGGCACCCGGGAGGTCGAAGTCCGCGCCCGCGTCGCCGGCATCCTGCTCGCGCAGTCCTACCGCGAAGGCGCCGAGGTCAAGGCGGGCGACCTCCTCTTCCGCATCGACCCGGCTCCCTACGGGATCGCGCTGTCCTTGGCCAAGGCCCAGCTCGCGCAGGAGCAGGCCCGCGCCGACCAGGCCGCGGCCGAAGCCGCCCGCCAGGCCAAGCTGCTCGCCGAGCGGGCGACCAGCGTCAAGGAGGAGGCCGACGCCCGTTCGGCCGCGGCCGCCGCGGCCGCCGCCCGCGACATCGCCGCGGCGCGGGTGCGCTCGGCCGAGCTCGACCTTTCCTATTGCGAGGTCCGCGCTCCGATCGCGGGCTTCACCGGCCGGCTCGCCCGCTCCGAGGGCTCCCTCGTCGCGCCCGGGGCGGACAGCCTGCTCACCACCGTCGTGCAGCGCGAACAGGTCTGGTTGCGTTTCGGCCTCTCCGAGCAGGATTTCCAGCGGCTCTTCGCCGGCGACGCCGCCGCCGCGACCGCGGCCAAGGTCGAGGTCCTCGACGCCGCGGGCCAGCCCCGGCCGCTCGTCGGCAAGGTGAACTTCGTGGCCGCCCAGGTGGAGTCCCGTCTCGGCACCATCGCGATGCGCGCCGAGTTCCCCAACGGCGGCGGCGCCCTCCTGCCCGGCCAGTTCGCGCGCGTGCGCCTCGCCGGCCGGCCCTTGCCGGCGGCGGTCGTCGTGCCCACTTCCTGCCTGCTGCAGTCGGCCCAGGGACGCTTCGTCTACGTGCTCGGCGAAGGGAACGTCGCCCAGGTCCGCCCGGTCCAGGTCGCGATCGTGAACGGCGCCCAGGCCGTGCTGCTCGGCGGACTCAAGTCCGGCGACCGCGTCGTCCTGGACAACCTCGTGAAGGTCCGCCCCGGCGCCCCGCTGGCGCCCCGCGCCCCCGCCGCCAAGTAAGCCCCGATGTCCTGGGACTTCTTCATCCGCCGGCCGATCTTCGGCACCGTGCTCTCGCTGGTCGTCGTCATGGCCGGACTGATGGCCTTCCGGCTCCTGCCGGTCTCCCAGTACCCGCAGATCGCCCCGCCGACGGCCACCATCGCGATCTCCTACCCGGGCGCCTCGGCCGAGACGCTGATGCGCACGGTCGCCGCGCCGATCGAGGATGAGATCAACGGCACCGACAACCTCCTCTACTATTCCTCGACTTCCTCCTCCAACGGCCTGCTCACGATCACCGTGACCTTCGAGCCGGGTTCGGACCCGGACCTGGCCGTCATCAACCTCACGAACCGCGTCAAGGTCGCCGAGCCGCGGCTCCCGGACGAGGCCCGCCGCCTGGGCATCGTGGTCAAGAAGCGCTCGAACGACATCCTGATGTCCGTCTCCGTGATTTCGCGGGACGGCAGCCGCGATTCCGTGTTCCTGAGCAATTACGCCGCGGTCAACATCGTCGAGGAGATCAAGCGCGTGCCGGGCGTCAGCGACGCGGGCATCTTCGGCGCGCGGGACTACTCCATGCGCGTCTGGCTGCGCCCGGACAAGATGGCCCAGCTCGGGGTGACCCCGGGCGACGTGGCCCGCGCCATCCGCACCAGCAACAACCAGTACGCGGCCGGTCGCCTCGGCCAGGAGCCGACGGTCGCCGGCCAGTCGCTGGTGATGCCGATCATCACGCCCAGCCGCCTCGCCACCCCGGAACAATTCGGCAACATCCTCCTGCGCGCCGACGGCGCGGCCGGGGTCCTGCGCCTGCGCGACGTCGCCACGGTCGAACTGGGCGCGCAGAGCTACGAGCAGCAGGCCACCCTCGACGGCCAGACGGCCGTGGGCATCCGCATCTTCCTGGCCCCCGGCGCCAACGCCCTCGACGTGGCCCAGGGCGTCAAGGACCGGGTCGCGCAGCTGTCGCGCCGCTTCCCCGCGGGCGTCGATTACGACATTCCCTTCGACACGACGCGCTTCGTGGCCGCCTCCATCCGCGAGGTCGAGCACACGCTCTTCGAGGCGGGCATCCTCGTCGTCCTCGTGGTCTTCCTGTTCCTGGGCAGCTGGCGCGCGACGCTGATCCCGATGATCGCCGTGCCCGTCTCGCTCGTCGGCACGTTCGCCGGCCTCTGGCTCTTCGGCTTCGGCATCAACACGCTCACGCTCTTCGCCATGGTGATCGCCATCGGCATCGTGGTCGACGACGCCATCGTGGTGCTCGAGAACGTGGAGCGCCTCATGGCGGAGAAGGGGCTGTCGCCCTTCGACGCCGCCCTCGCCTCGGTCCACGAGGTCTCCGGCGCCATCGTCGCGATCGTGCTGGTGCTGGTGTCCGTCTTCCTGCCCGTCGCCTTCCTCGGCGGCATCGCCGGCACCCTCTACCGCCAGTTCGCCGTCACCGTGTCGATCGCGGTGATCATCTCGGGCTTCGTCGCCCTGACGCTCACGCCGGCGCTCTGCGCCGCCATCCTGCGGCCCCGCGCCCACGGCGCCACGACCGGCTTCCTCGGCTGGTTCGAGCGCCGGTTCAAGGCCCTCGCCGACTGGCATGGTCGCGCCGTCCGCTGGCTGCTCGACCACCCGCGCTCCGCGGCCGGCCTGTTCCTGGCCATCCTCGCCGCCAACGCCGCGCTCCTTTGGGAGCGTCCGCGCGGCTTCCTCCCCGCGGAGGACCAGGGCTACGTCCTCGGCATGGTGACCTTGCCCGACGGCGCCAGCGTGACCCGCACGCGCGCCTACATGGCCGACATCGTGCCCGCGCTGCTCCGGACGCCCGCGGAGCGGCCCGCGGTCCTCCATGCCTTCGCCATCAGCGGCTTCGACCTCATCGGCGGGGGCGAGAAGACCAACGCCGGCACGATCTTCCTGCCCCTCAAGGATTGGTCCGAGCGGTCCGCCGGGGCGGAGGCCCTGACCGGCCGGCTCATGGGCGCGACCGCGCCCTACCCGCAGGGGATGTGCTTCGTCGTGAATCCTCCGCCCATCCGCGGCATCGGCACGGCGGGCGGCTTCGAGTTCTACCTCCAGGCGCGCGACGACGACAACCCCGTGCGCCTCGGGCAGGTCACGGACGAGTTCATCGCGGCCCTCGGGGCGGCCCGCGGCCGCGACGGCAAGCCGCTGATCGTCGGCCTGCGCTCCTTCCTGCGCACCAGCGTGCCGCAGTACGTCGCCGACGTCGACGAGGCGCGCGCGATGAGCCTGGGCGTGCCGCTGCCCGACATCTACGAGGCGCTGCAGGCGACGATCGGGGCGGCCTACGTGAACGACTTCAACCGCTCGGGCCGCACCTACCGCGTCCTGATGCAGGCGGAGCCCTCCGAGCGCATGGACCCGGCCGACGTGGGCCGCATCCACGTGCGCGCGGCCGACCGCAGGATGGTCCCGCTGTCCAGCCTGGTGCGGATCCGGGCGTCCTCCGGACCCGAGCAGGTCGAGCGCTACAACGGCTTCGTGGCGGCCCGCGTCCTGGGCTCCGGCGGGCCGGGCGTGAGCTCGAGCGAGGCCCTGCGCATCGTCGAGGAGATCGCCGAGCGGACCTTGCCGGAGGGGTACGAGCTCGATTGGACCGCGCAGGCGCTGCAGGAGAAGCGTTCGGCCACCTCCGCGTTGCCGGCCTTCCTGATGGCCCTGACCATGGTCTTCCTGATCCTCGCCGCCCTCTACGAGAAGTGGTCGCTCCCGGTGGGCGTGATCCTGACGGTGCCGTTCGCGCTCCTGGGCGCGCTCGTCGCCATCGCGGTGCGCGGGATCCCGAACGACCTCTATTTCCAGATCGGCCTCGTCACCCTCATCGGCCTCGCCGCCAAGAACGCCATCCTGATCGTGGAATTCGCCGTGAAGGCGCGGGACGCGGGGCGCTCCGCCGCCGAGGCCGCGGTCGAGGCCGCCCGCATCCGCTTCCGCCCGTTGGTCATGACCTCCATGGCCTTCGTGCTCGGCGTGGTGCCGCTCGTCCTCGCGGTCGGCGCCGGGGCCGGCGCCCGCCGCTCGATGGGCACCGGCGTCTTCGGGGGCATGCTGCTCGACACCTTCGTGGCCACGCTCTTCATCCCCCTGTTCTTCAAGCTGCTCACCGGCGACCGGAAGGAGCCCCGCGCATGAGCCCCCGCGCCTGGTTCCGCGGCCTCCCGTTGGCCGCCTTGTTCGCCGGCTGCACCGTCGGCCCCGATTACGTCCGTCCCGAGACCCCGCTGCCCGCCGCCTTCGCCGAGGGCGCGGCGGACCCGGCGCGCGGCGACCTCGCCATCGACTGGTGGCAAGGCTTCGGGGAGCCGGAACTGACCCGCCTGGTGGGACGCGCGTTGGCGGCCAACGCCGACCTGCGCGCCGCGGTGGCCCGTTGGGAGGAGGCGGCCGCGCAGTTGAGCGACGTGGCCGGCGCGGCCTGGCCCGCCCTCGACGCCACGGGCGAAACCGACCGCTTCAAGGTCAGCAGCGGCACCTTCCTCCCGGTCGGCGGCAACGCCCCCGGCCGGAATCGACGCATGCAGCGCGCCGGCCTGGTGACGTCGTTCGAACTCGATTTCTGGGGACGCCTGCGCCGGGCCGAAGAGGGCGCCCGCGCCCAGATGCTGGCCACGGAGGAGGGCGTCGCCCAAGTCCGCCTCGGCTTGGCCGTCGCCGTCGTCCGGACTTACTCCGCGCTCCGCACCGCCGACGCTTCGTCCGCCGCCGCCGAAGCCCTCGTGGCGACCCGGGAGGAAGGCCTCCGCCTCGCCCGCCGCCGGACCGACCTCGGGGTCGCGGCCCCCGCCGAAGTCGCCCAAGCCGAAGGGGCCCTCGCGGCCGCCGTCGCCGGCCGTTCCGAGGCGCGGCGCAGCCGTTCCCAGGCGGAGCACCTGCTTGGTTTCCTGACCGCGGAACCCGCGCTGGCCGTCCCCCGCGACGTCCGTCCGCTGCCCTTGCCGCCGCTGCCGGCCGCCGGCCTGCCTTCCGACCTGCTTTCGCGCCGGCCGGATGTGCGCGCCGCGGAGCAGGCGCTGGTCGCCGCCAACGCGCGCATCGGCTTCGTGAAGGCGGCGCGTTACCCCTCGTTCACGCTCACCGGCGCCCTCGGCACGGAGAGCCGGACGTTCGGGGGCCTCTTCCAATCGGAGACCGCGACCTCGGACCTCGGGCTCGACCTGCGGGCGCCCTTGTTCGACGCCGGCCGGCTGGCGGCCCGGGTCGACGTGGCCGTGGCCGCGCAGCATCAGGCCGCGGCGGAATACGAACGAGCGGCGCTCAACGCCTTCCGCGAAGTGCGCGACGCCCTGGCGGACGTCCGCGAGACGGACCTCGCCGCCGCGGCCGCCGATCGCCGCGAGGCCGCCGCCGCCGAGGCCCTCCGGATCGCCACCGCGCGGGGCGAGGCCGGGCAGGCTCCGCCGGCGGAAATGCTGGAAGCGCGCCGGGCGCAGGCCGAAAGCCAGCTGGCGGTCGCCCGGGTCCGGCAGGAAAGGCTCGAGGCCCAGCTGGCCCTGGTCCGCGCCCTGGGCGGCGCCCGCCCCGACCAGGTTCCGCCGGCCCGCTGAACGGCGGTTCAGCGGGTGATCTCGATCTCGCCGAGCAGGTTGCCCTGGTAGAGCTTGTCGGCGGATTGCCAGAACGGCGCGTCGCGGTTGGCGAACCGCACCATGTTGCGCTGGTCCTGCTTGAAGGGGAACTTGGTGAAGTTGAGTTCCGGGAACATCAGGCACAGCTGGTGCTTGCCCTGCACGTCCTTCGGCGCGATGGCGCGGATGGTGATTTCCTGTCCGGTCTCCGTGTTCTGCAGGGCGGCGTTGGGCGGGATGCGGCGGATGTCGAAGTTCTCGCCTTCCCCCACGGCCAGCGTGTATTTCTGGGGCGTCTGCACGTACGCGAGGTAGAGGTTGCGGGGCGTGGGGCAGATGGCGAAGCCCCGGTTGACCAGGCGCAGCTTGATCTCGTAATCCTTGCCTTGCTTGACCTTCACCGGCCAGGTCGCGCTGAGCAGTTCGTAGCGGTAGCCGACGTGGTCGCGCAGGTAGTCGAAGGCGGAGCGGGGGATCTCGTTGCCCTTGGTGTCGGTGAAGTACGCGTCCGAGATCGTCAGGCCGAGGGCCTTCGCCTCCGCCTTGGTCTTCAGCTGCTTCTTCCAGCCGTCGACGACCCCTTCCTTGCGGTCCGTGTTCGCTTCGGACCAGCCATGGCTGACCCCGAGGGTGGAGGCGCGCTCGTTGCAGGCCGCCTGCGCGACGAGCCAGCCGTCGGCGGCGAACTGCCCGGCCGCCGCCTTGGCCGAGAGGTCGGCGTCGTAGGGCACCCAGAGCGTCTCGGCGCACATCTTCTGCCAGTCCGCGTTGGCGCCGCCGATCGGCGCCTCGAACTGCCCGCCATGGGTCAGGTCGACGAGGAAGTTGGCGTTCACCTGGCCCGTCCGGGCGGAGGGATTGCCCTTTTCGAAGGCCGTGCCCTGGTTCAGCCGGGCCGGCCACTTCAGCTCGGTGAAGAGGTCCTCGCGCATGGACGGGGACTGGATCAGGAGGGCGCGGTCGGGGGGCAGCGCGGCGAACGCGTCGCGCAGCAGCGCCGCGTGCGTCGCCGCGTCCGCGGGCAGCCGGGTCGCGTTCGGGCCCTCGCCGCGCCGGCCGATCGAGCCGAGCTGCACCGCCGTCAGGATGTCGTAGTGCCTGGCGAGGAGCGGCTTCAGTTGGCTCCAGTGCCCCTTGAGGATCGCGAGGTCGGGCCCGGCGGTCTTGCTGTCGTCGAGTTCGTAGGCGAAGCGGATCTGCAGCTTGACCCCCAGGCGCCGGAAGACTTCGAGCGAGCGCTCCAGGCGGGTGAAGAGGATGGGGTCGAGCGGGCGGTTGCTGTACTCGTCCAGCCAGACGATGCCCAGGTAGCTCGTGACGCCCTTGGCCTCCCAGGCCTTGATCGCGTCCGCCATCGCCCGGTCGGACCAGCCGTTGCGGGCGACGTCCACGCCGAGGCAGGGCACCGGCTTCTCGTCGTTGGCGGCCGGGGCGCGCTTGCGCACGATGCGTCCGTCGGGGCGTTGGACGAGGAGCTGGCCATCGCCGAGGCCGATGGGGCACTCGAGGCGGAAGCCCCGCTCGGGGTTGCGCAGGCCATGCGGCAGCGTCGGGTCGTCGGCGAACAGGCCATGGTATTCATGGTAGGTCAGCTTCGGCGTGTCCTCCTTGGCCGTCAGGCAGAGGGCGGCGAGCAGCAGCAGGGCGCAGGACTTGGGCATCGGGGCGGGATTTTTTGGCCGTCGCCCGGGGTTGCAATCCCCGAGTCCGCGGATTTGCATCCGGCATGCCCGCACCCGCCTCGCTCTGGACGGAATTGACCGCCGCGGCCCAGGCCGACCCCTTCCTCGTGGTCGCGAGCGGGGTCTTCGGGCTGGCCGTGCTCCATGCCTTCGCCGCGCCGTTGTTCGCCCGGGCGGCCCACCGGCTCGAATCCGCCCACGCCGCGCGCGTCGCCGCGGGCGGCGCGCCCGTCAACGAGCGCGGCGAATCCTCGGATTTTCGCGCGGCGGTCCTGCACCTGCTGGGCGAGGTCGAGGCCGTGTTCGGGTTGTGGGCCTTCGTCCTTTTCGTCCTGTTGATCGCCTGGCCGGGCAAGGGCTGGGCGTTCGCCTGCCGCTACGTGGAGAGCGGGGATTACGCCTACGCCCTCGGCGCGGGCGCCGCGGCCCCCTCGAAATTCGTCGAGCCGCTGTTCGTCTTCATCATCATGGCGCTGGCCTCGGCGCGTCCCGTGGTGAACCTCGCCGGGCGGGCCTTGGGCGCGACCGCCCGGCTGTTCGGCGGTTCGCCCGCCGCGCATTGGCTGACCTTGCTCACCTTGGCGCCCTTGCTCGGTTCGCTCATCACGGAGCCCGCCGCCATGACCATCGCCGCCTGGCTGCTCTCCCGCCAGTTCTTCGCGCTCCGCCCCTCGGAGTCGCTCAAGTACGCGACGCTCGCGCTTCTCTTCGTCAACGTTTCCGTCGGCGGGGCGCTGACCCACTTCGCCGCCCCGCCGATCGTCATGGTCGCGGCAGGGTGGGGGTGGGGGTCGGCGGATGTCTTCCGGCAGTTCGGGCTGGGGGCCGTGGCCACGATCCTGCTCTCCAATGGGGCTTACTTCCTCTATTTCCGGAAGGAGTTCGCCGCCCTGCGCGTCGCGGCGGCGCCGTCCTCCGCCGAGCCGGCCATCCCGGCCTGGGTGACCGGGGCCCATCTCCTCTTCATGGTCTGGACGGTCGCGATGTTGGCCGGCCATCATCCCATCCTCATGCTCGGCGGGTTGCTGGCCTTCCTCGCCTTCACGGTCGCGACGCCCCAATGGCAAGCGCCCCTGCGCTTGCGTGGGCCGCTCCTGGTCGGGTTTTTCCTGGCGGGGTTGGTCGTGCTGGGCGGCCTCCAAGGCTGGTGGATCGGTCCGGTGCTCCTGCGATTGGGCGACCAGGCCTTGCTCCTGGCCGCCACCGTCCTCACCTCCTTCAACGATAACGCCGCCATCACCTACCTGGCGTCGCAGGTGCCCGCCTTGGCTGCGCCGGGCGCGGCCGCCGAGGCCTTGCGGCATGCCGTGGTGGCCGGGGCCTTGGCCGGCGGCGGCCTCACCGTCATCGCCAACGCGCCCAACCCGGCGGGTCAGTCCATCCTCTCGACCCACTTCGACGGCGGGGTTTCGGCCCGCAGGCTCCTGCTTTGGGCGCTCTTGCCCACGGCCCTGGCGGTCTTTTGCCTCGGTTTCCTGAGGGGCTGAGGCGCCCGGCCGGTTGGCCCCAAGGCTCTTTTTGACTGTTCAATCGGGGGTGGGCGTCGATAGTGTATCCCACCCTTCGGAATCACCCCCTTCCTTTATGCCAACCCGTCGCCGCCAAGGTTTCACCCTCATCGAGTTGCTGGTGGTCATCGCCATCATCGGCCTGCTCGCCACCGCCCTCGTTCCCGCCGTCAAGGCGGTCAAGATGGCGGCGCGCAAGGCCCAGGCCAAGTCGGTCTTCGCCCAGTGGGCCACCGCGTGCACCCTCTACAAGAAGGAGTATGGCGCCTACCTGCCGAACCTCGGCGGAACCTACGACGCCTCCAAGGACGTCCAGCACAAGCTCGACGACGCCGGCCGCTCGCTGATCTTCGTCAAGTGCCTCTACGGCAAGAACCTCAACGGCACCGCCCTCAGCAGCGGCGCGACCGGTGAGCGCGTCCGCTTCAACCGCCAGGCGATGGAGTTCTGCGCCTTCAGCCAGGACGACTTCTTCAACTTCGCGCCGGGCGACACCACTTGGCAGACCAACCCGATCCTGCAGGACCGCCTCGGCAACCCGGCCATCCGCGTCTGCTTCGACCTCAACAACGACGGTTTGGTCAAGTCGGTGCCGGGCGTCTACCCGACCGACCTCGTCGACGCCGGCGGCACGACCGGCGTCCCGGGCCGGGTGATCATCTACACGACCGACCAGGATATCGGCACGGCCAACCCCGACCTGACCCCGTCCGAGGCCGCCGACATCTTCGTCATCCAGTGAGCCCGGTCCTCCGTCCCCTTGGCCGCGCGGTCCGCCGCGGTTTCACGCTCATCGAGTTGCTGATGGTCGTGACCATCATCCTCCTGTTGGCGGGGGTCTTCCTGAGCATCCGTCCCGGCAACGGCGGCGGCCTGCCCGCCGCCCAGAAGATGATCGGCTCCACCCTGCAGTCCGTGCGCGCGATGGCGTTGATGAACCGGGGCTCCTTCGCCTCCAACGTCACCTACAATGGCCGCTACCGCCTGCTGATCCTCAAGGATGAGAACGATCCGGAGAACCACCTCCGCCAGTTCTGCATCGCGATCGGCAGCGCCATCCCTCCGACCGGCGTGGACCCCGCGACCATCACCGACACGGCGAACACCAATTACCGGTGGTACGCCCCCGAGGCGCCCTCCATCCTCCCCCCGAACATCTTCTTCATCCCGCCCTTGGCCGACTCCTCGCCCGTCGCCGCGGTGACGGCCCCGCCGCTCGACAACGGCGCCGCCGGTTCCTGGTCCACCGCCTTCGGTCGGCGCAGCGTGCTCCCGGCGATCGGGGACAATCCCCGCACCGGCCTGCCCGACGCGGCGAGCAGCCCGCCGATGATGCGCTTCGAGCCGGTGAACCAGCCCATCTCGCTCTCCGCCGCCCCGCATTCCTCCGGCCGCACTTGGTATTACGTCGAGCTGCAGCCGAGCGGCGCCTCCAACCACCTCGGCAAGGTCGTGCTCGTCCTCGCCTCCGGGAACGCCCGCGTCCAGGCCAACGGCAAGGTCGCCATCGACTGCGACAACCGCAACCAGTTCGCCGCCATCGCGGTCCGCCCCAACGGCAGCGTTTCGTATACCTCCGATCCGGACGAGCTCGATCCGTCCAGCACCACCATCTACAAGTAACCCCGTGACTTCCCCCGCCACCACCCGCCGCCGCGGCTTCTCGCTGATCGAGGTCACCCTCGCCATCGGCATCCTCGGCCTCGCGATCCTCTCGCTCGTCGGCATCCTCAGCGCGACCTTCTCCCAGGTCAGCGAGATCATGGACACCAACCGCGCCCTTTCCGGCGTGACCCGCCTGATCGGCGCCTTGGACAATCCCCGCACCATCGTCTTCATCCCTTCGGGCGATACGGCGGCCGCCAACACCCGGTTCCTCCACCAGGGCATCGCGACCATCGATCCGGCGCCCGGCGGCGCCCCGAACTTCGACCTCGCCTACCGCCTCCTCGCCCCGGCCACGACCCCCGCGAACGCCGTCTGGCTCTACGTGTACGACCGCCGCTCCATCGGCCCCGACCGCGCCTCCCGCGTCAGCGGCGGCACCGAGACCTTCGACATCACCTCCAACCCTTCCTCGATGGAGGTGGCCTTCGTCTCCGACGCCAACTTCACGTTCGACATGGCTTCGCAGCGCAACGTCGTCGGTACGCCGATGCGCGTCCGGCTCACCCTGTCGCGCCTGCTCGTCGGCCAGCGGACCGCGGTCGACCTCACCACCTCGGAGCCTTCCGCCGCCCGCTACGCCTTGGGCGGCGCCCTGCCGGTCGACCCGAGTGGCTACGCCCTCGCCTACCTGCCGGTGGTCGCCGAGTTCTTCCCCCACGACTACGCCCCGCCGACCGGTCCCACCGGGTTCCGGACCGCGGAGCAGACGCCCTTGCTCATCCAGAACATCATCATCAACCGATGAGCCCCGCGCCCGTCCTTCCTCCCGCCCGCCGGGGCTTCACCCTGATCGAGCTGATGGTGTCGACGGCCCTGATGGTCGTCATCGTCCTCGTGGTCGTCTCCATCGCCGCGGATACCTTCAAGGCCTACGATCGCGCGGTCGCCGACCTGAGCACGCAGGGCGAGGCCCGCGCCGTGCTGGATGCGATGGAGAACGATTTCCAGACCGCGGTGATCCGCCCGGACGGCCGCTGCTGGATGGAGGTCGTGCTGCCCGGCGCTTCGACCGCCGGCGGTCCCGCCAACGCGCCCATCGTGACCGGCAACCTCAACCCCGCCGAGCACCCCATCCTCATGCTCTTCGCGGCGCCGCAGGATCGCCCGCGTTGGCGTCCGGACCAGGCCAGCGCCTCGGCTGCCCGCGTGGCCCTCAAGGGCGACGTCTGCGCCGTCGCCTACCGCATCGGCCAGCGTTCCCCTTTCAGCGCCCCCGGCGCCCAGAACCAGCAGGTCTACGGGGTCTACCGCACCATCATCGACCCGGAGCGCACGTTCTCCGACGCGCTGCCGATCATCCTCGCCTCCACGGCGGCGGTGCCCAAGTCGCCTTGGGATTATTGGTCGACGACCGTCCCGGGCGTCCGGGTCTACGGCGACTATAACCAACAGAAGTACGTCACCGCCGGCACCCCGTTGATCAACAACGTCGTCTCCGCCTCCTCCGGCATGCCTTGGACCCTGGATGACCACAATTTCCTGGCCTCGAACGTCGTGGCGATGAACCTGGTCTTCTGGTGCACCTCGTCCCTGCCGCAATCGACGGCGGTCACGGTCGCGCCCATCCCCCTGACCGACCCGCTGAAGCGTCCGGCGCTGATGCTGCGGCCGATCCTCCCGGTGAACCGGAACGACGCCTTCGACCAAGGCGCCAAGTTCGGCGCGGGTTCGGGCTACCGCGCCGCCTACACGACCGGCACGAGTTCCGGCTCCACCGCCGATGCCCCGGTGCACTTCGCCCCACCGGCCGGCCCCTCCGTCCCGGCCGTCGCCGGAGCCGGGGTCCATCCCTACGAGGAGTTCAGCGGCCGACTCCGCATCTTCTCGGACCGCATCTACCCGGACGCGCTCTCCACGGCCACCGCGGCCACCGCCACGCAGCTGCCCTACCTGCCTTATTCCCTCCGCGCCATTGAGGTTTCGGTGACCGTCCTGACGCCCGAGGGCGCGAAGGAACTCGCCATGCTGCAGTCGCCCGGCCTCGGGATCGTCTCCAGCAACGGCACCAAGGTTCCCAATAACGACTTCCGCCGGATCGTCG
>JBEBDN010000148.1:0-9699 GCA_041156945.1 Verrucomicrobiota bacterium | reverse complement strand
CGGCCGTTGAAGAGCGGCGTGAAGCCTTCATCGGACGCCGCGTGGACGGCGACGCAGGCCAGCAGGAGGGCGACGAGGGGGCGCATCGGGCTCAGAGGGCGATGAAGACGAGTTCGCCGGCCTTGCTGTCGGGGATGATCAGTTGGCCGTGGGCCTCGTCGACCACGATGTCGGCGGCGGACTTGAGGCCGAGGCCGGCGGAGAGTTCCTGGCCGACCGGGTTGCCGCGCTGGTAACGGGTCACCTTGCCGAACATGACCTCCGAGATGTAGAAGTTGCCCTTGGAGTCGTGGACGATGCCGTCGCCGGAGCGGTGGCCCTTGGCGATGGCCTTCCACTTGCCCTTGTTCCATTCGAGCACGTCGCCGCTGAAGAACTCCGCGATGCGGATGCGGCCGTCCTTGAGGACGTCGACCCCGTTCGGGTTGAGCATGCGGGCGTCGGGCGGGATGACCTCGGAGACGCGATCGGT
The DNA here is from genome assembly GCA_041156945.1 of Verrucomicrobiota bacterium. Classification (GTDB taxonomy): domain Bacteria; phylum Verrucomicrobiota; class Verrucomicrobiia; order Opitutales; family UBA953; genus UBA953. The sequence goes on along the minus strand of JBEBDN010000148.1, from coordinate 9,227 downwards.
CACCTTCGGGGCGAGGCTGATCCGGTAGACGCGCGCGATCGCCTTGATCTCCTTGGCCTGGGCGCTGTTGCGGGCCCAGAGCTTGCCCTCGGCGTCGCGCATCTTCGCCACGTCGCCCATGTCGGTCACGAGCACGGCCTTGCCGTCGGGGGTGACCTCGACGTCGTTCAGGAAGGCGGGCGGGAAGGGGAAGTCCTTCGGGCCGGCCAGGACCGTCTTCTTGCCTTGGGCGTCGATCCGCCAGACCGTGTCGAAGTCCGCCGTGACCAGCTGGCCGCCGGCGAAGACGATGCCCTTCGGGTCGTTGAGGCCGGTGGTGAAGTCGGTCACCGTCTCGCCGCGCACGCGGACGACCTTGCCGTCGCCGTCGCCGGCCTTGCGGGACGGCCCCATGATCGAGACGAACAGGTCGCCATCGAAGCCCCGGGTGACGCTTTCGGGGTTGGCGCCCACGGCGAGCTTGCGCGGGAGGGGCTGGGCTTGCTGGCAGCCCGTGACGACGAGGGCGGCTAGGAGGAGGGTGGCGGGGAGTTTCATGGGGGTCGGGAGAGGTTTTGGGCCTAGGGGCGCGGGGTCAAGGTCGCGTCCTCATTTGCCCTTCCTGCGGGCCGCCGCGGCCGGTTCGCGGGGGAAGCGCACCACCTTCACGTCGTTCTTCTGGGCGGCGCCGGGGGTCGAGCGGCCCTCCGTGATGAGCTTTTCCAGCAGCGCCTTCATCTCGGCCAAGCGCGCCGGTTGCTCGCCTGCGAGGTTCTTCGTCTCCCCGAGGTCCGTCGCGAGGTCGTAGAGTTGGGCCGGCTCGGTGGCGATGTACTTCCAGGAGCCCACGCGCAGGCCGGGCGTGCCGGCGGCCGCGCAGCTCACGGCGTGCGGGCGCGTCGGGGCGTCGATCCCCTTCAGCAACGGCAGGAAGCTGAAGCTATCTTCGCCGGCGTCGGCGGGCAGGGTCGTCCCGAGGGTCTCGGCCAGCGTCGCCAGCACGTCGGCGTGGTGGACCAGCTGACCGTTCGTCGCGCCTGCGGTGACCTTGCCCGGCCAGCGCACGAGGAACGGGCCGCGATGGCCGCCCTCGTGAACGGAAGTCTTGTAGTCGCGCAGCGGGCCGCTCGGGAAATGGCCCTTGGCCTCCAGCTCCTTGGCACCCGCATAGGCTGCGAACCCATTGTCGCTCGCGAAGATCACCAGCGTATCCCGTTCGGCGCCGGCCGCCGCCACGGCCGCGAGCACCCGGCCCACCGCCGCGTCGGTCTCCATGATCAGGTCGGCCGCCGCGTTCTCCAGGCCGCTCTTGCCCTTCCACGCGTCGTTGACCGCGAGCGGCGTGTGGGGGGTCGTCAGGGGCAGGTAGAGCAACCACGGCGCCGGGCCGCGGGAGGACTCGGTCACGAACGCGCAGGCCCGGTCGGTGAGCGTGGGCAGGATGCGTTCGAGCTGCCAGCCCGGTAGGGCGGGGCCGGGCTGGCTGGCGAGGTTCTTGCGGAAGTTCTCCGCCGGCAGGAACTCGCTCGGGATCCCCATGGTGCGGTCGTTCTCGATGAAGCAGTAGGGTGGCCAGTTCGGGACATCCGTGCCGAAGTACTGGTCGAAGCCGCGGGTCGTCGGACCGCCCGGGATTTTTTGCCCGAAGACCTTCGCCCAGGCGGCGCGGTTCGCCTCGGGCGCGGCGCTGGCGCCCTCCTTGGTGCCGCGGAACAGCGCGCGGTCCGCTTCCGCGATCGGCCAATCCCAGCCGAGGTGCCACTTGCCGATGGCGGCCGTGCGGTAGCCCGCCCGCTTGGCCAGGCCGGCGATGGTCAGCCGATCCGGGGCGATCAGTGGCTCGCCGAAGACGCCCACGATGCCGCTCTGCAGGCGCGTCCGCCAGTGGTAGCGGCCCGTGAGCAGGGCGTAGCGGGAAGGGGAGCACACCCCGGAAGAGGAATGCGCGTCGGTGAAGCGCAGGCCCTCGGCGGCGAGCTTGTCCAGGTTTGGCGTCGGGATCTTGCCGCGCGTCGGGTTGTAGGCGTGGACGTCGCCGTAGCCCAGGTCGTCGGCCAGGATCAGCAGGACGTTCGGCGGCCGGTCCGCGCCACGGACCGCGGCGAGCGCGAGGAGCAGGGCGAGCAGCGGACGCATCGGCGGCTTACTTCTGTCGGAAGACGAAGACGCCGTGCTTGTTCGCGGTCACGATGGCCGGCTTGGCCTGCGGCGTCAGCGGGCCGGTCCAGAACTGGGTGCCGATGCCGCTGTCGCGGTCGACCTGATGCGTCACGTAGCTCGCGCCGCCCTGGCCGTCGCGCTTGAGCTCGAACCAGTAGACCACCGGGTCGGCCATCGGCTCGTCGTCGCCCTTCGGGCCATGGGCCCAGCGGCGCTTGCCCGTCACGATGTCGAGGAGACCGTCGCCGTTGACGTCGGCCAGCTGGATCGCGTGCAGCTGGCTGAAGACCACGCCCTGCGGGTTCTCGGCCGGGGTGGCGCCCATGATCTTGTGCTCGGCGAAGGAACCATCGGCCTTCTGCTCGAACCAGGACAGCCCATAGCCGTGGGCCTTGAGGCTCGTGATGACGTCGTTGCGGCCGTCGGCGTTCACGTCGTAGACGTACATCTGGGCGCCGCCCTGGCCGAACTTCACCGGGTGGAAGGTCCAGTCGGAGTCCTTCGAGGTGTCCTTGGGCTGCTCGTACCAGCCGTCCTTCTCGAGGATGTCCATCCGGCCGTCGCCGTTGACGTCGCCGGCGCCGTAGCCGTGCGTGTACTTGAAGATCTTCTGGTCGTTGGCGGGGGACTTGGGCGTGATGGGGCGGAAGCGGGCCTTGCCGAGCGGGTTGCTCCAGTCGATCTCGGCGTAGCCGAACTGGCCGCCCGACTTGCCGCCCTTCTTCTTCAGGTCGCTCGTATGGCAGAGCAGCTCCGGCTTGCCGTCGCCGTTCATGTCGACGAACCCCGGCGACTCGCCGTCGGCCACGTCGAAGATGTTGTGCCGGGCCCAGTCGCCGCCCTTGCCGGCCGCGTTCACGAAGACGTAGGCCGGTTCGCCCGGCAGCCCGTAGACCAGGAGGTCCATCCAGCCGTCGCCGTTGAAGTCGTAGGCGAACTGGATGAAGTAGTCGGAGTAGCCCGTCGCCGGGTTGTAGGGCGTCTTGCTCGGACCGCCCGCGTTGACGCGCTCCGGTGTGTAGGCGACCTTCTCCTTGAAGTCCGGCCCCAGCCAGAGGAAGCGGCCCGCCGCGACGTCGAGCTGCCCGTCGCGGTTGAAGTCGGCGACCGCGCAACCCTCGGCCACGAAGTCCTTAGTAATCGTCTGCTTGGTGAAGGTGACCTCGGCGGCCGCGAGGGCGGAGACCGTGGCGAGGAGGGCGAGGGCGGGGCGCATGGGCGGGGTGGGGCTTGCCGGTTAGACAAGCCGTCCCGTCCGGGGTTGCGAGGCAAATGGGGCCCCGTCAGGCCAGGACCGCCTTCACCACCTCGCCGTGGACGTCCGTCAGGCGGTAGTCGCGGCCCTGGAACCGGTAGGTCAGCCGCTCGTGGTCGAAGCCCAGCAGGTGGAGGATGGTCGCCTGCAGGTCGTGCACGTGCACCTTGTCCTTCACGCCCGCGAAGCCCATCTCGTCGGTCTCGCCGTAGGAGAAGCCGCCCTTCACGCCGCCGCCCGCCAGCATGATCGAGAAGCAGTCCGGGTAGTGGTCGCGGCCGAGCACGGAACCGCCGGCGGTGCGGCCCTCGCGGAACGGCGTACGGCCGAACTCGCCGCCCCAGACGATCAGCGTGTCGTCGAGCAGGCCGCGCTGCTTCAGGTCCTTGATCAGGGCCGCCGCGGGCTTGTCGGTCATCGCCATCTTCTTGGTCAGGCCGTCGCGGATGTCCTCGCGCGGGTTCGTGCCGTGGAAGTCCCAGCCCCAGTCGAAGAGGTGCACGAAGCGCACGCCCTTCTCGACGAGGCGGCGGGCCAGCAGGCAGTTGTTGGCGAAGCTCGCCTCGCCCGGCTTGGCGCCGTAGGCCTCGAGCGTCGCGGCGGACTCCTTGGAGATGTCCATCACGTCGGGCACGCTCGTCTGCATGCGGAACGCCAGTTCGTACTGGGCGATGCGCGTCACCGTCTCGGCGTGGCCGAGCTCGTCCTGCTGGCGCTGGTTGAGGTCCTTGAGCGCGTCGAGGGTCGCGCGCCGCAGGTCGCGGGTCATCCCGGGCGGGTCGTTGGCGAAGAGCACGGGGTCGCCCTTGCTGCGGCACTGCACGCCCTGGTAGACGGAGGGCAGGAAACCGCTGCCCCAGCAGCCTTGGCCGCCGCTGGGCTGGGTGCCGCTCGAGATGAGCGTGACGAAGCCGGGGAGGTCCTGGTTCTCCGAGCCGAGGCCGTAGGTGGCCCAGGAACCCAGCGAAGGACGGCCCTGGCGGGCGTGGCCCGTGAACAGCAGCAGCTCGGCCGGCGCGTGGTTGAACTGGTCCGTGTGCATCGCGCGCAGGAGCGTCACGTCGTCGGCCACCGTCTGGAAGTTAGGCACGGCGTCGCTCATCCACAGGCCGCCCTGGCCGTACTGCTTGTACGTGCGGGGCGAACCCATGAGCTTGGGCACGCCGCTCGTGAAGGCGAAGGTGCGGCCCTTCAGGAACGAGTCCGGGCAGGGTTTCCCGTTGTGCTCCACCAGCGCCGGCTTCGGGTCGAAGATGTCGAGGTTGGGCGGACCGCCCGACATGTGCAGGTAGATGACGCGCTTGGCGCGGGCCTTGAGCGGCGGACGCTTGGGGGCCAGCGGGTTCTCGGCGGGGGCGGGGGCGGCGAAGGCGTCGCCCGAGAGGGCCTGCAGGGCGATGGCGCCGAGGCTGAACTGGCCGGCGCTGCTCAGGAATTGGCGGCGCGTCTGGAGGCGGAGCTGCTCCTCGCGGACGGGATGGAGGTAGGGGTGGCTCATGGTTCAGCGGCGCATCAGGAATTCGTCGAGGTTCATCACCACGCTCGCGACCGCCGTCCAGGCGGCCAGCTCGGCGACGTCGGCCCCCTTGTCGGCGGCGCCGATCGGCTGGGTGGCCATCTTGGTCGCCAGCGCCGGGTCGGCGCGGTACGCGGTCAGGGAGCGCTGCAGGAGCGTCTCCAAGGCTTTAATCTCCTTGGCATCGGCCCCGCGCGCGACGCAGAGGCGGTAGGCCAGCTGCAGGCGGCCCGCGGTGTCCTTGGGACCTTCCTTGAGGAGCCGGCGGGCGAGGCCTTGGCTGGCCTCGACGAACACCGGGTCGTTCAGGGTCACGAAGGCCTGCAGGGGCGTATTGGAGCGGCCGCGGCGGAGGGTGCACGTCTCGCGGTTCGGGGCGTCGAACGTGGTGAAGCTCGGGTAGGGGCTGTTGCGGCGCGTGTCGGTGTAGACGCTGCGGCGACGGGCGTCCTCGCCCGGGCTCGTGGTCCAGTCGTTGCTCCCGCCGAAGGCGGCGGTCAGGCCGGAAGCCGGGCGCATCGGGCGCACGGGCGGGCCGTACATCTTGGCGCTGAGCAGGCCGGAGACCGCGAGGGCCTGGTCACGCAGCAGCTCGCCGGAGGGGCGGAAGCGCGGGCCGCGGGCCAGCAGGCGGTTGTCCGGGTCGCGTTCGTTGAGGGCGGCGGAACTGGCGGAAGTCTGCTGGTAGGCGCGGCTCGTGAACATCAGCTTCAGCATATGCTTGGTGTCCCAGCCGCTGCGGACGAACTCGCCGGCCAGCCAGTCGAGCAGTTCGGGGTGCACCGGGAGGTCGCCCTGGCTGCCGAACTCCTCGCTGCTGCGGACGATGCCGACGCCGAAGACGGTTTCCCAGAGGCGGTTGACCTGCACGCGGGCGGTCAGCGGATTACGGGGACTGACCAGCCATTGGGCGAAGCCGAGGCGGTCGGCGGGGGCTTTCTCGGGGAATGGGTGCCAAGCGGCGGGTACGGCGGGCGTGACTTCATCCCCCAAGGCCTGCCAGTTGCCGCGCAGCTGCACGAAGGTCTTGCGGCGCTGGGCGGCGGGCAGTTCCTGCAGGATCGGCACGGTCGGCGGCTTGAGGGCCGCCAGCTGCTGCTTGAGCTGGGCCGCCGTTTCGCGTTCGGCCTTGGTCTCCGGGGCGACGTTGCGGACGTAGTAATCCTGGAGCTGCTTGGTCTGCGCCGCGTTGCGCTTCTCCTTGGGCAGGGCGAAGAGCGCGGCCACCTTCTTCTCGGGAATACTCGCCTTGGTCGCCAGCCAGGCCTCGTAGCCCTTCAGCCATTCCGGGCGGGGCTGGGCGAAGGCCGCTTCGGCCGCGGCGGAGCGCTTCTGGAGCGCCTCGCGGGCCGCCTTCTGCTCCGGCGTCAGGATCTCCATCGTCGGACGCTCGTCGCCCTTGTCGGAATCGGCCGTCTGGTTGAGGAAGGCGTAGGACCGGAAGTACTCGGTGATCGTGATCGGGTCGTACTTGTGCGTGTGGCACTGCGCGCAGGCCATCGTGGTGCCCATCCAGACCGCGTAGGTCGTGTTGACGCGGTCGATGACGGCGGCCGTGCGGAACTCCTCGTCGCTCGTGCCGCCCTCGTTCTGCGTCATCGTGTTGCGGTGGAAGGCCGTGGCGATCAGCTGGTCCTGGGTCGGGTTCGGCAGGAGGTCGCCCGCGAGCTGGTCGATGGTGAAGCGGTCGAAGGGCAGGTTGGCGTTGTAGGCGCGGATGACCCAATCGCGGTAGGCCCAGATCGAGCGGCCGGGGTCGCTTGGGTAGCCCGCGCTGTCGGCGTAGCGGGCGAGGTCGAGCCAGCCGCGGGCCCAGTGCTCGCCGAACGCCGGCTGCGCCAGGTAGTGGTCGACCACTTGGGACTGCGGGGCGCGCGCGAAACGTTCCAGTTCGGCGGGCGTCGGCGGCAGGCCGGTGAGGTCGAGCGCCGTGCGGCGGATGAGCAGGGCCTGGTCGGCGCGGGCGGCGAAGTCGAGCTTCTCGCGGCGGAGGCGTTCGAGCAGGAAGGCGTCGATCGGGTTGGCTTCGCCGTTCGCGGGCACCTTGACCGCGGCCACCGGTTCATAGGACCAATGCTTGCCCCACGGCGCCCCTTGGCGGATCCAGGTCTTCAGCAGCGCGAGCTGCTCGGGTGAGATGGTCTTGTGCTGCTTGGGCGGCGGCATGACCTCGTCCGGGTCCTTCGATTCGATGCGCTGGATGAGGGAGCTCGCCTCGGGCTTGCCCGGGACGATCGCGATGTCGCCCTTGCGGTCGGACTTCGCGGAAGCCTCGTCGTCGAGCCGCAGCTTGGCCTTGCGCGCCTTCTCGTCGGGTCCGTGGCAGGCGATGCAGTTCTCGGACAGGATCGGGCGGATCTGGCGGCCGAAGTCGATCGGCGCCTGGGCGCAGGCCAGGGGCAGCGCGAGGAGGGCGAGGAAGTCGAGGCGCAGGCGCATGAGGGGTAGACGGGGCGGCCCTAGGTTTGGTTCCGCCCGACGTTCCGCAATTCCTTTCCGCCCGCCTATCCGGCTTGTCGGTGCCCGCCGGCCCGCCTAGACAGGGTGGACCCATGCGCCGCCCCTCGCTCTTCCTGCCTTGGCTGGCCCTCCTCGCCGCGGTCCTGCCCGCCGCCGAGCCCGCGCCGGCCCCCAAGGTCCCCGACGGCCTGGTCGTCCTGACCTTCGACGACTCGGTGGCCAGCCACGCCACCTTCGTCGCGCCGCTGCTCAAGAAGCATGGTTTCGGGGCGACGTTCTACATCACCGAGGGGTTCGAGTTCCTGCAGGACAAGGTGCACTACCTGACCTGGGAGCAGATCAAGGGGCTGCACGCGGACGGCTTCGAGATCGGCAACCACACGCGAGCCCACAAGGGCGTCAACGGCCAGAAGGCGGCGGAGATCGCGGCCGACCTCGAGCATATCGAGAAGCGCTGCGTCGAGCACGGCATCCCGGTGCCGACGACGTTCTCCTACCCGGGCTACGCGACGAGTCCGGCGGCGACGGCGGTGCTCCGAGAGCGCGGCTATCGGTTCGCCCGGGCGGGTGGGGCGCGGGTCTTCGATCCGGCCAAGGACGACCCGCTGACCTTGCCGCAGGCGTTCGACAGCAAACCGGCGGGTACGCTGGAGCAGTTCAAGGCGGCCATCGCCCAGGCGCGCGACGGCAAGATCGCCGTCATCACCTTCCACGGCGTGCCGGATATCCGCCACCCGTGGGTGAATACCACGCCCGCCCAGTTCGAAGCCTATGTGCAGGCGCTCAAGGAAGCGGGCTGCCAGGTCATCGCCATGCGCGACCTCGCCCGCTACTTGCCGCCGGCCAAGAAGTGACGGAAGGCCGTCAGCGTGGTTGGGTCGCCGACGTGCCCGTGGGGCGCAAGCGGAACGCGTCAAGAATCACGAAGCCGTCCGTGCCCTCGTTGGAGAGGGTCAGCGTGTACGCCACGTCAGGGCGGAGTTTGAAGTGGCCGAGCGGCCGGAAGGCCTCGCCCAGAGGCAGCGGCTGGGTCTGGTCCACCGTCAGGCGATGTTCGACCCCGCCCCCCGCGAGCGCGATGGGCAGGCGGGTGGTGCGCGTGGCGTGGGCCGAATAGGCCATGCTCAGTTCGTAGTCGTCCTCCGCCGGCACCTTGAAGCGGAAGGTCGCCCGGCATTTCCCATCGGAGCGCTTCTCGTCGTGGACATAGCCTTTGCCGACGTAGGGCCGGAAGTTCGTCGATTGGGTCCAGCCGCCTTCGAGCTCCGCGGTTTGGTCGTCGAGAATCAGCGCTGCCGGGGTGGTGGCTGGTGGCTTCTCGGCTGCTTTCGGCGCGACGGCCTTCACGGCGGGCGGCGGAGGGAGCTGCAGCGTCTGTCCTTGGGCCAGCAGGCGGTCGCGGAGCTCGGGGTAAGGCAGGTCCTGTACGTTGACGCCACGCTTGGCGGCGAGGGCGGCGGCGACCCCCGCGGACTGTCCGATGGTCATCCAGGCGCCTTCGATGCGCAGGGAGGACATGGCGACGTGGGTGCTCCCGAGCGCGACCGGCACGAGGAGGTTGGTGCACTGCTCGGGCTTCGGCAGGAGGGCGCGGTAAGGGACGTGGTACGCGTAGCCGACGCCGCTCCCGGGCACGCGGAAGGGCAGGATGGTGCCCTCGTTCATGACGGTGCCGTCCGGGCGGACCACGCGTTGGCAATCGTGCGAATCGATGGGGAACGAGGAGACCGCGATCGGGTCGTCCTTGCTCGGCGCTTCGAGGATGTCCTTCTGCGTCAGGACATGGAGACCCTGCAACCGTCGCGACTCGCGGACGTAGAGCGCGGGAGGGAAGTGCCCGGTGGCGGCGAACTCGTC
>JBEBDN010000147.1:0-2556 GCA_041156945.1 Verrucomicrobiota bacterium | reverse complement strand
CCCCCGGGAAATTTAACCGTGACCGAGTTTTCCCAGGAGCCCAGCGTCTTGAAGTGCCTTATTTCGAGCTGTACTCTTGTCCTTTCGAAGCTGCCGAAAAGCCACCGGCTGTCCTCCTTGGACTTGAAGGCGACCACGAAATCACCTTCGGACTTCAGGGTGTCAGCCTTTCTCCTTATCGGATCGTTGGTGTCTAGTTTGACCAGTCGATCGCCCAAAACCTCCTCTAAGGATCGCAAATAACGATTCCATTGCCCGGCATCCAGCCAACGCGCGGCCGAGTGATGTGAAATCCAAAGCTCTTTGCTCATTGTGGTAGGCCCGTAGGGAAGAGAGGACTTGGGATGAATCCAGTTTATGGTCCAGCAGTGTGCGTTTGAAGGGGCACTAGGTCTTATGTTTTCGCTGCTACTAGAGTCAATCAACGAGCCCTGGATGGAAGTCGTTAGGGGTTGAAACAGGCAGGATTGGCGATCTCGGCCTGCAGGGCAGAGGGCCGCCGGCCGCTTACTTCGCCCCGTTGACGGTGAAGGTCAGCTTCTCGGTCACGGCGACGATCGGACGCTGGTCCAGGACCTTGCCGCCGCAGACCACGGCGACGCTGCGCGGTTGGCTCGAGGCGGGCACGTTGATGTGGAATTTGTTCATGACCGCGGGGTCGAGGCGCTTGCCTTCGAGGCGGAAGCGCAACGTGCCGGTCTTGGTCTCAACCACGAGCTGGCAGTCGTCGCGCTTGAGCTGGGCGGAGTCGTCGGGGTAGCAGAACCCGAGCGCGCCGTGCAGGGCGGGGTAGGCGTAGGTCCGCAGCGCGGCGGTCGGGTCGTAGTAGCCCACGAGCGTCACCACCGGCACGCCGAACGCCTGCGGCTTGCGCGGCGCCGAACCCTCGGCGGCGCCCTTGAGGCGATGCGCGTAGGGCTCCATGCGCGCGGCGGTCGGGTTCCACTTGCTGAAGCCCGTCGGCGAGGCCGCGTCGAAGACCGCCTTGCCCTCGAGGAACTTCTGGATGATCGCCGCCGTGTTCGGGGTGTAGAGGGTGAAGCGGTTGAAGGCCGAGAACGGGCTGCCGCCGGCCATGGCGTCGACGCCGAACGGGCGGCCATCGAAGGGCTCCTGCGTCTGCTCCTGGAGCGTCGTGCCCTTGCCGGTGCGGGTCGGGCCGAAGTTCGGGATGAAGCGGTTCCGGTCGGCGTCCCAACCCCAGGTGGAGTTGACCTGGTCGGCGCTGCGGTGGACCGAGCCCTTGAAGCCGTCGACGTAATGGCCGAGCCCGTAGTTGTGGCCGACCTCGTGGCTGAACTCGTTGCCGAGCGAGTTGTCGAGCGTGACCATGCCGTTGCCGCCGGAGCCGCCGTGGACCTGGACGCCGTTGGCGTACACGCCGCGGCTGTTGTGCGCCGCGAGCTGGGCGGCGACGTAGGGGTGGCTGCTTTCCCCGCGCCCCGCCGTGCTGTGGAGGCCGTAGTTGGCGTTGTCGATGCCGTGCGAGATGAGTTCCTTGCCGATGTGCTGGCGCATGGTCCCCTGGTGCCAGCCGCCCTTGCTCGGGTCGGCGTCCTTCAGCAGCTGGCCGTCGGGCAGCATCACCTCCGTCAGGTGGAGCGGGGCGTACCGGCTGATGAGCAGGCGCGAGACCGGCACCGTCTGGAAATACTCGCGATGCGCCTCGGGGTCCTTGGCGAACGCGAACGCGTCGCGCGGCGGGGTCAGGAAGCCCAGGTCGATCGTGTGGATGAGCAGCTGCGTCGGGGCGCCGACCTCCACCGGGGCGAGTTCCCCGACGGCGGCGCCGCGCCGGAAGCGCAGGCTCAGGCCGGGCTGCACCCATTCGGCGGGCAGCACCGCGCTCCAGGCGTCGCGGGCGTAGGCCAGCGCGTTGTTCGCCAGCTCGCCGTCGCGGAACCAGCGGCCGCCCGCGCATTGGAAGGTCTGCGTCTGGCCGCGGCCGATGCCCACGGTCCGTTCGCCGTAGTGGATCGTCGAACCGTAGCCGGCGCCGGCGACCACGCGCACGACCTTGCCGTCGAGTCCCTCGCCCGCGGGCAGGTGGATGTCGCGCGTCCATTGCCCGTCGGCGGTCCTAATCTCGACCAGGGCGGCGGTGCGCAGGCGTTCGCGCAGCGCGGCGCCGGAGCGGTCGGAGAGCTTGCCGATCTCGGTCGCGCCCCGGACCGTGGAGACGGACTGGTCGGCCGGCGCGAAATCCAGGCCCTTGTCCGGCACGCCGTCGAGATGGTACGCCGTCTTCGGCAGCAGGCTCGGCGGGTTCATCGTCAAGGTGCCCCATTCCTTGCCATCCTTGCCCTTGGCCGTGACCAGCAGCGGCCCCGAGCCATTCGGCGCGACCAGACGCACCATCAGGAGGGTCTTGCGCGACCCGATCAGGTGGGGCTGGCGGTCGCCTTCGCGCGGGCGCGCCGGGATGACCTGGCTCTGGGCGAAGAGCACCTGCGCGGGCAGGTTGCCTTTCAGGTCGTCGGTCGGGGTCGTGGCATTAAAGGTCAGGCTGGGTTCGGCGGACGTCGCCGAGGTGGCCGCGGAAAGGCTGGCGGCCGC
>JBEBDN010000146.1:0-53789 GCA_041156945.1 Verrucomicrobiota bacterium | reverse complement strand
CGTCGTGCGTGCCTTCGCCCATGACGAACTGGTAGTCGTAGCCCTTGGCCTTCCAGGCGTCGGCCATCTTCTGGTTGGCCTCGGGCCAGACGCCGAACTGGTTGGTCAGGTCGTGCGTGCCGTCCTGGGAGTAGATGCGGATATCCTTCTTGGGGCTCTCCATGACCATCCGCGGGAACTGGTCGCCGCCGACTTCCTTGCCGTTGGACAGCACGCCACGGATGTTGGTGAAGCTGCCGATCGTCGTGAAGACCTTGCTGAAGGCGTCCGGGCGGTGCCAGGCGGCGTTGAAGGCGCAGATGCCGCCCGAGGAGGCGCCGGCGATGCCGCGACGCTTCGGGTCCTTGGAGACCTTGTAGCCCTTGGACTCGACGAGCGGGATCATCTCCTCGAGGAGGAAGGTCACGTACTTGTCGGTGACGCTGTCGTACTCGAATGAGCGGTTGGACTTGCCGAGCGGCTTGCCGTCCTTGCCCTTGCCGGTCGGGTTGTTCTTGTCTGGCGCGAAGCCCGGATTGATGAAGAGGGCGATCGTCACGGGCATCTTCCCTTCGGCGATGAGGTTGTCGAAGACCGTCGCGACCCGCCAGTTGCCCTTGGGGCCGATGTAGCCCATGCCATCCTGGAAGACCATGAGGCAGGCGTCCTTCTTGCCGTCATACTGCGACGGCACATAGAGCGCCCACTCGCGGCCGTAGCCGGGGAAGGTCTTCGAGTCCTCGAGGCGGAACTTGGTGACCACGCCCTTGGGGACGCCGGCCTTTTCCTGCGAGTCGGGTCCGAGGACGTACTGGGCATTCCAGTCCTTGGTCGGCGCGGCGGACTTGGGCGCCGCGGTCTGGGCGGAGGCCACGGTGGTCAGTCCGAGCAGGAGGCAGGGAAGGAGGGTGCGGAGGGGGCTCATGGGGGGTGGCTCGAATGAACCAGACGCCCACGACCTGACAAGCCCAAGTGCCTCAGGGGCCGGGTTCCTGGCCGACTTTCCGGAGGCGCCAGATCTCGGGGAAGCGCCAGTGGGTCAACCCCATCACGCCGAAGGTCGCCAGGCCGCCGAAGACCACGGAATTGACCGTCCCGAGCAGGCGGGCGGCGAGGCCGGACTCCGCCATGCCGAGTTCGTTGGAGCAGCCGACGAAGACCGCGGTGACGGCGGAGACCCGCCCCATCATCTCCGGCGGCACGGTGGTCTGCAGGATCGTCTGGCGGATGATGACGTTGACCGCGTCGGCGGCGCCCGAGATCAGCAGGAAGAGGAAGGAGAAGACGAAGGCCGCCTGCAGCCCGAGCCCCAGGAGCGCCGCCAGCTGGATCGAGAGGCCGAAGCCGATGATGCAGAGCCCGAAGACCGCGAAGGAGGCGTAGAGCGCCGGCCCCGCGCGTTCGAGCGGCGGGCGGACGATGAGGTAGATGGACATGAGCACCGCGCCCATCGAGGTCGCCGCCCGCAGCAGGCCGAAGCCGAATTCGCCGACTCCGAGCATCTGCGCGAAGATGGGCAGAAGCGCGACGGCTCCGCCGAGCAGGACGGCGAAGAGGTCCATCGTGAACGCGCCGAGCATGACGCGTTGGCTGAGCATGAACCGGATGCCGACCGCCAGACTTTGGAAGATGGGTTCGGGTTGGCGGGACTGAAGTTTCTGGCCCGGGCGGAGCAGGGTGGTGGCGACGAGCGAGCCGACGAAGCACGCGAGCATGCAGCCGTAGGTCACCGGCTCGCCGCCCAACCAGAGCAGCACACCGGCGATACCCGGGCCGAGGACGCAGGCCAGCTCGAAGAGCGTGTTGCGCCAGCGGACCCCGCCGGCGATCAGTTCGCGGGGGAGCAGTTCGGCGATCATCGCCTGGCGGGCCGTGGTCAGGAAACTGCGCGCCAGCCCGCCCAGGGTGACCATCGCGTAGAGCAGCGTTAGCTGCAGCCAGGCTTCGAGCCGCAGCAGGCTCTGGGCGAAGAGGACCAGGCCGAGCGACGACATCGCGAGCAACGCCCATCGGGCGATGCGCCGGCGGTCGTGCGTGTCGGCGACATGCCCGGCGAAGAGGACGGCGGCCACGAAGGGGATGACCTCGGCCAGGCCGATGGCCCCGAGGGCGAGGGCCGCCGTCTCGGTGTCGGCGCGCGTCAGCCGGAACACCTGCCAGGCGACGGCGACGCCTTGGAGCTGGATGCCGAGGGTGCCGAGGACGATCGCGCCGAGGTAGAGGCGGAACGAGCCGTGCTGGACGGCGGAGGCCTGCGGCGCGGAGGACATCGGCCCGAGCAGAGCGGGCGGACGGCGACTAGGCAATCACGCCTTTGACCACGTGGCCGGCGACGTCCGTCAGCCGGTAGTAGCGCCCTTGGAACTTGAAGGTCTGCCGTTCGTGGTCGACCCCGAGCAGGTGCTGCATGGTGGCGTGGAGGTCGTGCACGTGCACCGGGTCCTTGACGATGTTGTAGCCGAACTCGTCGGTCTGGCCGTGGACCTGGCCCCCCTTGATGCCGCCGCCCGCCATCCACACGCTGAAGCAACGTGGGTGGTGGTCGCGGCCGTAGTTGTTGGCGGTGATCTTGCCTTGGCTGTAGGCCGTGCGGCCGAACTCGCCGCCCCAGATGACGAGCGTGTCGTCGAGCAGGCCGCGCTGCTTGAGGTCCTTGATCAGCGCCGCGGAGGCCTGGTCGGTCTGCTTGCACTGGCGGGTGATCCCGCCGGGCAGGCCGCCATGCTGGTCCCAACCTTGGTGGAAGAGCTGGACGAAGCGCACGCCCTTCTCGATGAGGCGGCGGGCCTGCAGGCAATTGGCGGCGAACGAACCCGGCGTCTTCACGCTGTCGCCGTACATCGCCAGCGTCGCGGGCGATTCCTTGGAGAGGTCGGCCACCTCGGGCACGCTCGTCTGCATGCGGTAGGCCATCTCCGCCTGGGCGAGGCGCGCGTCGACCTCCGGGTCGAGCTCGGCGGCCCGTTGGTCGGCGTTGAGCTTGCCGAGCGCATCCAGCATGCCGCGGCGGGCGTGCGGGGAAACCCCTTCGGGATTGGTCAGGTAGAGCACCGGCTCCTTGCCGGCGCGGAACTGCACGCCTTGGTGCTCGGACGGGAGGAAGCCGGCGCCCCACAGGCGCGAGTAGAGCGGCTGGTCCTTGCTGGCATCCTGCGACACCAGCACGATGAAGGCCGGCAGGTTGTCGTTCATGCTGCCCAGGCCATAGGAGGCCCATGCCCCCATGGACGGGCGTCCGGCGACCTGGTTGCCGGTGCATAAGAAGGTGATCGCCGGGTCGTGGTTGATCGCCTCCGTGTGCATGGAGCGGATCACCGCGATGTCGTCCGCCAGCGCGCCGGTGTGGCTGAGGAGGTCGCTGTACTCGACGCCCGACTGGCCGTACTTCTTGAAGTTCGTGAAGGCGCCGGCGAGGGGCAGGGTGGCCTGGTAGCCGCTCATCCCCGTCAGGCGCTGGCCTTGGCGGACCGAATCCGGCAGGGGCTGCTGGTGCCTCTCGCGGAGCAACGGCTTCGGGTCGAGCGTCTCGAACTGCGACGGGCCGCCGGCCTGGAAAAGGTAGATGACGCGCTTGGCCTTGGCGGGGAAGTGCGTGCCCTTGGGCAGGGCCGCCGCGTGGGCTTCGCCGAGGATCCCGCGCATCGCGAGGGCGCCCAAGCCGAGGGCGGAAGCGCCCAGGAAATGCCGGCGCGTGGTCTGCATGAGTCCGTCGTAACTGGGGAGGGCAGGTTCCATGGGATCAGCGGGAAGTCACGGCGGCGTCGCTGGCGAGGATGGTGGCGCAGACGCGGGTCAGCGCCGCCAACGCGGGATCGGGACGCCGGGGCGAGGTCCTCTTGCCCTTGGCGTCGGTCACCGGCGCGGGCGGAGGTTCCGCCGCGACGAGGGCCTTCTGCGCCGCGTGGAGTTCCTCGAGGGCGGACAGTTCGGTCGGCCGGGCCTCCCGGGTGCAGATGGTCCGGAAGGCGAGGGCGATCTGCTCGCGCGGCGTGGCCGCGGTCGACGTGACCTTGGCGGCGAGTTTCTGGGCCGACTCGGCGAAGACGGGGTTGTTCAGCAGGACGAGGGCCTGGAGCGGGGTGTTGGTGTTCAGGCGCCGCGGCTGGCAAACCTCGCGGGAGCCCGCGTCGAAGATCAGCATGCTGTCGGGCGGGGCGGTGCGGCGCCGGTAGGTGTAGACGCTCCGGCGGCGGGCGCCCTCCTGGGCGCTCTCGCCGCCCACCTTTTCGACGAGCGTTCCCGCCGCCAGCAGGGCCTGGTCGCGGACCATCTCGGAGGTCAGCCGCAGGACCGGTCCGCGGGCCAACCAGCGGTTCGCCGGATCCTTCTCGCGGGCCGCGGCCGTCGGCGTGGAAGCTTGCCGGAAAGTCGCGCTCAGGACCAGGCGACGGAGCATCGCCTTCGTGTTCCAGCCGCCTTGAACGAACTCCACGGCCAAGGTGTCGAGCAGTTCGGGATGCGTCGGGTCATCGCCCTGCAGGCCGAAGTTCTCGGTCGAGGCGACGAGACCGTTGCCGAACACCTGCGCCCACAGCCGGTTGACGACCACCCGGGAGGTCAACGGGTGGCGTGGGTCGGTCAACCAGCGGGCCAGTCCGAGCCGGTCGCGGCTCAGCTTCGCGTCCCAAGGGTGGATGCTCGCCGGCGCCCCGGGCGGGCAAAGCTTATCCTTCTCGGGCTTGTCGTACTCCCCGCGGGTGAGGACGTAGGTCGGCGGGGCGAGCGGGGAGTGCTCCATGGCGAAGAACGCCGGCGCGGTCTCCTGATGCGCGGCCAAGGCGCGGCGGGCCTTCTGCAGGTCCGCCCAGGCGGCGGCGTAGGCCGCGTCCGCGCGCAGGCGGGCGTGCTCCCCGGCGAGGCCGGCCGGCCACGTCGCGGGCGCGAGTCCGTGGAGGGTCGCGACTTCAGCGCCGGTCAGGGCCTGCCGCCAGACCTGGACCTCATCCAGCGAGCCATTGCGGAAACCGGCGTCGCGGGAGCGCGTGGCGATCTCCAGGGCGTTGTCGCGGGGCTTCGCGTGCAGGGTGTCGCGGACCACCTTCGTCGGGATCTCGCGCCCATCGAGGTAGAGGTGCAGGCCGCCGGCCCGGGAGGAACCGTCGTAGGTGGCCGTCACGCGACGCCAGGCGCCGACGGGCAGTTCCTCGACGGTCTCGATCGACGCGGCGCTGTTCGGCCAGAGGTGGATCATGCTCCAACGCAGCTTGCCATGGTCCAGGAGCAACTCGATGCCCGTGGCGTCGCCGTCGCCCGTGTAGAAACCGGTGGAGTGCAGCAGGGTGGCGCGCGCGTTCTTCTCGCCCAGCCGCACGAAGGCCGAGAACGTCAGCGGGTCGAAGCGGCCGACCTGGCGGAAGTCGCGCAGGATGAAGCCGGCGTCGCCGTCGAACTTGACCGCCTGGCCCTGCACGCCGGGCACCAGCTGCAGGTCCTCGGGCGAGCCGCGGCGCTCGAACGTGGCGGGCTTCCCGCCGGCGATGGCGTTGTCGACGCCGCTCTTCGTGAAGGCCTCGAGCGGCAGGTGCACCACCGGGGCGGGGACCGTCACCACGCCCGTGAAGGCCGGAGCCGGCGGGACGGCCGCGAGGTTCCGCTCGGCGGTCGCGACGGCGTCGCGCAGCCGGCCTTCCTTGGCGCGCTCCTCGTCGGACTTGAAAAGGCGGACGAACGGCGGGGGGACTTCGCCGTGGAAGGAGAGCAGGCCGTTCTCGTTCTGGTCGCCGAACATGGCCGCCAAGGAGAAGAAGTCACGTTGGGAGATCGGGTCGTACTTATGGTCGTGGCAGCGGGCGCACTCGATCGTGAGTCCCATGAACGCGTAGCCAGCCGTCATCACGCGGTCGTTGATGCCATCCTGCCGGAACTCCTCGGCGATCGAGCCACCCTCGAAGGTCATCCGGTGGAGCCGGTTGAAGGCCGTGGCGACCCGCTGGTCCTGGGTGGCGTCGGGCAGGAGGTCGCCGGCGAGCTGCTCGGTCAGGAAACGGTCGTAAGGCAGGTTGTCGTTGAAGGCGCGCAGCACCCAATCCCGCCAGGGCCAGGCGAACATGCCCTTGTCGCCCGTGTAGCCCCAGGTGTCGGCGTAGCGCGCCAGGTCGAGCCAGGCCACCGCCAGGTGTTCACCGTAGCGCGGCGAGGCGAGCAGGGCGTCGACGCGCTTCTCGAAAGCGTCGGGCGTCCGGTCGGCGAGGAAGGCGTCGACCTCAGCGGGCGTGGGCGGCAGGCCGGTCAGCACGAGCGACGCCCGCCGGAGCCAGGTCGCGCGGTCGGCCGGCGCGTTGGGGCGGAGCCCGCGGGATTCGGCCTTGGCGAGGATGAAACGGTCGAGCGGATCCTTGGGCCAGTCGGCGGCCTTGACCGTCGGCGCCGGGTGGGCCCGCGGGCTGACGAAGGCCCAGTGGGGGTCGTACTTCGCGCCTTGGGCGATCCAGCGCGTCAGGACTTCCTTCTCGTTCGGCGCCAGCGGCCGGTGCAGTTCCGGGGGCGGCATGATCTCATCCGGATCCGTCGCGTTGATGCGCGCGATGACGGCGCTCCGCTTCAGGTCGCCCGGCACGATCGCCGTCTCGCCGCTCTTCAGCGGCTTGGTCGCGCCCGCCAACTCGTCGAGCCGCAGCCCGGCCTTCCGGCCCTTGTTCGCGTCGGGCCCATGGCAACCGAAGCATCGATCGGAAAGGATCGGGCGGACGTCACGGTTGAAGTCCACGTTCTCCGCGGCGCCGACCAGGAGTGGCGCGCAGGTGGCGAGGGCGAGGACGGACCGGCGGAGCTGCATGGGGTTGGGACTATCGAAGCGGCCCGAAGGTTCCTGTCGAACGCGAACCTGATGAGCAGGGCTTTGCCCTATTGACCCGCAGGTTTTGACTTGTCCACGCCCCGGGCAGGGTAGGCATAGCCCTGCCAAAGTTCCTCGAGCCGCTGAAGGTCGGGTTCGCCGTCGAAGACCACGAAGCGGAACCGCAAGGTCAACGCGTCCCCCGGCGGGATCGCCACCGGCCCGTCGTGCACGGGGGTGAAGGCCACGAAGGGATCCTTCGGGTTGAAGCGCGTCCACTGGGGAAAGTTGACGTTCGCGGGATGGGACAGGATGGCGAGGCCGCCGCGACCTTGGGCCGTGGGGCCGGCGAAGGCGAACCAGCGCGCCCGCTGCCCATCGCCAGCCTTGCGGCCGACCTGTCCCTCCGAGGTGACGAACGTGAGGGGCGCCTCGACGGTCCAGCTGGCGAGGCCGCGGAAACCGAGCCCACCATAGATATGCTTGGTCAAGGTCAGCGGAGCCGTGGTCACGTTGCGCTGGACCGTCTCCAGGTCGAAGACCGTTTCCCGGGCCGATGCGGTGGGCACGTAGGTGGCCACCCGCCATTGCTCCAGCAGCACCTCGGTCGCCGGCGTGGTCCGCGTGTCCACGCTGCGCAGCTTGGCGGTGAAGCCCGAGTCGACCAAGCCGATCCAACGGGGCCCGAGGCCGAGGTACTCGACGCGCCCCGTCTCCTGGTGGACGTTCCAGAAGTCCGGATGGCGCCCCTGGAAATCGGTGTGCGACCAGGCCGTCCAGATCCCGTGGTGGTGCGCGTGGTCGGGGGCGAAGCTTCCGGAGATGACCTGCCCGTTGGGCGTCAGCACGGGGTGGATGAAGCCCGCCCGCTTGTAGACCGGCTTGATGCCCGGCGGGACGATTTCGTCGTGCTGGAACGCGAACAGCCGGCGTTGGACGCCATCGGCCAGCGTCGTCATCCATAGTTGGTCGTCCATGTAGGCGTGTTCGACGCCGACCCCGGCCTGGTAGCGCTCCGTCCGGACGACCGAGATTTCCACCGATTGATCCGCCTCCTGCGTCGGCAGCAGGAAATACGGCTCCTTGGTGCGCTCATCCCACTGCAAAGGGCAGGCCACGGCTGCGCCCTTCACCTGGACGAGATAAAGTTCCTTGGGGTTCAACCCGAGTCGGCGGGCTTCCTCCTCGCCCGCCAAAACGACGCGCTGATGCAACCGACGGCGTGGTGCCGGGGGCAGCAGGCGGCTGACGTTTTCCGCGGCGGTTGACGCGTTCGGCGGGGGCTCCGTCGTGGCCGGTTCGCCGCCAGCGGCCAAGAAAGTGAGTAGGCACGCGCCGACGAGGTTCATAAGCGTTATTTGACCGCTTTCATCCCGAACGGCACTCCCAAAGACCTCCGTCCTGAGTTTCCGACCATTTTCCTCAATTAATGATTGTTTTAATCATAAACTCCATAAAGGAATGTTTTCACTCATTTAAACTTGCGAAAGCGGTGTCTTTTAGTCGAATTAACCCATGACTACCCGACTCTTCGGCACGGACGGCATTCGCGGGAAAGCGAACGAATACCCGATTACCCCAGAAATCGCGTTGCGCACCGGCCAGGCAATCTCGCGGGTCCTGAAATCGAACGGCGCCAACCATAACCGCGTCATCATCGGCAAGGATACGCGCATCTCCGGCTACATGCTGGAGACCGCGCTGACCAGCGGACTCGTCGCCAGCGGCATGGACGTCTTCCTCGTCGGCCCGATGCCGACGCCGGGCGTGGCGCACCTGACGAAGTCGATGGGTTGCGGCGCGGGGATCATGCTGACGGCTTCCCATAACCCCTATGAAGATAATGGCCTCAAGATCTTCGGGCCCGATGGCTACAAGCTTTCCGACGAACTGGAACTGGCGATCGAGCGGGAGATCCTGGGCGAGGGGAAGATTCCCGGGGTGAGCCCGGACAAGATCGGCAAGGCGACCCGCATCGACGACGCCCGCGGTCGCTACATCGAATACGCCAAGCAGAGCGTCGGCGCCGGCGACCTGGCCGGGATGAAGATCGTCGTGGATTGCGGTCACGGCGCCGCCTACCTGCTCGCGCCGTTGATCTTCCGGGAGCTCGGCGCCAAGGTCGTGAAGCTCGGCGTCGAACCGGATGGCCTGAACATCAACGAGGGGTGCGGGGCCCTGCATCCCGACCATGCCGGGCGGGTCGTCCGCGAGCAGGGCGCCGACCTCGGGATTTCCTTCGACGGCGACGCCGATCGCGTGATCTTCACCGACGAGACCGGCGCGAGCGTCTCCGGCGACCGGATCCTGACCTTGTGCGCACTCGCCTTGATGGAGGAGGGGAAACTGCGCGGAGCGACGATGGCCTGCACGGTGATGAGCAACCTGGGCCTGCACGAGGCCCTGCGCGCCGCCGGGATCGCCGTCCTCACGACCGCGGTGGGCGACCGCCACGTCATCGAGGCGCTGCGCGCGGGAGGCTACTCCTTCGGCGGGGAGAACTCCGGCCACCTGATCTTCGCCGACCATGCCACCACGGGCGACGGCATCCTCAGCGCCCTGCAGGTGCTGCGCATCATGAAGCGGAGCGGCCGCCCGCTCTCGGCGCTGGCGCAGGTCATGCGCGAATACCCCCAGAGCCTCGTTAACCTCAGGGTCCGGTCCAAGCCACCGCTGGAGACCTTGCCGCGGCTGCAGGCGACGTTGCGCGAAGCGGACGCCGCCTTCGGCGACCTGGGGCGGCACCTCATCCGCTACTCGGGCACCGAGCACAAGGTCCGGATCCTCGTCGAGCATCGCGAGGCCGAGGTCGTCGCCGCGTGGTCGGCCCGTCTCCGCGGCGTCATCGAAGAGGAGCTCGCCTAAGATGCAGACCTTCCTGCTGCTCCCGCCGCCCCTGCTTCCGGGGCTCGCTCCGCTCACGCTCGCCCATCTCGTGGTCGGCAACCGCCCGCTCGGCGACCATCAGCGGGCCACCCTGGCGGCGGCCGACCTCACCGAGGCGGCCCCCGGACCGGCGACTTTCGTCGTCGACGGGCTGGCCTGGCTCGACGACTTGGAACTTCGCGCGTTCATCCGTTCGGACGCCGCGTCCCTGACGACCGCGGAGGGCGCCGTGCTGGTGCGGCGGGTCGGCGGCGGCGGTTCATCCAAGGTGGCGGCCTCGTCCTTCCAGCTCGCCCACTCGTGGGACCTCCTCCGGGCCAACGAGCAGAGCCTCAAAGCCAAGGCCGATTACGTGCTCGCCGCCGAGGTCCACCCTTCGCTCGCCCTCGACGGACGACTGCAGGTCGGGCGCGGCACGAAGATCCTGCCCGGGGTGGTCATCGAAGGCGACGTCATCATCGGCGAGGACTGCAAGATCGGCCCCAATTGCTACCTGCGCGGAGCCACCAGCATCGGCGACCGCTGCCACGTCGGCCAGGCGGTCGAGATCAAGAACTCCGTCCTCATGGACGGCACGAACGTCGGACACCTCTCGTACGTCGGCGACTCCATCCTCGGCCGGAAGGTGAACTTCGGAGCCGGCACCCTGACGTCCAACCTGCGCCATGATGGCCGCAACCACCGCACCCTCGTCGCCGGCGAACTGGTCGACACGGGGCGACGCAAGTTCGGCGCGGTCGTCGGCGACGGCGTCCACACGGGCATCCACACGTCGCTCTACCCGGGCCGCAAGCTCGCGGCCGGGGCGACCACCCGGCCGGGCGACATCGTCCGCACCGACCTGCCCGCCTGAGGCCATGTGCGGCATCATCGGCTACGTCGGGAACGCGCCCGCCATCCCGGTCCTCCTGGCGGGACTCAAGCGGCTCGAGTATCGCGGTTATGATTCCGCCGGGCTGGCCTTGCCCCAAGGCGGGCGGCTGCTCGCGGTCAAGGCCGTCGGGAAGGTCGCGCGCCTGGCCGAGAAGGTCCGCCGCCTCGGTCCGAGCTGGGACGCCGCGCCGCCCCGCGTCGGCATCGCCCATACCCGCTGGGCCACCCACGGCGCCCCGACCGAACCGAACGCCCATCCCCATTTCGCGGAGGGGGAGGGGATCGCCTTGGTGCATAACGGCATCATCGAGAACTACCGGGCGATCCGCGCGCGCCTCGAGGCCAAGGGCCATCGGTTCGTCTCCGAGACCGACACCGAGGCGTTGGCCCGGCTCATCGGCGAATGCCACCGGGGCGATCTGCGGGCCGCGGTCATCGCGGCCCTGCGGCAGGTCGAGGGCGCCTACGGCATCGCCGTGCTGTCCCGCGACGAGCCGGGCGCGATCGTCGTCGCCCGCAAAGGCAGCCCCTTGGTCATCGGGGTCGGGGAAGGGGAGTGCCTCGTCGCCTCCGACCCCGCGGCCATCATCGCGCACACCCGCCGCGTCATCTACCTGGACGACGGGGACGTGGCCCGCGTCACGGCGGAACAGGTGGACATCGTCGACCTCGACGAGGCGCGCATCGACCGCGCGGTGGGCGAGCTCGGCTTCGCCCCGGAGGCCGTCGAGAAGGGCGGCTACGAACATTTCATGCTCAAGGAGATCCATGAGCAACCCGAGGCCTTGCGCAACGCGCTGCGCGGCCGGCTGGATCCGGCCCACGGCACCGCCGTCCTCGCCGGCATGGGCACCTCGCCGCGGGACCTCGCGGAGATCCGCCGGATCGCGCTGCTCGGCTGCGGAACTTCCCTGCACGCCGGACAAGTCGGCGAGCATGCCTTCGAAGACCTGGCCGGGGTGCCCGCGGCGGCGCAGCAGGCGGCGGAATTCCGCTACCGCAACCCGCTCGTCGACCCATCCGACCTCGTCATCGCGATCTCGCAGTCCGGGGAGACGGCCGACACGCTGGCCGCGGTCCGCGAGGCCAAGGACAAGGGCGCCCTGGTGCTCGGGCTCGTCAACGGGGTGGGCTCGACGATCGCCCGCGAAACCGGGCGCGGCGTCTACCTGCATGCCGGGCCCGAGATCTCCGTCGCGTCGACCAAGGCCTTCACCTGCCAGGTCGCGGTCCTGCTCCTGATGGCCCTGCGCCTGGGGCGAGGACGGAGACTTTCCCGCGAACGCGGCCAGGCGCTCGCCGCCGAACTCGGGCGGCTCCCCGAACTCGTGGGCCGGGTCCTCGCGCGCGAGGCGGAGATCGCGGCGGTCGCCCGGCGGTTCGTCGGCCAGGACCATGCGTTCTACCTCGGGCGGGGACCGATGCACGCCGTCGCCCTGGAAGGCGCGCTCAAGCTCAAGGAGATATCCTACGTCCACGCCGAAGGTTACCATGCGGCCGAGCTGAAGCATGGTCCCATCGCCCTCCTGACGGTGGGCACCCCGGTGGTCGTCCTCGCCAACCGCTCGGCCATCCGGGATAAGGTGCTCGGCAACGCCGAGGAATGCCGCGCCCGCGGCGCCTGCATCATCGCCGTGGCGACGGAGGGCGACGAAGCCCCTGGCGCCGACGAAGTCCTGTGGATTCCGGGCTGCGACCCCTTGGTCGCGACGATCCCCGCGGCCGTCGCGCTGCAGCTGCTGGCCTACCATGTCGCCCGTCTCCGGGAATGTCCGATCGATCAGCCGCGCAACCTGGCCAAGTCCGTCACGGTGGAGTAGCCCACAGGTTTTATCCCTAGTATAACGACCCTAGGCCGGAAGCCTTGCCCGCCGATGCGACTCACGGCGTCCTAGTGGCGCCATGCCGACCATCCCCGCCAAGCGTCCTTGCCAGTGCTGCCGCAAACCGAAACCGCCCGCCTCCTTTCCGCCGCTCCATCCGTCCGGCGAACGGCACCCCTTCTGCCGGCCGTGCCTCTCGCTGAAGGTACGGCGGCACGACCGGCGGCGGCGGCGCGATGCGGCCGAGCACAAGGTCTGCGCCCTCTGCGCGCAACGCCTTCCCCTCGACCGCTTCCACTGGATCAAGTCGAGCGAGACGCATCACAGCTACTGCCGGGGGTGCCACTCGGTCTACATGGCGGAGCGTTACCGCCGACGTCGGCGCGCGGTCCCGGCGGCAAGGTGACCCGCCGGCGGGCCGGGAGGTCGAAAGTATCTCGCTGGTGGCTGGACGGGGACTTGAACCCCGAACCAATTGATTAAGAGTCAACTGCTCTACCATTGAGCTATCCAGCCGACAGCGAGACAGGGATAAGTGCAAGTTGGTCGTCCCTTTTCAAGCGCAAATAAAGACAAAGATTGCCGGCGTTCGCGGCGAGGAAAGGGACGTTCGGAGTGGCCGGACCGGGACTCGAACCCGGAACCAATTGATTAAAAGTCAACTGCTCTACCATTGAGCTATCCGGCCGTCCGAACGCCCCAATCCAAGGGTGCGGAGGCCCTTGGGTAAAGACTTTTTGTCCTCAGCGATGCCCGCGTTGGCGTAGCGCCTCGAACAGGCACACGCCGGCCGAGACCGAGACGTTGAGGCAGGGGACCTGGCCCAGCATCGGGATGCGCAGGAGGAAGTCGCAAGTCTCGGCGGTCAGGTGGCGGATGCCGTCGCCCTCCGCGCCGAGCACGATGGCGAGCGCGCCGGTGAGCTTGGCCTGGTAGACGGACTGGCTCGCCTTGTGGTCGCTCGTGCCGGCGATCCACACGCCGCCATCCTTGAGCTTCACGAGGGCGTTGCGCAGGTTGTTGGCCTGGACGATCGGGAGGCTCTCGGCCGCGCCCACCGCGACCTTGCGGACGGTGTCGTTGACGGGCGAGGAATTCTTGCGCGTCGTGATGACGAAGGCGCAGCCGGCGCATTCGGCGGTGCGGAGGCAGGCGCCGAGGTTATGGGGGTCCTGGACGCCGTCGAGGACGAGGATCAGCGGGTCCTTGTGCTGCGCGAGCAGCCCGGGGATGTCCGCCTCATCGAGCAGCCGGATCGGCTTGTGGAGGTCCGCATGGCGCGGCGCGCGGTCGTTGCTCCGGGCCATGGCGGGATCAGCGGCGCGCGAGGCGACCGCGGGCGTGGAGGGCCTCGGCGATCTGGATGGCGTTCAGG
Organism: Verrucomicrobiota bacterium; assembly: GCA_041156945.1. Taxonomy (GTDB): domain Bacteria; phylum Verrucomicrobiota; class Verrucomicrobiia; order Opitutales; family UBA953; genus UBA953. Next base: position 40,078 of record JBEBDN010000146.1, on the reverse strand, counting down.
GCGGCGCCCTTCCAGAGCTGGTCGCCGCTCACCCAGAGCGACAGGCCGTTGTCGAAGAGGGTGTCCTTGCGCAGGCGGCCGACGCCGCACTTCTCCTTGCCGGCGTAGTCGAGCGGCATCGGGTACCTGCGGTTAGCCGGGTCGTCGCAGAGTTCGGCGCCGGGGAAGGCGGCGATGGCGGCGCGCGCGGCGGCGAGGTCGACCGGACGCTCGAATTCGGCGCTGATCGCGATGGAGTGGGCGCGGAAGACCGGGACGCGCACGCAGGTCGTCGTCACCTTGAGGTTGGGCAGGCCCATGATCTTGCGGCCTTCGTTCAGCATCTTCATCTCCTCCTTGGTGTAGCCGTCCTCGAGGAACGAATCCACCTGGGGGATGAGGTTGAAGTTGATGGTGTGCGGGTAGACCTTGGGGGCGAGGGACTCGCCGCGGGCCCACGCCCGGGCCTGCGCATCGAGCTCGCGCATGGCCTCGGCGCCGGTGCCGGACACGGCCTGGTAGGTCGAGGCGAAGAAACGCTTGAGGCCGAAGGCGCGGTGGAGCGGGTAGAGGCCCATCAGCGCGATGGCGGTCGAGCAATTGGGGTTGGCGAGGATGCCCTTATGGTCGTCCAGCGCCGCGGCGTTGATCTCGGGGATCACCAGGGGGACGTCGGGGTACATCCGGTAGGCCGAGCTGTTGTCGATGACGATGCAGCCGCGCTTCACGGCCTCGGGAGCGAGGGCCAGGGAGATGGAGCCGCCGGCGCTGAAGATGGCGAAGTCCAGCCCTTCGAAAGCCTCGGGCTTGGCCTCCTGGACGGTCCATTCGCGGCCGGCGTAGGCGACCTTGGTCCCCGCGGAGCGGGCGGAGGCGAGGGGGCGGAGTTCGGCCACCGGGAAGTTCCGCTTGGCCATCAGCGCGAGGATTTCTTGACCCACGGCGCCAGTCACGCCCACGATGCCGATACGATATGCCATGTGATGATAGAGCTTGGTTGTTGCGACAGGAGCTGGGCGAAAGCCTGAAGGCCCGCGGGCTCCCGAGTGCGGAACATTGCATCGTTGTGTCGATTGACCAGCAAAAACTATGGTTTTTTGCCGGGGAAGCCGTCCGGGAATACGTGGTCAGCACCGCCCGGGCCGGGGTCGGCTGCGTGGCCGATTCCCACCGGACCCCGACGGGCCTGCACCGCGTGGCCGAGAAGATCGGCGACGGCGCTCCCTTGGGGATGGTGTTCAAGGCGCGCGTGCCCACCGGCCGGATCTGGACCGAGGGCCCGGCGCCGGAGGACAACCTGATCACGACCCGCATCCTGTGGCTCGAGGGACTGGAACCCGGGATGAACGCCGGGCGCGACGCGGAGGGCCGGCTCGTCGACACCAAGGCGCGCTTCGTCTACCTGCACGGCACCAACCAGGCCGCGCGGCTCGGGACGCCCAATAGCCACGGTTGCGTGCTGCTGGCGGACGACGCGGTGCGCGACCTCTTCGACCGGACAGCCGTCGGCACCCCGGTCTATTTGCGCTGACAGTCCGAGGGCGCCGGCGCGCCCGCCGCGGCCTCCGCCTTGCGCGCCCAGGTCGTGAGCATGTCGCGCGCCACGGGACCCGCCGTCTTGCCGCCCCACGTGCTCGTGTCCAACTGGCCCTCGACGAGCACGCAGAAGGCGACGGCCGGATTGTCCGCGGGCGCGTAGCCGATGATCCAGGCGAGGTGGGCCTTCTCGCCGTTCTTGAAGTACTCGGAGGTGCCCGTCTTGGCCGCGTACGGCAGCTCGGGGATGCGGACGGAACGGGCCGTCCCTTCGGTGACGCAGCGCTCGAGGCCGGAGCGCAGGGCGGTCAGTTGGGCGTCGTTCAGCCCGATCGGCTCGGCGCCCACGTGGCGGCCGTCGCGGCCGGGATCGTGGACGATCGAAGGCGTGGTGCGGGTCTCGCCGCGCGCGAGCGAGGCGGCGACGCACGCCATGTGCAGCGGGGTGGTCAGGATATAGCCCTGGCCGATCGAGGAGTTCGCCGTGTCGCCGTCGGTCCAGGCGCCCGCGCCGATGCGCCGCTTGTAGGCCGCGTCGGGCACGACCAAGGTCCGGGAGGCCGGGTAGGGCAGTTCGTAGGGGCTGGCGTTGACGAGGTCGGAGACGTGCGTGAGGAGGGGTGCGTCGAGGCCGAAACGACGGGCTTCGGCCGCGAGCCGTTCCTGCCCGAGCCGGAGCCCCACCATGTAGTTCCAGACGTTGCAGGACACGGCCAGCATCTTCTCGAGGTTCACCTGGCCGTAACCGGCGGGATCGTGCTCGGGGAAGTCGCGCGCGCCCACGCGGTAGCTCGGTCCGCAGTCCAGGATATCGTCCCAGTCGACGACGCCGTGGCGGAGCCCCGCGATCGCCGTGATGACCTTGAAGGTCGAGCCCGGCGCATACAGGCCCTGGATCGCCCGGTTCATCCAGCCGCCCCGGCCGTCGACCTCGTCGAAGTAGACCTGCGTCACGCGGTCGGCGAGCCGGTTGGGGTCGAAGGTGGGCTGGCTCGCGAGCGCCAGGATCTCGCCGGTGTTCACGTCGAGCATGACCGCCGCCCCGGGGAGGAGTTCGCCCTTGGAGTCCTTGATCTGGGCCAGCGCCCGCTCGGCCGCGCACTGGATGTCGCGGTCGAGGGAGAGGTTCACCGCCGACCCCTGCTGGGCGGGATTGCTGGCGATGAGCTCCTTGTTGTAGCCGGAGGAGGTCTTGGTCCACAGTTCCCAGCCGCTCATGCCCTTGAGGACCGCGTCGAAGGTCTGTTCGATGCCCGCGGCGCCCTTCTTGCCGGTGTACTGGAGTTTCTGCAGGTTGTCCATCGGCAGGTCCGACAGCTCGTTCACCTTCTCGGGCAGTTCGTCGGTATCCTTGATGTAACCGAGGACATGGGCCGCCAGGCTGCCGTGCGGGTAGGAACGCACGATGTCGGACTGCAGGGAGATCGGGCCGTTGACGGGGAACTGGTCGATGAAGCGCGCGATGGTGCGCTGGCCTTCCTCCGGGCGCAGCGCCCGCGCCGTGCCCGGGAACGCGAGGTCCGTGACCAGGATGAACGGCAGGGCCCGCCGCTCGCGCAGGTGCTTCTTGAGGTCGGCGGCGTTGACGCGGCGTTCCGGCTCGTCCTCCGGGCGGACCGGCCGGGGCTTCGCGCCGCCGCGCTTGTTCGGCTGCGACTCGTCGATGACGTACCAGACGCGGTCGAGCCAGCCCTGGAGGACGTCCAGCCGGGCCTTATCCTGGAGCTTGTCGTACTCGACGGGCGCGCCGCGGGCCCGCTCGGCCTTGATCAGGGCGAGGTACTTGCGGTGGATCTCCGGCTGCAGGGCCAGGAGGTCCGCCTTGATGCTCCAGCGGATCCGGTTCTCGACCAACACGTAGCCGTTGCGGTCGTAGATGAGTCCGCGCGACGGCGGACGGAGGACGACGCGACGGCTCTGGGTCTCGTACTGGGCCTTGAGGTCCCCGGTCTGGATCAGCTGCCGGAGTCCGAGGCCGATCACCACGTAGGCGAAACCGACGGCGAAGAGGGCGAAGACCAGGTAAAGCCGGGCCTTGGCGATGGGCGAGGAAGGCAGCGCCTCCGCCTGGAGCGGGTCCCTCATGGCGATTCGAGCGCGGGCGGCAGGCCCGTGCGGTCCATGGCGGCGTCCTGGATGAGCGCGAGCGGCACGAAGACGAGCAGGGCGACCGCCGCCGCCAAACCGACCTGCAGGAGCAGCTGCAGCGTGAACTCGCCGAGGTCGCCGGCGGTCACGGCGCCCGCGCGCAGGCCGGCGGCGGTGAACCAGGCCGTGCAGGCCAGGGTGTTGCAGATCAGCGCGCCGCGCAGGACCAGCGGCGTGTTGCGCAGGAGGATGCGGTTGCTCGTGAGGAAGATGCTCAGGCCGGCGAGGAGGAACGGCAGGGTGCCCGCCGGGATCGGCCGGCGCGCCTCGAACAGGAAGCCGACGCAGGCGGCGAAGAGGACGGCCTGCCAGCGCTTGAGCCGGCGGCACGGGGCCACGATGGCGGCGCCGGAGACGAAGAGGATCAGGTTGGTGCCGGCGAGGGCGTCCGTCAGCAGGTCGGCGACCCAGAGGCAGGGGAGCGTGGCCAGGAGGACGATGAACCAGGACCAGACCATCGTCAGCGCAGTTCGTCCAGTCGCTTCTGGGCCTGGTCCTCGAGGAGGATCTCGCCGGGCGTCGGGTACTTCGGGACGAGCACGGTGACCTCCTGCAGCGAGAAGAGGTCGCGGGTCGGAGCCAAGGAAGACTCCCGGAAATTGCCGTCCTGGGTCGCGCGTTGGCTGCCTTCCAGATGGCCGAGCACCAGCCCGGCCGGATAGACGCCGCCCAGGCCCGTGGTCATGACCTTCGGCGCCCCGCCCACCGCCGGATAGAAGTAGTCCTGCGGGATGGCGCTGACGCGGGCGCGGCCGGCGGCGAGGCCCCGCCCGGGGGCGCCGGTCACGAGCACGATGCGGTTCTGGTCATCCCCCTCGAGGAAGCCCGTGCAGCGGAAATTGGGGCTGGTGATGAGGTCGACCTCGCTCGTCGTGTGGTGGGCGACGGCCACCTTGCCGATGACGCGGTCGGAGAAGATCACCGGGCAGCCGGCGCGGACCCCGTCGTCGGAACCCTTGCGGATGACGACGCGCTGCCACCAGGTGGAGGAATCGCGGACGGCGATCCGGGCGACCACGGTGAGGTACTCGGGCGGGGGCGCGTAGCGCAGCATCTCGCGCAGGCGGACGTTCTCCTTGCGGACGTCGTCGTAGCGCCGGAGCTGAAGTTCGAGGGCGGCGTTGGCCCGGGCGAGGTCGCGGGAGGCGGCCAGCAGCTCCTCCTTGTCCCGGGACTTCAGTTCCCAGAAGCGGGCGAGGTCGCGGGCCTTGCCCGCGAGGTGCAGGGCCGGAGCCTGGAACTCGGCGAACGCCTCCTGGGCGAAACGGTGCACGGCGGCGGGCAACACGACCCAGGCGACCGCGCAGAGGGCGAGGACGACGTAGGATGCGGTGGCGCCTTGCCGGTGCTTGTCCATGGCGGGTCAGCCCGCTCGGCTCATTCCCGGCCGCTCCAGCGGGACGAGTTGGCGAGGATCTTGCCGGTGCCGTTGACCACGGCGCAAAGGGGGTCTTCGGCGACGAAGACGGGCAGGCCGGTCGCCTCGGAGATGGCGCGGTCGATCTTGCGGATGAGGGCGCCGCCGCCGGCGAGCACGATGCCGCGGTCGACGAGGTCGGCGGAGAGTTCCGGGGGGATGCGTTCCAGCGAGCCCTTCACGGCCTCGATGATCTGGTTGATGTTGTCCGCCATGGCCTCGCGGACCTCCTGGGAGGTCAGGTGCAGCTGACGGGGCAGGCCGGTGACGTTGTCGCGGCCGCGGACCTCGTAGGTCATCTCCTGCTCGAGCGCGTAGGCGGAACCGATCTTGATCTTGATCTCCTCGGCGGTGCGCTCGCCGATGATCAGGTTGTAGGAGTTGCGGATGTACTTGATGATCGAGGAGTCGAACTCGTCGCCGCCCACGCGGATGGAGCGGGCGTGGACGATGCCGCCGAGGGAAAGGACGGCGACCTCGGTGGTGCCGCCGCCGATGTCGACGATCATGGAGCCGGTCGGCTCCTCGACGGGCAGGCCCACGCCGATCGCGGAGGCGACGGGCTCGGGGATGGTGATGACGTCGTCGGCCCCCGCCCGGTAGGCGGAATCCATGACGGCGCGGCGTTCGACGGCGGTGATGCCGTAGGGCACGGCCACGACCACGGTCAGGTTGGTGAAGAGGGATTTGCGGGCGACCTTGCCGATGAAGTAGCGGAGCATGTGCTCGCTGATCTCGAAGTCGGCGATGACGCCGTCCTTCATCGGGCGGAGGGCCTGGATGTCGCCGGGGGTGCGGCCGAGCATCATGCGCGCCTCGTTGCCGACGGCGATGGGCTTGCGTGTGCTGGTCCGGATGGCCACCACGCTCGGCTCGCGGAGGACGACCCCGCGGTCCTTGAGGAACACGAGGGTGTTGGCGGTGCCAAGGTCGATGCCGATGGCTTGGGTGAATAGCCCGGGGAAGCGCTTGAACATCAGGGTCGTGGTTTCCTTGATGAACGCCCAAAGGGCGGGGGAGTCAAAAGCAAAGTGCGGCCGGGCCGGGTACGCCTCCTTCCTAAAAGGCAAACAGACAGAGGGATACGTCCGCCTCCGGGAACACCTTGCCCGCGGCGCTGTCGGAAACGAACCCCATGAGCACCCCCCTCGATCGGCGCGGCTTCCTTCGTCACACCGGCCTCGCCGCCGCCGGCTTCGCCCTCGCCCGGCCCTGGCTCAACGCGGCCACCCCGGGCGTCTCGCCCAGCTCCAAACTCAACGTCGCGGCCATCGGCTTCGGCGGCGTCGGCGGCAGCAACGTGCGCAACAGCGCCGACGAGAACATCGTCGCCCTCTGCGACCTCGACCTGAAGCGCTGCGCGGGTACCCTCAAGCAGTTTCCGAAGGCGGAGGCGTTCACCGACTTCCGCGTGATGCTCGACAAGCGCAAGGACATCGACGCCGTGATCATCGCGACGCCGGACCATTCCCACGCCTACATCGCGATGGAGTGCATGCGTCGCGGCAAGCACGTCTACGTCCAGAAGCCGATCGCCCACAACGTCTTCGAGGCCCGCACGCTGACGGAGGCTGCCCGCGCCCACAAGGTCGTGACCCAGATGGGCAACCAAGGTCACTCCGGCGAAGGCATCCGCCAGATCTGCGAGTGGCTCGAGGCCGGGCTCATCGGCCAGGTACGCGAGGCGCATGCGTGGACCAACCGTCCCATCTGGCCGCAGAGCTCGGACACCCCGCGCCCCACCGAAAAAGCCACGCCCCCGGAAGGCATGGACTGGGATCTGTGGTGCGGACCGGCGCCCTTGCGCCCGTATCACCCGACTTATCACCCCGGAAAGTGGCGCGCCTGGTGCGACTTCGGGACGGGCTCGTTGGGTGACATGGGGTGCCACATCATCGACCCCCTGTTCCTCGCCCTCAAGCTGCGCTACCCGGAGAGCGTCGAAGGCAACGTTTCCACCGGCTTCTCGGACTTCGGCCACAAGAGCCCGATCCTGAACGAGTGCTTCCCGCGTTCCTCCATCGTGCGCTACCGCTTCCCGGCCCGCGGCGACCTGCCGCCGGTCCAGCTCACCTGGTGGGATGGTGGCCTGATGCCGGCCCGCCCGGTCGAGCTCGAGGACGACATGCCCTTCGGCGATGGCGATGGCGGCTGCCTGCTGATCGGCGACAAGGGCAAGATCGTCTGCGGTTGCTATGGTTCGAAGCCGCGCCTGCTCGACCGCGATCAGCGCGAGGCGGCCAAGAAGTTGGCGAAGACCATTCCGCGCATCCCCGGCAACAACTCGGGCCATGAGAAGGACTGGCTGCGGGCCTGCAAGGGCGGCGTCCCGGCGTCGTCGAACTTCGACTACTCCGGTCCCCTCTCGGAGATGGTGCTCATGGGCAACCTCGCCATCCGTTTCCCCGACCGCAAGCTGCTCTGGGACGGGGAGAAGATGCAGGTGACCAACGACGCCAAGGCCAACGCCTTCGTGCGGCGCGTCTACCGGCAGGGCTTCGAGCTCGGCGCCTGAGCCGGCTCAACGCAGCGTCCGGACCGCCAGCACCGCCAGGATCGCGCCGCCCAACGCGATGCGGTACCAGGCGAACACGCCCAGACCCCGACGCGACACGAAGCCCACAAGCCACTTCACGGACACGAAAGCCGTCACCGCTGCGATGAGCAAGCCGACGAGCGCCGGGCCGGACGGGTAGACCTGGGGGAGGGCGGGGCCGAGTGACCAAGCCTTGTAGACCGAAGCGGCCGACAGGGTGAGCAGGCCGACCAAGAACGAGAATTCGGTCGCCGCGGCATGGGAAAGCCCGGCGACGCGTCCGCCGAGGATGGTGGCCAGGGAACGACTGGTGCCCGGGATCAGGGCGAAGCATTGGCACAGACCGACCGTGAGCGCCGAGCGCCAGCCGAGCGCGGCGACTTCATCGCCTTCGGCGGGTCGCGCCGGTAGGGCCTTCTCGGCGATCAGGATGGCGATCCCGCCGACGACCAAGGCCACCGCGACGACTCCGACCGAGAAGAGATGGGCGGCAATCGCGTCCTTGAACAAGAAACCGAGCAGGCCGGCGGGCAGGAAGGCGACCAGCATGGCGGACGCCAACCGCAGCGAGGCTCGCTCGCCGCGGCAGACGCCTACCAGGAGGCCACGGAGCCGACCGAAGAAGGCCACGACGACCGCGAGGATCGCGCCGAGCTGGATGATCACGAGGTAGTCGTCGGCGACCCGGTCGAGCGAGACCGACCGACCCTTGCGGTCGACGACCCCCTGGACGGTCACGTTCGGGTCCTTGTTCACGTTGCAGATCAAGCGGTCGCTGAGGATCATGTGGCCCGTGGAGCTGACCGGCAGGTATTCGGTCGCGCCCTCCACGACGCCGGTCACGACCGCCCGACCATAGGTGAAGTCGGCCCGGACCTCCGCCGGGCTGCGCTCCTCGCCGGCGGCGAACGCGGGCAGGGCGGCGAGCAACGAGAGGACCAAGGCCGGGCGAAGCATGGACAAGGCTTAGGGTTCCGCCCATGCCGGGGCAAGGAAAGCCTCAAAAGCCCTTGTCGCTTGCCCTTGCGGAAGGTTCCCGCTTTATGCAGGGCTCAACACCATGTCGGCCTCCAGCCTCATCCCGACCAACGAACCGCGCTTCCAGGTGCCCGACGCCCGGGGCCGCTTCGGCCGTTTCGGCGGTCTCTATGTCCCGGAGACGCTGATGACGCCGCTGCTGGACCTGACCAAGGCCTACGACGAGGCCCGCCGCGACCCGGCGTTCCAGCAGGAGTACGCCGACATGCTGCGCGACTACGCCGGCCGTCCGACGGGGCTCTATTTCGCCGAATCCCTGACCAAGCATTGCGGTGGCGCCCGCATCTACCTCAAGCGGGAGGACATGCTCCACACCGGGGCGCACAAGATCAACAACGTCATCGGCCAGGCGCTCCTGGCCCGTCGCATGGGGAAGAAGCGCATCATCGCCGAGACCGGCGCCGGACAGCACGGCACCGCCACCGCCGCGGTCTGCGCGCGCTTCGGGCTCAAGTGCGTCATCTACATGGGCGCCACCGACATGGAGCGCCAAGCCCTCAACGTCTACCGGATGCGGCTGATGGGCGCCGAAGTCCGCGGCGTCGAAGCGGGCCAACGCACCCTCAAGGAGGCCGTCAACGAGGCCATGCGCGACTGGGTCACCAACGTCCGCGAGACCCATTACATCCTCGGCACCGCCTACGGTTCGCACCCGTACCCGATGATGGTCCGGGATTTCCACCGCATCATCTCGATGGAATCGCGCGCCCAGATGCTCCGCGCCGAAGGCCGTCTCCCCGACGAAGTCGTCGCGTGCGTCGGCGGCGGTTCCAACGCCATCGGCGCCTTCTTCGAATACCTCGACGAGCCCGGCGTCCGCCTGACCGGCGTCGAAGCCGGCGGCCGGGGCATCAAGCGTGGCGAGCACGCCGCCCGTTTCGCCGGCGGCCGCCTCGGCGTCCTGCAGGGCTGCATGACGAACATCCTCATGGACGGCGAAGGTCAGATCGAGGGCACGCACTCGGTTTCCGCCGGGCTCGACTACGCGGCCGTGGGGCCGGAGCACGCCTACTACCGCGAGCGCGGCCGCATCGACTTCGCCTACGCGACCGACGAGGAATGCCTCGAGGCCTTCCAGCTGCTTTCGCGCACCGAGGGCATCATCCCGGCGCTCGAGTCGAGCCACGCCGTGGCGCATGGCTGCAAGGTGGCGGCCCAGGGCAAATCCGGCGACCTCGTGCTGATCAACCTCTCCGGCCGCGGCGACAAGGACGTCTGGAGCGCGGCCCGCGCCTTGGGCACCGAGATCAAACTCTGACCATGGCCGCGCACTCGATGACGGGCTTCGGCCGCGCGGAGATCGACCTCCCGGGCGCCCGCCTCGCCGTCGAGCTCGCCACCGTCAACCAGAAGAACCTGCAGGTCTCCGTGCACGGGCCCGAGGCGTGGCCGACGTTGGAATCGGCCGCCACCGCCTGGATCCGCGCCCGCCTCCAACGCGGCAAGGTGACGGCGCGCGTGACGCAGGCGGCGGCCGGGGGCGACGGCGGCACCTGGGACTTCGAAACCACCCGCGGGCAGCTCCATGAACTGCAGCGGCTCGCCCAGGCGCTCGGGACACCTTGGACGCCGCCTTCGCCGGAGCTGATCCTCAAGCTCGCCGAAACCCGCCGCGGCCAGTCCCGCGCCTTGCCCGAGTTCGCCGACGCCGAGGGCGTCGTGCAGGCTGCCTTCACCCGCGCGCTCGACCAACTCGTGGGGATGCGCGCCCGCGAAGGCGCGGCCCTCGCGACCGACCTGCGCGCCCGGCTCGGCCTGCTGGGCAACCTCGTCCGCACGATGGAGGCTTCGGAACAAGGGGCGGTCGCCCGCCATCGCGAAGCCTTGCTCCGCCGGCTGAAGGAGGCCGGCCTGGCCTTGGACGTGTCCGACGAGCGCGTCCTCAAGGAGTTGGCTTTCTTCGCCGAACGTTGCGACATCACCGAGGAGGTCGTCCGCCTGCGGAGCCACTTGGCCCAGTTCGACGCCGAACTCGACCAGGCCCACGGGGGTCGCAAACTCGATTTCCTGGTCCAGGAGCTTCTCCGGGAGGTCAATACCATCGGCAGCAAAGCCGCGGAAATCCCCACGACCCGGGCGGTTTTGGAGGCCAAAACCGAGATCGAGCGCATCCGGGAGCAGGTCCAGAACCTCGAGTGAGGTTTTTTCAGGGTGCGGTATTGCCTCGGAGGCTTTCCCATGCCTTTGTCCATCAACACTTACGAAACGGCCATGTCCAATAACCTCACCAAGCGGGATATCGTCATCAAGATCTTCACGGAGAAGGGCTACCCGCAGAAGCACATCCGCGACAGCGTCCAGATGACGCTCGATGCGATCAGCGAGGCCCTGCTCTCCGGCCGCGACGTGGAGCTCCGCAACTTCGGCGTCTTCCAGGTCCAGGTCCGCAAGAGCCGCGTCGGCCGCAACCCCAACCGCCCCGAGACGGATGTCATCATCCCCAAGCGCGCGGTCATCAAGTTCAAGGCCGGCAAGGAACTGAAGGCCAAGCTCAAGTCCTACGACGTCGAGAAGCCGGCGCAGGACAAGCCCGCGCAGTCGTAACCGCGATGTCCGACATTCGAACGCTCCCCGGTTTCCGGGAGTTCTACCCCGAGGACCAGGCGCTGGTCGGTCATATCTTCGATATCTGGCGCCGAGCCTGCCGGCGCTATGGTTTCCGCGAATGGAACTCGCCCGTGCTCGAGCCGCTCGAGCTCTTCACCGAGAAATCCGGCGAGGAGATCGTCCGCCAGCTCTTCAACTTCGAGGACAAGGGCGGCCGCAAGGTCACGCTGCGCCCCGAGCTCACGCCCGCGCTGGCCCGCATGGTCGGGGCCAAGGCCAACGGCATGCCCAAGCCGATCCGCTGGTTCGCCATCGGCGAAAGCTATCGCTACGAGAAGCCCCAGAAGGGCCGCCTCCGCGCCTTCTACCAGTTGAACGCCGACCTCCTCGGCGAGGCCGGTCCCGCGGCGGACGCCGAGATCATCGCGCTGTGCGCAGACTGCCTCCTGGGCTTCGGGCTCACGCAGGCCGACTTCCGCATCCGCGTCTCCGACCGCACGCTCTGGTTCCGCTACCTCGCCAGCCTCGGCATCCCCGAGGCGCAGGCGACCGCCGTGCTCGGCGTCGTCGACAAGCTGGAGCGCGGCGCGCCCAAGGACCTGCTCGAAGCCATGACGGCCGCGCTCGCCGGTACCTCGGTCGACCCCGCGCAGGCCCTCGAGTCCGCGCGCGCCTTCGCCAACACCAAGTCCCTGGCCGACCTGGAACGCCTCGCGGCGGGCGACGCCGCGATGACCGAGCGCCTCGGCGAATGGAAGCACCTTCTGGCGACCTTGACCGCGCTGGGCTTCGCCGAATGCGTCGCCATCGACCTGACCATCGTGCGCGGCCTGGCCTACTACACGGGCTTCGTCTTCGAGGCCTTCGAGACCGGCGGCGAGGCCCGCGCCCTCGCGGGCGGCGGCCGCTACGACGCCCTCGTCAAGAAGATGGGCGGACCCGACCTGCCCGCCGTCGGCTTCGGCATGGGCGACGTGACCTTGCGCGACCTGCTCGAGCTGAAGCGGCTCCTGCCGGTCTATGCCGACGGCCCGGATTTCTACGCGATGATCCTCGGCGACGACGCCCGCGCGGCCGCCCTCGAGGACGTCGCCACGCTCCGGCGCGCCGGCTTCCGGGTGGAGTACAACCTCCGCGACGGCAAGTTCGGCAAGCTCGCCCAGCAGGCCGAGACCGCCGGGGCGAAGTACGCCCTGGTCTACGGGGGCGGCGAAGTCGCCAAGGGCGTCGCCAAGGTGCGCAGCCTGACCGACCGCACCGAAGCCGAAGTGCCGCGCACGGACCTGGTGCCGGCGCTGCGCGCGGTGCTGGAGGATGGCATGCGCGCGATCCTGCCCTGACCCGATGTCCGAGCAGGCGCGCCAGTACCGGGACATGGCGAAGACCGCGTCCTGGACCATGGTCTCGCGCGTGCTCGGGCTGGTGCGCGACCAGCTCACCGCCGGCGTCTTCGGCGCCTCGGCCGTCGGCGCCGCCTTCCTCTTCGCCTTCCAGATCCCGAACCTCTTCCGCCGGCTCCTCGGCGAGGGCGCCCTGACGGCGGCCATCGTGCCGGTGCTCGCCGACAAGACCGCCCGCGACGGCCAGGCGGCGGCCTTCGGCTTCCTGAACTACGCGCTGCGACGCATCCTCCCCGGGATGATCGGGCTGACCTTGCTGGCCATCGGCGGAGCCTTGCTGTGGGCCTGCCTCCGGCCGGCCGACGCCAACGTCGCGATCCTCACGGCCGCGTGCATGCCCTACATGCCGCTGATCTGCGTGGCGGCGCTCTTCACCTCGGCCGTCAACCTGACCGGCCGCTTCGGGCTGGCGGAGCTCGCCTCGGGCCTGCTGAACGTCTGCATGATCGTCGGCCTCGGCCTGTTCGGTCTCCTCGCCGACACCGAGATGGGCAAGGCGGGCTGGCTCTGCGCGGGCGCGCTCGCGGGCGGCGCGCTCCAACTGTGGATCCCGCTGCAGGGGCTGCGCCGGGCCGGTTGGCGCCCCGGTCCCGTGCACGTCGACCCCGTGGCCTGGCGGACGCTGAGCGTGGCCTTCCTCCCGGCCGCCCTCGGGGCCGGCATCCAGCAGGTCAACTTCCTGGTCTCGCGCGGACTGGCCTTCAAGGTCAGCGACGCCGGCCTGACCTATTACTACATCGCCAACCGGATCGTCGAGCTGCCCATCGGCCTCTTCAGCGCCTCGATCGCCGTGGTGATGTTCCCGGCGCTCGCGATGGCCTTCGCCCAGGGCGACCGGCCGGCGCTGTCGCGGAACTACGCGCGCGGCCTCCGGTTGATCCTGGCCGTCAACGTGGGGGCCGCCTTCGGCCTCGCCGTCCTCGCGGAGCCGATCGTCCGGCTCCTCTTCGAGTTCGGCAAGTTCACCCCGGAGCACTGCGTCGCCACCGGCCGCCTGCTCGTGCTCTTCGCCTTCGCGATGCCTTTCTACGCGCTGATCTCGCTGGCCACGCGCGCCCTCAACGTGGCGGGCCAGACGCGCGTCACGCTGGTCGCGGCCCTGCACGCGCTCGCCGTCAATTTCGCGGGCTCCCTGGCGGCGATGTTCCTCGGCTACGGCGTGGAGGGGCTGGCGGTCGCCAACGCCGTCTCGACCGTCTGGCAGTACCTGGTGCTCCGCCACTACCTCAAGCGGCTCGCCCCGGAATTCCTCGATGAGCCGATGGTCAAGCCGGCCCTGCAGGTGCTCTTCGGGTCGCTGCTGCTCGGCATCATCGCCTACCAGACGACCGCCTGGCTGCGTATGCTCGGCCACGGACAGCTCCCGGAGAAGCTCAACCTCGGCCTGTCGATGCTGGTCGGTGGCGGCCTCGCCATGGTCGCTTACGCCCTGTACCTCGACCGCTTGCGCTACCCCGAACGCGACCTCTTGCGCGGCTTCGCGAACAAGCTGCTGCGGCCCACGGGCTACCAGCTCAAGGTTTGACCTTGCGGGTCTTGGCGGGCGCCGGGGCCACCGGGGCGGGGGAGGGCGCCGTCGCGCCGGTCCGGTAACGCTTCACCAGGGCGCGGAGCGTGGCGACCGTTTCGCCATCGGCGACGCCATCGACCTTCTTGGCGCGGAAGTGGCGTTGGAAGGCTTCGACCGCCAGCTTGAGGCCGGCCTCGCCGGGCTCGACGGCGTAGCCATAGGTCTGGAGCAGACGCCGCAGTTCGGCGGGCTCGGCCTTCGGAGCCGACTTCAGGAAGGCGTCCACATCGGCCGGCAGCGGCCAGGCGCCGATGCCGCGGGCCGCGAAATCCGCCCACGGGAACAACAGCCCCGGATCGATCTTCCGACCGATGGCGATGTCCGAATGGGCCAACACTTCGGTCGGCTTGATGGACGGGTGGCGCCGGAGGATATCGGCGCAAAGTTTGGCGACCAATTCCTGCTGCGCGGCGGGATAACGGTGGATGTTGCCATCGAGGTTGATGATCTCGATGCCGATCGAAGGTTGGTTGAGCCCATCGAATTGTCGCCAGCCACTCTTGCCGGCATGGTAGGCGACCTTGTCCTCCGGGACCATGGCGATGACCCGGGGCGGGGCTTCATCGGTGACCAGGTAGTGGATGCCCACGCGGTGGCTCGCTTTGCGTCCCTGCAGGACTTCGTAGGATCCCGCCAGATTGCCCCCGGTGTGGTGGAGCACCAGGGCCTGCACGGGGACCTTGCGGGCCTCCGACCCCAGCGAGTCGGCTCCTTGCTCGATGCGCAAACCCGCCGGTGCATGCATCGCGATCGGAAGCTTGGTCGGGACGCCGGATGGGGCCGAAGCGCAGCCCGTGAAAAAAAACGGCAGCAGCGCCAACAGCAGGAAACCATCCCAGGAGAGTCGTTTGGTCAGCGTCATGACGATGCAGGGCATCGTCTAATTCGCCCCTTGGGCGACCCCAAGTTAATACGATTAACACCCACTTAATCCCCGTAAAATTTTAACTATATGTAACTAGACATAATGTATATTGTGCGAAATTCAAATACCTTCAACTCGGGCTAAACAACCGATTAATGCTCGCTTGACCGCCAACAGTCATTAAAACCCTCCCTTTATGAAAGTCGCCCGTCACATCATCGAAGCACGTCGCGAAGCCATCGCGAAACTCCTGAGCAAGGTCGGCTACGTCCCGGTCCTGGAGATCTGCAAGCAGTTCAACGTCTCCGAAGCCACCGCCCGGCGGGACCTCACGGAGCTCGAGAGCCAGCGGCGCATCACGCGCACCCACGGAGGCGCGCTCTCGGACTTCAACCGCAACTTCCCGCCGCTCGACGACCGCAAGGTCGAGGACGCCGAGGCCAAGCGCAAGATCGGCAACTTGGCCGCATCCCGCGTGAAGCCCGGCATGACCGTCTACCTCGACTCCGGTTCGACCATCTTCTTCGCCGCCGAGGCCATCGCCTCCGCCGGCGTCGCCGACCTGCAGATCGTGACGACCTGCCTGCCCACGGCCCAGCTCATCTCCTGCCTCCCTGGCGTCGAAGTCTACATCCCGGGCGGACTGTTCCTCACCCGCCACGCGATGGTCGCCGGCGACCGGACTCTCGAGGAAGTCGCCCGCTGGAACTTCGACGTCGCCCTGCTCGGCGCCGAAGGCATCGACGAGAACGGCCTCTGGAACTCCCAGCGCGACATCTCCCATCAGCAGCGCGAAGTCATCCGCCGCAGCGACGAAGTCCTCATCTGCATGAACAAGATCAAGCTCGGCCGCGGCGGCCCCTGCGCCGTGACGCGCGACGTGAGCGCCCTGTTCCTCGTGACCGACGCGCCCGCCGCCGACGTCGCCAAGGCCAAGGTCAAGATGGCGGCCGACCACGTGCTGACCGCCTGAACCGGCCGGGCCTACCGAGTCCATGCCCACGGACGCCGTCCAATCGTTGCTCGACCTCTCCCACGCGCTGGGGGGTGAGCGCCTCCGCATGTCGATCCTGGGCGAAGGCAATACATCGCTCCGCCTGGACGCGGAGACCTTCACCGTGAAGGCCTCGGGCTCCAACCTCGCGACCCTCCGGCCCGCCGAACTCACGGTCTGCCGCTTCGACCGCCTGTTGCCGCTGCTGGACGCGCCCTCGGCGAACGACCAGGAGGTCGATCAGGCGCTGTTCGCCGCCCGCGTCGACGAAGCGGCCCGCAAGCCGTCGATCGAAGCGCTCTTCCACGCCTACCTGCTCACCCTGCCCGGCGTCGCCTGCGTGGGCCACGTCCACGCCATCGCGGTGAACCAGATCCTGTGCTCGACCCGCGCGCGAGATTTCGCGACCGCCCGCACCTGTCCCGACGAAGTGGTGATGTGCGGCGTCGAATCCGTCTTCGTGCCCTATTGCGAACCGGGCTTGGCCCTTTCCCAGGGCATCCGCCGCGAGGTCGCCGCCTTCATCCGCCGGACCGGCCGCGACCCGAAGGTGATCCTCCTCCAGAACCACGGCATCATCGCCGTCGGCCCCAGCCCCAAGGCCGTGCTCGGCACCCTGCTCATGGCCGAGAAGGCCGCCGAGATCTTCGTCGGGGCCGCCGCGCTCGGCGGTCCGGCGTGCCTGACGCCGGCCCAATGCGAGCGCATCGCGGGCCGACCCGACGAGCATTACCGCCAGAAGGTGCTCGGCCTCTGAAGCCCCGCCCCACCCTTTCCCGACCATGTCCAACTACCTCGCCATCGACCTCGGCGCCGAATCAGGCCGCGTCATCCTCGGCCAGCTCAAAGCCGGCAAGTTCACCATGAAGGAGGTGCATCGCTTCGCCAACGGCGCCATCACCGCCAACGGCACCTTGCGCTGGGACATCATCCGCATCTTCCGCGAGATCCGCATCGGCCTCGCCAAGGGCGCCAAGCTCGGCCCGGTCAAGTCGGTGGCCTGCGACTCCTGGGGCGTCGACTACGTCCTCCTCAAGGGCGACGGTCCGTTGCTTTCCCTCCCGTTCACCTACCGCGACGAACGCAGCTTCAAGGCCTACGAACTGGCCATGCGCCGCTTCTCCCAGCAGGAGATCTTCGAAGGCACCGGCATCGCCTCCATCTCGATCAACACCCTCTACCAGCTTTTCGACGACGCCGAGCACCGTCCGGAGATGCTCAAGTTCGCCGACAAGTTCCTGCTCATCGGCGACTACATCACCTGGCTCCTGACCGGCAAGGCCCGCGCCGAGGAGACCCTCATCTCGGGCAGCCAATGTTGGGATACGCGCAAGCGCGATTGGGCTTGGCCGGTGCTGAAGAAGCTCGGCATCCCGAAGCACCTGTTCCCCAAGCCGGTCGCCCCGGGCGTGAAACTGGGCAAGATGCTGCCGTACTTGGCCAAGGAGACCGGCCTGGGCCAGGCCGAAGTCGTCACGACCTGCGCGCACGACACCGCCGCGGCCGTCGCCGCCGTCCCCGCCAACCCGGGCGACGATTGGGCCTACCTTTCCTCCGGCACGTGGTCCCTGCTCGGCGTCGAGCTGCCCAAGCCGCTCGTCAACGAGGCCGTCCGCAAGGCCAAGTACACGAACGAGGTCGGCTTCGGCGGCACCTCCCGCTTCCTCAAGAACCTCGTCGGCCTCTGGGTGCTCCAGGAATGCCGGCGCGAGTGGATGGAGAAGGGCGAGGTCTCCGATTACGGCGAGATCGTGAAGCTCGCGCTCCAGGCTCCGTCGCTCCGCTCGTTCATCCGTCCCGACGACGTCCGCTTCGCCAAGCGCGGCGACATGGTGGCCAAGGTCCAGGCCTACTGCCGCGAGACCAAGCAGCCGGTCCCGAAGACCCACGGTCAGATCGCCCGGTGCGTGCTCGAGTCGCTCGCGTTGCTCTACCGCGTCGAGATGGACGGCATGGAGAAGCTCACCGGCCGCAAGCTGAAGCGCCTCCACATCGTCGGGGGCGGTTGCCGCAACGCCTTGCTCAACCAGGCGACGGCTGACGCCACCGGCCGGACGGTCATCGCCGGCCCGGTCGAAGCCACCGCCGCGGGCAACATCTTGGTCCAAGCCATCGCCATGAAGGAACTGAAAAACCTCGCCGCCCTGCGTACGGTCGTCCGAAACTCCTTTGAGGTAGTGACTTACAAGCCCAACACCTCCCCCGCTTGGGCGACCGCCCAAGCCAAGTTTAATGGTTTAAAGAAATCGTAAAACCCTCTAACCCTCCACCCTCCCCCAACCTTTCCAACAGAAACGCACCATGTCCTCCTATAAGTACGTCTCCCACCTCTGGAACGATGCCGAAGCCGCGAAGCTCGATCCCGTCGCCCGCCTCGTCTACCGCTCGAACAAGCTCGGCGCGGACCAGCGCATCACCAACACCGGCGGCGGCAACACCTCCTCCAAGATCGTCGAGAAGGACCCCCTGACCGGGAAGGATACCCTCGTCCTCTGGGTCAAGGGTTCCGGCGGGGACCTCCGCACGAGCAACCGCGACAACTTCTCCTCCCTCTACCAGGACAAGCTCATCGGCCTCCAGCAGTCGTACGCCGCGCGCGCCGACAAAGGCCTGAAGTCGCCGGCCGAGGACGACATGGTCGGCATGTACAACCACGCCACCTTCAACCTCAACCCGCGCGCCTCCTCGATCGACACCCCGCTGCACAGCTTCCTGCCCGGCAAGCACGTCGACCACATGCACCCGAACGCGATCATCTCGATCGCCGCCTCCAGGAACTGCCAGGCGCTCACCCAGTCGATCTTCGGCGGCAAGATGGCCTACGTGCCGTGGATGCGCCCGGGCTTCGAGCTCGGCCTCGCCATGCAGGAGATCTCCCGCCAGCAGCCCGCCATCAAGGCCATCATGATGGGCCAGCACGGCTTCATCTCCTGGGCCGACGACGACAAGGCCTGCTACGAACTGACCCTCGCCATGATCGAGCAGGCCGGCGCCTACATCGAAGCCAAGTACCAGGCCAAGGGCGGCGACGCCGCGGCCTTCGGCGGCGCCCTCTACCAGACCCTCGACACCGCGAAGCGCCACGCGACCTTCGCCGCCATCCTGCCCTGGCTCCGCGGCCAGGTCTCCAAGGAGAAGCGTTTCATCGGCACGATCCAGGACGACGAGAAGATCCTGCGCTTCGTGAACTCGAAGGACGCCCCGCGCCTCGCCGAGCTCGGCACCTCCTGCCCGGACCACTTCCTCCGCACGAAGATCAAGCCGCTCTACGTGAACTGGAACCCGCAGTCCGAGGACGCCGCCGCCCTGAAGACCAAGCTGGCCGCCGCCCTCGAACAGTACCGCAAGGACTACGCCGCCTACTACGCCGCCTGCAAGCGCCCGAACTCCCCGGCGATGCGCGACCCGAACCCGACCGTCGTCCTCATCCCCGGCCTCGGCATGATCGCCTGGGGCAAGGATAAGTCCGAATCCCGCGTCACCGCCGAGTTCTACAACTGCGCCGTCGAGGTCATGCGCGGCGCCGAGGCCATCGACCAGTACATCGCCCTCCCCCAGCAGGAGGCCTTCGACATCGAGTATTGGCTCCTCGAGGAGGCCAAGCTGAAGCGCATGCCGGCCGAGAAGGAACTCGCCCGCCAGGTCATCATCGTCGTCGGCGCCGGCTCCGGCATCGGCAAGGAGACCGCCCATCGACTCGTCAAGGAAGGCGCCCACATCGTCTGCGTCGACAAGAACGTCGAGGCCGCCCAGGCCACCGCCAAGGAGATCACCGACAAGCTCGGCTCCGGCATCGGCGTCGCCGGCACCGGCCTCTCGAACTGCGGCCCCGCCATCGGCCTCGCGGGCGACATCATGGACCGCGCCTCGATCCGCCAGATGCTCGACCAGGTCGCCCTCGCCTACGGCGGCTTCGACTCCATCTGCGTGACCGCCGGCATCTTCGTGTCGCCCGACACCACCGGCCACATCCCGGACGACAAGTGGGCCCTCACCTTCGCCCTGAACGTGACCGGCAGCTACCTCGTCGCCGACGAGGCCTACAAGACCTGGAAGGAGCAGGGCCTGCGCGGCAACCTCGTCCTGACCACCAGCGCCAACGCCGCCGTGGCCAAGAAGGGCTCCGTCGCCTACGACACCTCGAAGGCCGCCGCCAATCACCTCGTCCGCGAGATGGCCATGGAGCTTTCGCCCCTGATCCGCGTCAACGGCGTGGCCCCGGCCACCGTCGTCCAGGGTTCGGCGATGTTCCCGCGCGACCGAGTGATCGCGTCGCTTGCGAAGTACAACATTCCCTACACCGATGATGAGGCGACCGATTCGCTGACCACGAAGCTCTCCCGCTTCTACGCCGATCGCACCCTGACCAAGAACCCCATCACGCCCGCCGACCAGGCCGAAGCCTACTTCCTCCTCGTGACCAATCGCCTCAGCAAGACGACCGGACAGGTCATCACCGTCGACGGCGGCCTCCACGAGGCCTTCCTCCGCTAACCCTGTGCGCATCTCCCTCTTCGTCCCTTGCTTCGTCGACCAGCTGACCCCTCAGGTCGGCCTGGCGACGGCCAAGGTGCTGAAGCGCCTCGGTCATGAGGTGGAGTTCCGCTCCGCGCAGACCTGCTGCGGCCAGCCTTCGTTCAACTCCGGACAGTGGGACGTGGCCCGCGAGGCCGCGATCCGCGCGCTCGGCGTCTTCCGCGGGGCCGAAGTCGTCGTGGGACCCTCGGGCTCCTGCGTTGCGATGATGCGCCAGTTCTACCCGGAGCTCCTCAAGGGTACGCCGCATGCGGCCGAAGCGGACGATCTCGCGTCCCGCACCTTCGAGTTCTCGGAGTTCCTGGTGAAGAAGCTCGGCGTCACCGACGTCGGCGCGAAGTTCGCCAAGAAGGTCACCTACCATGACGGTTGCCACGCCCTGCGTGAGCTTCGTCTCAAGGAGGAACCCCGCCAGCTGCTCCGCGCGGTCAAGGGGCTCGAACTCATCGAATCCGAAGAAGGCGAGACCTGCTGCGGTTTCGGCGGCCTGTTCTCGGCCAAGTTCCCCATGATCTCGACCGCGATGGTCCAGGTCAAAGGCGGCGCCCTCGCCCGCACCGGCGCCGACTACGTTGTCTCTTCCGACCCTTCCTGCCTCCTGCAGATCGGCGGCTGGCTGTCCCGCGAGGGCAAGCCGATCCTTCCGCTGCATATCGCCGAAGTCCTGGCCAACGACGCCTGAACATGTCCGACTCCAAAGCCATCTTCCTCAAGGACGCCACGGTCAACGCCGCGGACGGGGACCAGCGCGCCTTCATCCGCAAAGCGCTCGGAGGCTATTACACCAACCGCGACCTCCAGAAGGCCCGTTACCGGGATTGGGAACGCGCCCGTGATGCGGCCTCCATGGCCAAGTGGTCGGCGGTCAACGACCTCGCGAACGTCCTCGAGAAGTTCACGGCCAATTTCGAACGCAACGGCGGCGTCGTCCACTGGGCCCGCGACGCGGCCGAAGCCCGCGCCATCATCCTGAAGATCGCCGAGGACAACAAAGCCAAGGCCATCGTGAAGTCGAAGTGCATGACTTCCGAGGAGATCCACCTGAACGACGCCCTCGAGAAAGCCGGTTACGGCGTGGTCGAAAGCGACCTCGGCGAGTTCATCCAGCAGCTCCGCGGCGAAGCCCCCTATCACTTCGTCTTCCCGTGCATGCACGTGAAGCGCGAGGCCATCAGCGAGCTCTTCACCAAGCACCTGGGCACGGCGCCGACCGACAGCCCTGAGGAGCTGACGATGATCGCCCGCCGTCACCTCCGTCAGCTCTACGTCGACGCCGACATCGGCATCACGGGCGCGAACTTCCTCGTGGCCGAGACCGGTCAGATCTCGATCACCGAGAACGAAGGCAACGCGCGCCTCACCGCCGCCCTGCCTCGCATCCATATCGCGCTCTCCGGCATCGAGAAGGTGATCAATCACCTCGACGACCTGTCCGTGCTGCTCCCGATGTTGGCCACCGCCGGCGCGGGCCAGCCGATGACCTGCTACAACACGCTCTATTCCGGTCCGCGGAAGAAGGGCGAGTGCGACGGTCCTGAGCAGTTCCACCTCGTCCTGCTGGACAACGCCCGCACCCGCCTGCTGGCCGACCCCGAGCAGCGCGACGCCCTCCATTGCATCCGTTGTGGCGCCTGCCTGAACGTCTGCCCGATCTTCAAGAACATCGGCGGCCTGGCCTACGGGACCACCTACCAGGGTCCGATCGGCTCGGTCATCACGCCTCACCTGCGCGGACTCAAGCAGTGGAATCACCTCTCCGGCGCCTCCTCGCTCTGCGGGGCCTGCACGGACGCCTGCCCTGTCCGCATCGACCTGCACCATCACCTGCTGCACAACCGTCGCAACGCCGCCAAGGAATCGCCGACGCTGTTCGACCGCGTCTTCCATCACGGCTTCAACTTCGTGATCAAGCGCCCTTGGTTGTTCGCCACGGGCGGCAGGATCTTCCGCGCCACCCTGCCGCTGCTGCAGAAACTGCCGATTCCTTACATGGGCGCATGGATGAAGACGCGCGACCTCCCCAAGGCCCCTGCCAGCTCCTTCCGCGACCAGTGGAAGAACGACCATGTCTGACGCCCGCTCCGATATCTTCGCCCGCATCCGCGAGGCGCTCAAAGTCAAGGCCCCCAAGCCTCACCTCAAAGGTGAACCGGCTCCGGGCAAGACTTCGGCCGTCGCCAAACCCTGGCTGCCGGAAGGCGGCGAGACCGCCGACGCGAGCCTGACCATCCTGGCCGAACAGCTGGCCAAGCTGAAGGCCGTCCTGATCCGCGTACCGGATCATGCCGCCGCCGCCAAGGCGGTCGCCGACCTTTCGTCATCCAAAGGATGGAAGAAGGTCGCCTATCACGGGCACCCGCTGACGCGCCCCATCGCCTCGGCTCTGACCTGCGAGACCTGGGAGGCGGATGCCTCCTTCGACAAGCAGAAGCTCGAAGGCTGCGACGCCGGCCTGACCACCTGCGAGGCGATCGTCGCCCAGCTCGGCGCCATCCTGGTTTCCAGCGCGAGTTCCGGCGGCCGCGCCCTTTCGATCCTCCCCCACGTCCACGTGGTCGTCGCCGAAACGTGCCAAGTCGTGCCCGACCTGGGTTCGTCCTTGGCGCTCGTCCAGGCCCGTCACGGCAAGGACATGCCCAGCATGCTTTCCTTCATCACCGGCCCCAGCCGCACGGGCGACATCGAGCGCATCCTGGTCCTCGGCGCCCACGGCCCGAAGGAACTCTACCTCGTGCTGGTCGGCTGACCCTCGGCTCATTTCGTTTTTTCCAGCCCGACATGCTGGAAAGGACTGTTTTCCAATACCCCGGAAATCCCATACAATCTCAACCATGAGACTGCTCCCCCAGGCCGCCCTCCTCTTGGCGGCTCTTGTCCTGATGGGCGAAGAGCCGAAGCCGTTCCGCTGGTCAGGAGAGCTTAACGTGCCCGATCCGACGGCCTGCTCGGTCGACGAGTCTGGAAACGTCTATGTCGCCTCCACCACCCGTCGCAAGGTCTCAGACCTGGATATCCGCGAGCACAAGGCCTGGGTCCCCGACGACGTCGGCCTCACCACGCCGGAGGAGAAGCTCGCTTTCTATCAGCGAGAGCTTGCCCCGGGAAAGATGAAGGGAGCCCGCGGCGGCCTGAAGGATCACAACAAGGACGGCAGCATCGACTGGAAGGACCTGGCTTACTTCAAGGAGCGCATCTACAAGCTCTCCGACACCGACCGAGACGGCGTGGCCGACAAGATCACGGTCTTCGCGGAAGGCTTCGACTCGCCGGTATCGGGCATCGCGGCCGGCGTGCTTTACTTCGACGGATGGGTCTACGTCACCGCCATCCCCGACGTCTGGCGCCTGAAGGATACCGACGGAGACGGAGTCGCCGACGTGAAGGAAATCGTGGCCACGGGCTTCGGCGGTCACATCGCCTATGCCGGGCACGACATGCATGGCCTCCGCCTAGGGCCGGACGGGCGCATCTATTGGACGGTCGGCGACAAAGGCGCCAACGTGCTCAGCAAGGAAGGACGCCGCTTCGCCTATCCCCATGAGGGCTGCGTGCTGCGATGCGAACCCGATGGCAGCCGCTTCGAAGTCTTCGCCCACGGCATCCGCAACACCCAGGAGATCGCCTTCGATGATTTCGGCAACGTCATCGGCGTCGATAACGACGGAGACCAGCCCAAGGAGCGCGAACGCCTGATGTATCTGGTCGAAGGCTCGGACTCCGGCTGGCGCAACCAGCATCAATATCAGTATACGGACAGCCGTTGGGTGAAGGAGAACATGTGGCAGCCTCACGGCGCCCCCGACCAGCCCCTCAGCATCACTCCCCCGATCGCCAACTACTCCGACGGCCCGGCCGGCTTCCTGCGCGAGCCCGGACATGCCTTGGACGGGGATCTGCGTGGCAGCTTCCTGCTGAACCAGTTCCCGAAGGGCAAGATGGACGCCTTCACCCTGGAGCCGCATCTGGACGGCTTCCGTCAGACGAACCTTCGCACCATCAGCTCCGGCATCATGGGCATCGGCATGGCCTGGGGCATCGATGGACGCGCCTATTACGCAGACTGGATCGGCGGATACCCGCTCGACGGCAAAGGCGCGGTCTGGCGCCTCGACGTCGCCGCGACGGTCGACAAGTCGTCCGAGGAATTCCTTTCCAAGTCATTCTCCGTCCCGGTACCGAAGGACGAATGCCTGCGCCTGCTAGGCCATCGCGACCAGCGCGTACGCGTCAACGCCTCCATCCGCCTGCATCGTCAGGGTGCCTGGTCCGAGATGCTCTCCTTGGCCAAGGACGTGAACGCGCCACGTTTCGCCCGCATCCACGCGATCTGGGGCTTCGGCATGGGACTGCGTCTTGGCAATATCACCGACTTCTCTCCCGCACTTGCGCTCCTGGACGATGCCGACTCTGAGATCCGCGTCCAAGCCCTCAAGGTGCTCAGCGAAGCGAAGGCCACTCCGGAACTCATCGCCAAAGTTTCTGCTCAGCTCGCTCAATCCGACCTCCGACTCCGCACTCAGGCTGGCGTCACGCTCGGCAAGCTCGGCGGCAACGTGCCGTTCAATGCCTTCGTACGCGACGCCGCGACCGAACTCCGCCTACCCTGGTTGCGACATGGACTGGTGTCGGGCCTAGCCGGCACCCAATCCGCGGACGGACTCCTCAAGGTCGCCCAGTCGAATCAGGGAGCCGAAGCCGTCTTCGCCACGCTCGCCCTGGCGCGCCAGCGTTCCCCCCTGCTCTCGCAGCTGCTCGGACATGCCAACGCAGAGGTCGTCGTCGAGGCAGCCCGCGCGATCCATGATGACGTCGGCATCCCGACGGCCCTCAACGGTCTGTCTGAGTCCTTCGGACGATCCGACATGCCTTATCACGCCGCACGTCGCGCCCTCAACGCGTGCCTGCGCTCCGGTAAGAAGGAAGACTTCCAGCGCGTCCTGGAATGGACCCTCCTGCAGCCCGCGGGCGCGCCGCTTCGCTCGGAAGCGTGGAAAGCATTGCAGGTGTTCGCCCAGCCTCCCCGCCTCGACCTCGTCGATGGAGTTGCCCGTCCCCATCCTGCCCGCGAGCGTGGTCCGCTCGCCGGCTCCCTACGTGCCCGCCAGGCCGACCTGCTCGCCATCACCGATGCCTCTGATCGTCCCAAGGTGCTGGAACTCATGGTCGATTACGAATTGGACCTGCCCTCTTCGGAACTGCTTGCGCTGGCAGGTGACCTCAAGGCTTCGCCGGCTGTCCGTCTTCAGACGCTACGTCTTCTCGGCCGGCAGAACCTCGACGCCCCCACCCTCGTCGGCATCCTTCGCCGTGCAGCCGGCGAAGGAAATCCGTCGGAAGTCAGGATCGAAGCGCTTCGCCAGCTATTCCTAAAGGATGGCGACTCCGCCTTGCAGGTAGCCCGCGAGATCATCGCCTCGAAGTCCGCCAAGATCGCCGAAAAGCAGGCCGTCGTCGCCGCGCTCCGCGGACGCGATGACGCCGCTTCGGCAAAGATCATCCAGGAACTCGCGGAGCGCCTCGTGGCCCGCAAGCTGGACAACGGACTGAAGCTAGACGTCCTGACCCTGGCCAAGGAATCCTCCTCCGCACCCGTCGTCGCCTTGGTGCGGCGCTATCTGGAGTCCGCAGCCAAGACGTCGGGAGCCATGGCCGGCCCGGAGCTGCCTTACGAACTTCTTACCGACGGCGGCGACCCCGTAGCGGGGCGCGCGCTGATCAATGGCCACCTGGGCGCCAACTGCGTCGCCTGCCATCGTGTCGACTCGAACGAAGGCAGCGAAGTCGGACCTAGCCTTCGCCTGGTCGGCTCACAGCGCACCAAACTGGAACTCGCCCAGTCCCTTGTCGAACCCTCCGCCAAGATCGTCGTCGGCTTCGGCATGGAGACGATCCAGTTGAAATCCGGAGAGACCGTGGCCGGAAGCGTCCTCAAGGAGACCCCGAAGGCCATCGACGTGAGGCTGCCTGACGGAAAGACGCGCAGCCTGAACGTGACGGAAGTCGCCCAGCGCACCCCGCCCATCTCCGTCATGCCTCCGATGCTCGGCATCCTGACACCGGCGGAAATCCGCGACGTGGTCGCCTATCTGACGACCCTCAAGCCCAAGGCCAGCAAGTCCAAGAGCGCCGCTAAGGCCAAATAAGCGGATGCAGGGTTGAGTCCAGGGTCTCAGGGCATTGGATAAGGGGCATGCTGCTGAGACTCTTCCTGCTGCTATCACCGCTGGCGATCCTCGCGCAAGGAGACCTCATCGCCGAATGGCAGAAGCAGTATGACACTTGGTATTGGCGCTCACCACGCACCAAGGTGGACGCGCCTCAATGGTCTCGCGACGGAAACACCCTCGCGTATGCGTGGACGGATCCGGCGGAAATTTCCTGGAGACTCGTCGACTGCGGGACCGGCAAGACACGCCCGGCCTTCGATCCGGCCAAGCTGAGCGCCGCCTTCGCCTCGTTCGACGGCAGGAAAGTCACCGCCAAGAAGTGGCCTTTCACCCGTGTCATCCCGATGGATGACGGACGACTCCGGCTCGAAAGCGACAAGGAGAGCTGGTTCCTCGGTACCGATGGCAAGATCGTCATCGCCGCAGGACCTTCCGCAGCCCGACCACCCGGCAGGCTCAACTCCGGCAGCCGAACGTTGAACGCCGGCAAGGAGGGCTCGGTCTCTCCGGACAGTCGCACACGCGTCGAATTACGGGAAGGCGGCGTTTACCTGACTACGGCGGCAGGCCATACGCCGAGCTGGGCGCCAAGCGGACGCGAAACATTCGTCGGTCCGATCAGCTGGTCTCCGGATGGCCGACATTTCGCGGTCTGGAGAGAAATCAAGGAAACCACCCGTCTCTATAACGTCGTCGATTCTGTCAAAGGCACGAGCCGTGAGATCCCTTATGACAAGCCTGGTGACCCGCGGACGACTCGAACTCCGTGGGTATTTCAGGCTGACGGCAAAGGAGCCAGCGGCTGTCCGCTGAATGTCCTCCCCCAGGCTTACGCGACGGACCGCCTGGATTGGTCCGCTGACTCCAAGGTGCTACGGACCGAGTATATCCGTCGAGGTTTCACCGGACATGGCATCGTCGCATACGACGTCGAAAAGGGTGCCTGGCGTAAAGTCCTCGCCGAGGAGGACCCCAAGTTCGTCTACACCTTCAATGCGCGCTACCGGCACGATCTTTCAGATGACCTGACCCTCTGGGCTTCGGAGCGCTCCGGCTGGAACCATCTTTATGCCGTCGACCTAAGGACAGGTCAGACCCTCCGCCCGCTCACCTCGGGCGAATGGGTCGTGAAACAGGTCACGCACCTCGACGCCGAAGCGAAAGAGATCTATTTCCAAGCCGTCGGCAGGGTCGCCGGCGAGAACCCTTATCACACGCATCTCTGCAAGGTGGGCTTAGACGGAAAAGGCCTCGTCGACCTCACGCCGGATGACGCCTATCATGACGTCAGTTTTTCTCCGGATCGTCGTACGTTCATCGACACCGCTTCTCGGGTCGACGTCCCTCATGCCTTCTTCCTGCGTAGCGCCAAGGACGGTAAGATCCTGGCGACCCTCGGAGTAAGCGACGTGTCCGACCTCCGAAAAGCCGGCTGGCAGCCGGCCCGCCCGTTCGTCGCCAAGGATCGCGAGGGTAAGTTCGACATCTGGGGCGTGGTCACCCGTCCCTACCCCTTCGATCCCAAGAAGAAGTATCCCGTCATCGAGAACATCTATGCCGGACCTCACGGTTCGTTCGCGCCCCGCACCTTCAACTGGTGGCACCGCAACCATCGCGAGCTTTCGATGCTGGGCTTCTATGTCGTGCAGCTCGACGGCCGGGGGACCAACCATCGAGGCAAGGAGTTCCACCAGCAGAGCTGGCGCAACCTCAAGGACGGCGGCTTCCCTGACCGTATCGCCTGGATGCAGGCCTTGGCCAAGACCGAGCCGAACATGGACCTCTCACGCGTGGGCATCTTCGGGGGATCCGCCGGCGGCCAGAACACGGCGCATGCCTTGCTTCTGCATGGCGGCTTCTACAAGGCCGGCGCGGCGGACTGCGGGTGCTACGACAATCGCGTCGATAAGCTCTGGTGGAACGAACAGTGGCTCGGCTACCCGGTCGGCCCTTGGTACGAGGAGAATTCCTGCGCCAAGTATGCCGCCAACCTCAGCGGACGCCTTTTCCTTTCCGTCGGCGAGTCCGACACGAACGTCGACGTGAAGTGCAGTTATGACTTCCGCGACGCCCTCATCGCCGCCGGCAAGAGAGACCAATTCGAGTTCCATGTCGTGCCCGGCGCCAACCACGGCGCCGGCGAATCCAACGACATGCGGGTGAAACGGGCGCGCTTCTTCCAGTCGGCCCTCGGACAACCCCTGCCCTTATGACGACCGCCCCGCGGACCACCGGCCTGATCGAGCTCCGGCTCAATCACGTGAGCCAGCTCTTCAACACCATGGACCCGTCGCCCTTCCATGAGCGCGACCTGGACCATGACGCCGAGGAGTTCATCCTCAGCTGGGCGCGGGAGCACGAGAAGGATTCCGAACTGCGGATCAAGGTCGTCCTCCGCCAGCCTGAGGACCCCGAGGCGGCCCGATTGGTCCGGGAGTCCGTCCAGCACTACTTCGGCTACCGGTCACGGATCGCTCAACGCGACCTCGCCGAGCTTTTCCGGGAAGGACGCATGGCTCTGCTCATCGGCCTACTCTTCCTGGGCTCCACCCTGGTGCTGAGGGACCTGATCACCCCTGGTCCGCGCCTCGCCGACTTCATCCGCGAAGGCCTGACCATCTGCGGGTGGGTCGGCCTCTGGAAGCCCATCGACATCCACCTCTACCGCTGGTGGCCCCTGAAGGCCCACGGGAGGCTCCTGACAAGGCTGTCCGCCTGTCAGGTCGAGGTGGCTTTTGAGGCATGAAGTCGGGGGCTTGGCCGCCTTATGGGGTGGGTTAGAAGGGCCAAAATAACGAATTTTTTACGAAGAGGCATTGACGGGGGGGAGCGCCTGCCCCAATCCCAACCTTCCGCATGCAGAATTTCGCGAGCCAGTGCCTGGACCAGACCAAGGCCCTCCTCAAACTCAACTTCAATTCCCTCGCTCCTGACGGCACTGTCGTGCCCGTCGAAGGCGAGGTCTCCCGCGCCGACGAGCCGGGTCACGCCGCCCTGGCCTTCGGGGAATACTTCCGCGCCACCGGCGAGCTCACGATGGACCGGCAGAACATCGCCGAAATCGTCGCCCGCACCATCACCGCCCAGGTCCGCATCAGCCAGGGCTCCGACAACGGCATGGCCTTCGCCTGCCTCGGCCTCCTCGCCTTCGGCCCGACCCGCGAACGCAACCCGGTCTGGGAGCTCCTCGACGAACCGACCCGCGCCCTGATCGACGAGCGCCTGGCCGTCGAGCACGACCATCACGACCACGTCCAGGCCTTCGACATCGCCAAGGCCGTCTGCCGTTTCTCCTTCGGACTTACCAAGAAGGACGAAACCGGCGCGCTCGTCGACCGCTTCATGGACCGCATCGCCGCGGCCTCCACCGGCGGATTCCACGACGAAGCCTCCAAGGCGGCCAACGCCGAGAACTTCGGCGGCGCCTTCGACCTCTACGGCGTCGTCTCCCTGATCTTCATCCGTCAGTCGCTCCAGCTTCACGCGAACATCCAGGTCCGCGACGCCAAGCTGCCCAAGCTCCGCGGCCTCGCCGAGAAATACCTCCGCGTGATCATGGACACCGTGCGCGAAGACGGACTCGGCTGGAGCTACGGACGCGGCATCGGCGCCTACGGCCAGATGCACTGCATCACCCTGCTCCTGCAGGCCCTCCGCGACCGCTGGGTCCCCGTCGACAAGGAGCCGCTCGCCCGCGACCTCGTCCGCCGTCTCTACGCCCACTTCTTCACGACCTTCTTCGACGCCGAGCATGGCATCATCGTGATCCGCGACGGGGAACGCGACACCATCCCGGGTCATACGACCCGCATGGCGAACTTCGACGCCGCCCGTTACCTTTCCCAGTGGTCCCGCCTCGCCAAGACCATCGGCGGCGCGATGGACGTGGTCAAGCCGGCCAGCCGCCTGCCCGTCTGCCGCTTCTTCTCCTACGACAAGTCGCCGCGCAAGGAGCAGGGACTCCTCTCCTATCAGGATCCGGCCTCCGGCCTGCACGTCATCCTTCCGCTTTTGTCCTCGGGATCGCACCGCTACTCCGACTCGCTGGCTTTCCCGCACATGCCCGGCGTCTTCGACTGGCCTTCCAATCAGGCCACCACGCCGTTCATCCCTGAGTTCACCATCGGCGGCAAGGTCTTCACGCCTTCCTTCTACGGCAAGAACGCGCAGGTCGCCATGGGCACCAAGGCCGGCACCTATCACTTCCGCTACGAACAGCCGGACCTCATCGATCGTGACGAGAAGATCTCCGCGAACATCGCTTCGCTCAAGGTCGATTGGGAATTCAACGGCGGTCGCATCGTCGGCCGCTTCACGCTGACCGCCAAGGCCGCCGTCGTCCTCGAGGACTTCCGCCTCGTCCTGCCCATCGCCGCGACCCACTCGCGCATGACCCCGGGCAACGCCCTCGTCCTCGGCGCCGAATCCCATCGTTGCGAGGTCCTCAAGGATGACTTCCACGCCTCCTGGGCCGAGACCAAGGTCGTGAGCGACAACCCCAAGCACCGCACCTGCTGGGGCAAGGTCCACTTCTACCAGACGCTCCAGCGGGACAAGTCCATGCCGCTGCGCGCGGGCATGACCTACGCCTTCGAGATCGCCTACCAGCCCCACATCGTCCGGGCCGGTGACGCGGTCTGAGGCGGTTTCCCCGTCCGGTGCTCCTTCGGGGTTGTCCTGACCCCTGACCCTGCCCTATCTCCCTAGGGTCTTCCTTCATGCCCAGTCCGTTCTACATCACCACGGCCATCGACTACGCCAACGGCTCGCCGCACCTCGGCCATGCCTACGAGAAAGTCCTCTCCGACGTGATCTCCCGGCACATGCGCATGAGCGGCCGCAAGGTCCACTTCCTGACGGGTCTGGACGAGCACGGACAGAAGGTCCAGCAGACGGCCCAGAAACGCGGAGTCGAGCCTCAGGTCCTGGTCGACGAGATCGCCGCGGTCTTCAAAGGGATGCTGGGCGACCTCAACATCTCCCACGACGACTACATCCGCACGACCGAGCCGCGTCACAAGAAGATCGTCCAGCACTTCCTCCAGAAGCTCTTCGACCAGGGTCTCATCTACAAGGGCCAGAAGACCGACTGGTATTCCACCCGTCAGGAGCAGTTCCTCACGGACAAGGACCGCGCCCCGGACGGTTCCTGGCCGGAGATCTACGGCGAGGTCACGCAGACCACCGAAGAGAACTACTACTTCAAGCTGACGCAGTTCCAGCCCTGGCTGATCGAGCACATCAAGTCGCACCCCGACTTCATCACGCCGCGCTTCCGCCAGAACCAGGTCCTCGAGTTCCTCAAGGAACCGATGAACGACCTCTGCATCTCGCGTCCGAAGAGCCGCCTCACCTGGGGCATCGAACTGCCGTTCGACACGTCCTTCGTGACGTATGTCTGGTTCGACGCGCTGACCAACTACTACTCCGCCGTCGCCGACAAGGGCCTCTGGCCGGCCGACGTCCATGTCATCGGCAAGGACATCCTCTCCCCTCCGCACGCGGTCTACTGGCCCTGCATGCTCAAGGCGCTCGGCATCGAGCCCCCGCGCCAGCTGCTCGTGCACGGCTGGTGGACGGTGAATAACCAGAAGGCGTCCAAGTCCGCCGGCAACGCCGCCGACACCCTCGGTTACGTCGCTTCGCACGGGGCCGACGCCTTCCGCTTCTACCTCTGCCGCGAGATGGTCGTCGGCCAGGACGCCGACTTCTCGACGATCACCTTCGAGAACCGCTACAAGGCCGACCTCGGCAACAACCTCGGCAACCTGGTCAACCGCCTGCTCAACATGGTCGGCCGCAACTACGCCGGCGCCATCCCCGCCGCGGCCGCCGACGAAGAGCTCGAGCAGAACCTGCGTCGCCTCTGGGACGACAGCGTGAAGAAGTATTCCGAAGCCTTCGCCGAGTATCAGGTGAGCCACGCCCTCGAAGCCCTCTGGGTCTTCATCAGCGCGATGAACGCCTACATCGAAGCCCGTGCGCCATGGAAGCTGGCGAAATCCGCCGATGCCGCCGATCGCGCCCGCCTCGATTCCTGCCTGGCCCACGTGGCCGAGGGCCTGCGTCTCGTCGGCACCTTGCTGACCCCGGTGATGCCGGCGACCTGCGACAAATTGCTTACCAACATAGGACGCCCCGCAGCCACGAGCTTCGAGGGTCAGCTGACCTGGTCGGCCGTGTGCACCGGCTCGAAAGTCGCCGAAAAATGCATCCTTTTCCCGCCGATCGAAGCCCCGAAGGAAACTCCGACCGCCTGATTGGACATCGGTCGAGGAAGACCTAACCTCCTAGTCATGGACCCGACCAAATCCCTCGACGAAGCCGATCTGCTGGCTCAGGCCGAGGCTCGCTCCAGCGAGAACGGTTTCGTGTCCTACCAGTTCGAAGTTCCCGAGCTAGACCCGTTGGCCGTGCTCGAGACGCTGGATGAGCCGGCGCCCCGCGGTTATTTCGAGAATCCCTCCCGCCGACGCGCCCATGCCGCGGGAGCACCGGTCCTTCAATGGCGCGGACGAGGCGAACGACGCTTCGCGGAAGCCGACGCCTGGCTGCGCGAACTAGACGCCAATCTGACATCGGTCGGCCATCGTCCCCGCGTCATCGCGACGTTCCCGTTCTATCCCGGCACGGAGAACGAAGGCGCCGAGGCCCGTCTCTTCCTCCCGGGATGGCAGGTCGTCAGCGAAGACGGCGTCACCACCGTCACGCTCGTCGAACTGGCCGGACCCGGTTGCGCCGCCCGTCTCGCCATCCGCGCCGATGGCTTCCGACGCTTCAGCTATCGCTCCACGCCGCCGTCCCCGCGCGCCCCTGTCCCGACCGTCCTTTCGGAAGTCGGCGGCTCCTGGTTCCCCTCGGCGGTGCTTCGCGCGACCGAACTCATCAAAGAGGGCTCTTTCGAGAAGATCGTGCTCTCGCGCGCCTTCGACTGGCGCCGCAACGAGCCTTTCAGCGCCTACGCCACCCTGCACCGTCTTCGTCGCGGCAACCCCCAGTGCCACACCTTCCTCGTCGATGAAGACGACGGCGCGCTCGTCGGCGCCACGCCCGAGACGCTGCTTTCCCTCTTCGATGGCGCGGTCCGCTCCGAATCCGTGGCCGGCACCACCCGGCGCGGCGAGTCGGCTTCCGAAGACGCTTCGCTCGCCGAAGCCTTGCTGACCAGCGACAAGGACCGGCGCGAGCACACGGCGGTCACCGCCTCGATCCTGCGCCGTCTCCGCATGGTCGGCGTCCTCGCCGCCACCTCCCGCAACGCCGAACTCCTCCGCCTTGGCAACGTCATGCACCTGCGGACGCCCATCGAAGGCACGATGCCCGCCGACCGGCGTTTCCTCGAGGTCGCAGGCGAACTGCATCCGACTCCGGCGGTCGGCGGCAAACCGCGCGCGCTCGCGCTTCCTTTCATCCCTGGCTTCGAACCCCACCAACGCGGGCTCTACACCGGCGCGGTGGGCTGGGTCCGTTCGGACGGTCAATCCGGCAAGCTTTACGTCGCGCTTCGATGCGCCCGGCTCAAGGGCTCGGCGGCCCGAGCCTTCGCCGGCGCCGGCATCGTGGCGGGGTCCGATCCCGGCGCCGAAGCGACCGAGACCGAGATGAAGCTGCGTACGATCCTCGAAGCGCTCATCTGAAGATGAAAGTCGTGCTTCAGCGCGTCCTCTCCGGCTCGGTGAGCGTAGACGGCGTCGTCAGCGGTTCCATCGGCGCCGGCTACGTGCTTCTGGTCGGCATCGCCGCAGGTGATGACGAATCGGTCGTGCGACGCCTGGCCGCGGACGTCGCGAAGGCCCGCCTGATGTCGGATCCGCAGGGCAAGATGGGCGTAAAACTGAAGGACGCCGGCGGCGAAGCCCTTGCGGTCAGCCAGTTCACGCTCCTCGCTGACTTCTCCAAGGGCAACCGCCCCTCGTTCAACGGCGCGGCACGACCGGAGGTCGCCCGGCCGCTCTTCGACCTCTTCGTGGCCGAGCTGTCGGCGCATCTCGGGCGCCCCGTGCCGACGGGCGTCTTCGGGGCCGACATGCGCGTCGAGATCGTCAACGACGGTCCGGTGACGGTCGTCCTGGAGTAGTTTAGGCTTAACCTCGGGACGGCTTCGCCCTACCCCTCTCGTTCCTCCATGCTCTCCGTCCGCATCATCCCCTGTCTCGACGTCCACGGCGGCCGCGTGGTCAAGGGCGTGAAGTTCGAAGAGCTGCGCGACGCCGGCGACCCAGTCGCGGTAGCCGCAGCCTACGAGAAGCAAGGCGCCGACGAGCTCGTCTTCCTCGACATCACCGCCTCCAGCGACGAGCGCCGAACCATGGTGGACGTCGTGGAGCGCACCGCCGACCAGGTCTTCATGCCCCTCACCGTCGGCGGCGGCCTCCGCTCGGTCGATGACATCCGCACGATGCTCAACGCGGGCGCCGACAAGGTCTCGCTCAACACCTCGGCCATCAAGGATCCCGCGCTGGTGAAGGAAGCCGCCCGCAAGTTCGGCAGCCAGTGCATCGTGGTCGCGATCGATGCCAAGAACGTGGGCCCCGGCAGATGGGAGGTCTTCACCCATGGCGGACGCAATCCGACCGGCCTCGACGCCATCGCCTGGGCCAGGCAGGCCCACTCCTTGGGCGCCGGCGAGATCCTGCTAACCAGCATGGACCGCGACGGCACCGCCGCCGGATACGACATCCCCTTGAACCACGCCGTCTCATCGGCCGTCGAAGTCCCTGTGATCGCCTCAGGCGGCGCGGGCAGCCTCGACCACATGGCCGACGTCCTCAAGCAAGGCGGAGCCAGCGCGGTGCTCGCCGCGAGCATCTTCCATTTCGGCACCTACACCGTCCGTCAGGCCAAGGAGCACCTGCGTGCCGCCGGCCTGCCGGTTCGCCTTTAAGCGACGGTCGGCGGGACGGCCTTGGGCATCACCAGGATCTTGTCCAGGCGGTGGCCATCCATGTCCACGACCTCGAAGATGTGGCCGAGGGCCTCGACGCGGTCGCCTTCGTTCGGGATGCGGCCCAGCGTGCGCATGACGAATCCTGAGATCGCCGTGAAGCGTCCGGTGCCTTCGCCGGGGAACCGACCGACGATGCCGGTGGCCTCGCGGAAATCATCCAAGGTCACGATCGCATCGACCAGCCAGCTGCCGTCTTCACGGCGTCGGATCGGCTTGGGCTGAGCCACGGGCGAACCTTCGTTAGGCAGCTCGCCGACGACGGATTCCAGGACGTCGTTGAGGGAGACCACGCCGCGGACGCGACCGAATTCGTCGGTCACGAGGGCGATATGGATCTTATCCTTGCGGAATTTCTCGAGGAGCTGGGTGCCCGTGCACTGGGGCGGCACGGTCGGCGGCTCGGTGAGCAGGTCCTTGATGGAAGCGGTGCCGACCAGCGAAAGGTTCGCCCAGAGCCTCTTCACCGAGACGACGCCCAGCGGGCGGTCGGGCGAGCCGCGGAAGACCGGGAACCAGGTGTGACCGGAGGCGACGACCTTGCGCCAGTTGACCTCGTCGGAGTCGTCGAGGTTGAGCCAGACGACGCGGTTGCTCGGCGTCATCAGGCGCTCCGCGGAGATGAGGTCCAACGACAAGGCTCCGTGCACCATACGATGCTCGGCGGCGTGCAGCACGCCTGACGCCATGCCTTGGTCGACCATCATGCGGAGCTCATCTTCCGACATGGTGTCCTCCGGCGTGCGCTTGCGGCCGAAGAGCCGAAGGATGATATCGGCAAAGAAGCCCAGCGTGCTGACCAAGGGGGAGGCCAGCATCGATACGACCATCATCGGACGCGAGAGCAGCACGGCCAGACCTTCGGGGTCCGAGAGTCCGAGTCGCTTGGGGACGATCTCGGCGCATATGATCGTCAGGGAGCCGATGACGAACGAGACGCCCATCCGGGAGAGGTTGGCGGCGTTGTCATGCAGCCAGGTGAACGAGCTTGCCTCGAGATGGGGTTGCAGGGCGGCGGCCAGAGGAGCGCCGCCGAAGGTCGCGGCGATGATGCTGCCGAAGGTCAGGCCGACCTGGACGGTCGAAAGGAACTTGGAAGGGTTGGCCAGGAGTTCCAGGGCCGCCTTGGCGCCCTTGCTGCCGTCTTCAGCCAAACGGGTCAGGCGGCGACGGTTGGAGGAGACCAGCGCCATTTCCGAGAGCTCGAAAATGCCGATCGTCGCCCAGCAGGCCAATATGACGAATAATTCCACGAAAACAGCCCTACGGGTGGCCGGACGAACAGTCAAATCCGCTTGTTCACCCCCACCCTTGGCCTAGGTTAAACCCTCAATGGCGACCCATTTCGAGGCAATCATCGTCGGCAGCGGCATCGGCGGACTGAGTTTTGCGCTCAATCTGGCCGAACGCGGCCACGCGGTCGCGATCGTCACCAAGAAGACCAGTTCCGAGTCGAACACCAACTGGGCCCAGGGCGGCATCGCCTGCGTGACGGATAAGACCGATGATTTCGCCAGCCACGTCCAGGACACCTTGACCGCCGGCGACGGCCTGTGCGACCTTGCGGCCGTCCGTCACATCATCGAAGCCGGACCCGCCCGGGTTGCCGAACTCATCGCCTGGGGCGTGCAGTTCGAGAACGGAGCCGACGGACGTCCTGACCTCGGACGCGAAGGCGGCCACTCCAAGCGACGCATCCTGCACGCGCGCGACATGACCGGACGCGCCATCGAGTCGGCCCTGCTCCGCGCGATCGCCCGTTCGCCCAAGGTGAAGATGCTGGAGCACCACCTCGCGATCGACCTGATCACCCGCGCCAAGCTCGGCCAGTGCCCCTTGGGCGCCCCCGAAGACCGCGTGCTAGGCCTGCATGTCCTCAACACCAAGGCCGGACGCGTGGAGACCCTCTCGGCCTCGACGGTCGTGCTCGCGACGGGCGGCACCGGTCAGGTCTACCAGTTCACGACCAACCCCGACATCGCCACCGGCGACGGCATCGCGATGGCCTATCGCGCCGGCGCGGAAGTCCGCGACATGGAGATGGTCCAGTTCCACCCCACGGCCCTGAAAGCCCCGGACGGCGGCCGCGCCCTCATCTCCGAAGCCGTCCGCGGCGAAGGCGCGATCCTGCGCGACATGAACCAGCGAGCGTTCATGAAGGACTTCCATCCGCTCGGCGACCTCGCCCCGCGTGACATCGTCGCCCGTGCGATCGACTCGGTGATGAAAAAAGACGGAGCCCCGCACGTGCTGCTCGACGCCACGCAGGTCGCCAAAGGTCACCTGCCCGAACGCTTTCCGCACATCTATGAGACCTGCCGCAAGGCGGGCTTCGACCTCGCCAAGGAACCGGTTCCGGTGGTGCCCGCCGCGCATTACCTCTGCGGCGGCGTGGCCACCGACCTGCGTGGACAGACGACCTTGGCCGGCCTCTTCGCGGTCGGCGAAGTCGCCTGCACGGGGCTGCACGGGGCCAATCGCCTCGCCTCCAATTCACTCCTGGAAGCCGTCGTCCTCGCCCATGACGGCGCCGCCGCCGCCCATGAGGAGATCGTCCGGACTTCCGCCCCCGCCAGCGCCCTGCCTGCTTGGATCGACGGTTCGGCCGGCGACCCCGACGAACGCGTCGTGCTCACGCACAACTGGGACGAGCTCCGCCGCACGATGTGGGACTACGTCGGCATCGTCCGCTCCACCAAGCGGCTCCAGCGCGCCCGCACCCGCATCGGCACCCTCTCCGACGAGGTCCGCGAATACTATTGGAACTTCCGCGTGGAACCGCGCCTGCTCGAACTGCGCAACCTCATCCAGGTGGCCGAGCTCATCATCGACTGCGCGCTGCAACGCCGCGAGAGCCGCGGCCTCCACTTCACCCTCGATTATCCGACGAAGCTTGCCGAAGCCCGGCACACTTCCGTCCGTCGTCCCCTCGGCCGCGCATGAAGATCGCCATCGTCGGAACCGGCGCGCTCGGCGGCTGGTATGCGGGACTGCTGGCCGAAGCCGGCCATGAGGTGCATTGTCTGGCCAGAAGCGACCATGTGGCGATCAACCGCGACGGGCTCACGCTTCGTAACAAAGGCACCCAGCGGGTCGTCCGGGTCGCTTCGGCCACCTCCGACGCCGCTCACATCGGCTCGTGCGACCTGGTGGTCGTGACGATCAAATCCACATCCAACGAGGCACTGCCTTCGCTGGTCGGTCCGTTGCTCGGTAAGCAGACCTTGGTGGTGACCCTCCAGAACGGCATGGGCAACGTGGAAGCGCTCGCGAAACTCCTGCCTGCCGAACGCATTGTCGCCGGCCTCTGCTTCGTCTGCATCAACCGCCTGGCCCCGGCCGTCATCGACACGACCTTGGCCGGCTATGTGCGCATGGCGGCCGCGGAAGGGCCCCTCAATCCGGCCGTCCTGAAGTGCGTCGAGGTCTTCGCGAACGCCGGCGTGGACTGCCAGGCCGAGGCCTCGTTGGAAGCGGTCCTCTGGAAGAAGCTGTGCTGGAACATCCCCTTCAACGGACTCTCGATCGCCGGCGGCGGCATCACGACGGACCTCATCCTGGCCGACCCTGCGCTCAACGAACGGGCCTACCTGCTCATGAAGGAAGTCCAGGCGGCCGCGATGGCCCGAGGACATGGCTTCGAAGACACGCACATCAAGCGCCAGTTCGTGGTCACGGTCGGCATGGGCCCCTATCGTCCGTCGAGCCTCATCGATTTCCTCGAAGGCCGTGAAGTCGAAGTGAACGGCATCTGGGGCGAGCCGTTGCGTCGCGGTCTGGCCGCCGGTGTCGCGATGCCGGAGACGCAGAGACTGGTCGATGACATCAAGGCGCGTCTGGCCGCGCGCAAGTAAGACGCCTCAGCGTACGAACGGCGCCTTGCCGAGTTCGGTGATTTTCCGACCCGTCTCTTCAGCCACGCGATCCTTGCTCAGGAAGCTCAGCAGGGTGCCTTGGGCCACCTGAGTCGCGAACAACACTTCCCCGGTGCGTGACTTGAGCACGAGTCGCAAGGTCACCCGAGGTCGGCCATCCGCCGGCAGATCGGTCTCGGAAACCCAGCCAGCCTCGAGCGTGGCATCCGCCCCCGCTTCCTCGGTGGCATCCTGATAGCCGAGAGAACGCAGTCGGCGGACCGCGGAGTCGTGGGCGGCCTCCCCGCACAATTTCAACTCGTCGGTCAGGCTTCCCGCCGGCTCGCGGACGAAGATTCTCCTGATTTCCTGAGGGTGCTTGTCCTGCGCTGGAATCATGGAGCAACCAGACAGGAATGCCGTCAGGGCCATGAAAAGCGCGGTCCAAGACTGTCCTGCTCGGTGCATAAGTTGTTTATTACCCGTTCTCGCCCTGCGTCCAGCAGGGACATGATAGGACGGGTTGACCTTTGCCCCCGGTGAAGGT
>JBEBDN010000145.1:0-13261 GCA_041156945.1 Verrucomicrobiota bacterium | reverse complement strand
ACCCCCATGTCCAACTCCATCCCCGCCGCCGGC
Source organism: Verrucomicrobiota bacterium (assembly GCA_041156945.1). Classification (GTDB taxonomy): domain Bacteria; phylum Verrucomicrobiota; class Verrucomicrobiia; order Opitutales; family UBA953; genus UBA953. The sequence continues at coordinate 13,228 of JBEBDN010000145.1, read as the reverse complement.
ACCTGGGTGCCGCGCCTCCGCGAGCAGGTCGCCCGCGTGGTCGTCGGCCAGCAGTACCTGGTCGACCGCCTCCTCATCGGCCTCCTCGGCAACGGCCACGTGCTGCTCGAGGGCGTGCCGGGCCTGGCGAAGACCCTCTCCGTGCGGACGTTGGCGCAGACGGTGCAGGCGGACTTCTCCCGCGTGCAGTTCACGCCGGACCTCCTGCCGGCCGACATCGTCGGCACGCTCATCTACGACCCGAAGTCGGGCGAGTACAACGTGAAGAAGGGGCCGATCTTCGCCAACTTCGTGCTGGCGGACGAGATCAACCGCGCCCCCGCCAAGGTCCAGTCGGCGCTGCTCGAGGCGATGCAGGAGCGCCAGGTGACGCTGGGCGGCGAGACCCACAAGCTGCCGACGCCCTTCCTCGTGCTGGCCACGCAGAACCCGATCGACCAGGAGGGCACCTACCCGCTGCCCGAGGCCCAAGTGGACCGCTTCATGCTGAAGCTGAACATCGGCTACCCGACCCGCGACGAGGAACGCAGGATCCTCGACGCCATGGCCACCACGGCGCCGAAGCTCGACGTCACCCCGGTCATCACCCAGGCCGACATCCTCTCCGCCCGCCAGGCCGTCGACGCGGTCCACGTGGCCGACCCCGTCCGGGACTACATAGTCTCCCTGGTGCTCGCGACCCGCGGCCACCACGAGGGCGGGCCCGACCTCAAGAAGTTCGTGCAGTTCGGCGCCTCGCCGCGCGCGACCATCAACCTCACCCTCGCCGCCAAGGCCTGGGCCTTCCTCCAGGGCCGCGACCACGTGACCCCGCAGGACATCAAGGACATCGCCCCCGACGTGCTCCGCCACCGCCTGATCCTCACCTACGAGGCGGACGCCGAGGGCGTGGACGCCGACGCCATCGTCCGCCGCGTCCTCGACGCGGTCCGCGTGCCCTGAGCCGAGCCGTGGACCCCGCCGTCCCGACCAACCCGCAGGAGACCCTCCGCCGCGCCCAGCGCGTGGAGGTCGTCGCCCTGCGCGCGGTCAACGACGCGATGGTCGGGGCCTACCTCTCCCGCTTCAAGGGCCGCGGGACGGACTTCGAGGAACTGCGCGAGTACGTGCCGGGCGACGACGTCCGGACGATGGACTGGAACGTCACGGCGCGCACGGGCAAGCCGTTCGTCCGCCTGCACCGCGAGGAACGCGAGCTGACGATGGTGCTGGCGATCGACGTCTCCGGTTCCTCCGCGTTCGGCTCCGGCGACCGGACCCTGCGGGAACGCGCCGCCGAAGCGGCCGCCTGCCTCGCCGTCTCCGCGCTCAAGGCCGGCGACAAGGTCGGCCTGCTGCTCTTCACCGACCGCGAGGAACTCTGGCTGCGCCCGCGCAAGGGCCGCCGCCAGGTACTGCGCATCGTCCGCGAGGCGCTCGAGTTCCGCCCGGCCTCGCGCCGCACCGCCTTCGCCGGCCCGATGCGCCGGCTCGCCCGCGCCCTCAAGCGGCGCGCGATGGTCTTCGTGCTCTCCGACTTCCTGGCCGGCCCCGAGGGCGAGGACGCGATGGCCGGCGCGCTCGGCGAGCTCAACGCCCGCCACGACACCGCCTGCGTCCAGCTCGTCGACGCCCGCGAACGCGCCCTGCCCGACGTCGGGCTGGTCGCGCTCGAGGACGCGGAGACGGGTGAGATCCGCGAGGTCGACACCGGGTCCGCCGAGGTGCGCGCCCGGTTCGCCGCCGCGGCGGACGCCCGCCTGACCGGCGTCGCCGCCACGCTCGGCCGCGCCGGCGTGGACGTGGCGCGCCTGGACCCCGAGGCGGCCGTCGCCCCCACCCTGTCGCGCTTCTTCGAGCGCCGTCGCCGCCGATGATCCTCGCCGCCGACGAGAAGGCCTTCGCCCTGCTGGGCCCGCGGCCCGCGCTGCCCCCGGGTTGGTGGGAGTCCTACTGGGCCGTCGTCGTCGTGGGCGTGGCCGCGGCGACCCTCCTCGCCCTGCTGCTGGCGACCTGGCTGCGCCGTCCGCGCCGCGTCCCCGCGCCCTTCGCGGCGTTCGAGGCGGCGCTGGCGGCCGCGGCCGACCGGCCCGCGCCCGAGGCCACCCGCGCGGTCACCGCCGCGTTCCGCGCCTACCTCGCCGCGGCGCACCCCGCGGCGCACCCCGCGCTCTCGACCGAGGAGCTGTCGGTCCGCCTCGCCGACCTCCCCCTTTTCCTCCCCGCCCGCCAGCCGCTCCTCGCGGCGCTGCGCGCGGCCGACGCCGCGAAGTTCGCCGGCGCCCCGCTGGAGCCCGCCATCCTGATCGCCGCCGTGCGCGAGGCCGCGGCGCGCATCGAGGACGCCCGCCGCGTCCTGGAGCGGGCCGCCTGACATGGAACTGGGCTTCGAGTTCGAACACCCGTGGGCGCTGCTGCTGCTGGCCGCGCTCCCGCTGTACGCCTGGCTGCGCGGCCGGGTGGGCCGCGCGTCGGCGCTGCTCTTCCCGGACGCTTCGCTGCTGGCCGGCCTGTCCCGCCGCGTCCGCGAGGGCGCCGGCGGCCTCCGCCTCTTCCTGCGCCTCGCCACCGCCGCGCTGCTCATCGTGGCGCTCGCCGGGCCCCGGACGGCGAACAAGGAGGTCGAACGGGAGACCGAAGGCGTCGACATCATGCTGGTGGTCGACCTTTCGTGGTCGATGATGGCCTTGGACATGAGCCCGCCGGGCAAGGAGACCACGCGCTGGGAAGCCAGCCAGCAGGTCATCCGCGAATTCCTCTCGCGGCGCCCCGACGACCGCGTCGGCGCCGTGGTCTTCTCCGGCAAGCCCTACCTGCTCAGTCCCCTGACGATCAACAAGGGCTGGATCGAGAAGGGCGTCGACCGCATGCACATCGGCATCGTCCAGGAGACCGGCACGGCCATCGGCGAGGCGCTGGCGATGGGCGTCGACCGGATGAAGAACGTGAAGGGCAAGGGTTCCAAGGTGCTGATCCTCCTCACCGACGGCGACGACAACCAGAGCAAGGCCATCCTGCCGATCCCGGCCGCGGAGCTGGCCGCCGCGATGGGCATCAAGCTCTACACGATCGGCCTCGGCAAGGACGAGCCGACCATCCTGCCGCAGTTCGACCGCCGCACGGGCAAGCTCAACCGCGACGTCTTCGGGAAGATCATCCCGATGATGACGATGAACCCGGCGAACTACGAGATGCTCGAGAAGATGGCGAAGATCGGCCAGGGCCGCTTCTACCGGGCGCTCGACCGCGACCAGCTCCAGCGCGTCTACGAGGAGATCGACCGCCTGGAGCGGACGGAGGTCAAGATCCGCGAGACCGTCACCTACGAGAGCCATCGGCAGGCGTGGATGCTGGCGGCGCTGCTCTTCCTCCTCGCCGAACTGCTCGGGGCCCTCGTCCGCCCCCGCGCCCCCTGAGCCATGGACTTCGCCGACTTCCATTTCGCGCATACCTGGCTCGCGCTCGCCGCGCCCTTCGCCGGCGCGACCCTCTTCGCCGGCCTGCGCTGGACGGAAGGCCGGCGGCGGCGCGGACTGGCCGCCTTCGCCGCGGAACGCCTCCTCGGCCGGCTCACCGCCGGCTACTCCGCCGCGCGCCGGCTCACCAAGGACGGCGCGCTCGCCCTCGCGACCGCGCTGCTGGTCGCGGCGCTGGCCGGACCGCGCTGGGGCCGGGAGACGACCGAGGCCAAGGCCGCCGCCGAGGACGTGGTCTTCGTGCTGGACGTCTCGAAGTCGATGCTCGTGGCCGACATGCGGCCCAACCGGCTCGCGCGCGCGAAGGCGTCGATCGGCAACTTCATCCGCCGCAAGGGCACCGGCAGCGTCGGGCTCGTCGCCTTCTCCGGCTCGGGCTTCCTCCAGTGCCCGCTCACCCGCGACTACGACGCGTTCTTCCGGACGCTCGAGGAGACCGACACGACCAGCATCCAGGTGCCCGGCACCGACGTCGGACGGGCGCTGGCGGAGGCGGAGCTGGCCTTCGCGCCCAACCGGAACCGCAAGCTGGTCATCATCCTGACCGACGGCGAGGACCTCGAGGCCGGCGGCGTCGACACCGCCAAGAAGCTCGCGCGCCAGGGCCTCGTCGTCCACACCGTCGGCGTGGGCACGCCCGCCGGCGGCACCATCACCGTCATCAACGACGTCGGCGCCGCCGACACGCTCAAGAGCGGCGGCGAGGAGGTCCTCAGCCGCCTCGACGAGGACACGCTCGCCAAGGTCGCCGAGGCGACCAACGGGCGCTACGTCCGGCTCGGCCAGGCCGGCGAAGGCATGGAGGCGCTGCGCCTCGCCATCCAGGCCGGCACGGACGCCACCGGCTCCGCCCGCCGCGGCGTCCCCCGCGAGGAATGGTTCCTCGCGCTGGCCCTTTGCCTGCTCGTCGCCGAGTCGCTCCTTTCCACCCGCCGCCGCACCGCGCCATGAAGTCCCTGCTGCCCCTGCTCCTCGCGGCTTCCCTCCTGGCCGCCGAACCGCCCACCGACGACCTCCGCCGGCTGGACGCGCGCGAACTCCACAACCGCGGGACGCGCCGCCTGGCCGAGGGCGACCTCGCCGGCGCCGAGGAGGCCCTGCGCGCCTCGCTCGGGCGCGACGTCGACGGGCTCCGCCCGCCGGCGCTGCACAACCTCGGCCACGTGCGCTTCGGCAAGGGGCTCGCGGGCCTCGGGGGCAAGACGACCGGGGACGTCACGGAACTTTCCATCGCCCGCTCCTACCTCGAGGCGGCGGACGCCGACATCCACGACATGCAGGACCAGATCACCCTGCTCGACCGGGCCAAGGCCGCGAACAAGGAACCCGACTACGTGCCGGCCGTGGCCGCGCTCGGCCAGGGCATCGACACCTACCGCACCGTCAAGAAGCTCATCCCGAAGGAAGAGGCGATGCTGGCGAAGCGCGCCGGGGTCGTCGCGGCCTGGACCCGTTCCGTGGGCGACTTCCGCGGCGCCCACGAACTCGACCCGCGCGACGCGGAGTCGCGCGCGAACGCCGACGCCATCGACGAGCTCCTGCGCGCCCTGGCGCGCGAGACCCGCGAACTCGCCGAGGCGGTGGAGGCCCAGCGCCGGAAGCAGGACGAGCTGCGCGAGGTCATCAAGGAGCTGATCAAGCGCATCCCCGACGACAAGCTCCCGCAGAACGCGGAGGGCGACGGCGAGGACGACGAGAACTTCCTGCCCGAGGACCGGCAGAAGCCCGGCTCGGGGAGCGGCAAACGCGAACCGAAATCCGGCGAGGAGCAGAAGATGACCGAGCAGGAGGCCCGCGGCGCGCTCGAGGGCCTGAAGAACGAGTTCGGCCGCAAGATGCCCGCCGGCGACAAGCCCGGGGCGGACGGCGGCGGCAAGGCCGGCAAGCCCAACGCCAAGAAAGGCAAGGACTACTGAGATGGCGCGCTGCCTCCGCCTGCTCGCCTGCCTCCTCGCGCTGACCTGCGCGCGGGCGGAGGATTACGTGAGCTGGGAGATGACCCCGCCCGTGGCCGGTCCGGGCCAGCCGTTCAAGCTGCAGGTCCGCATCGAATCCGACGTCATCCTGGGGCCGGCGGACCGCGTGGGGCGCGAGCTCAAGCCGCCGAAGGGCATGGCCCTGCGCTTCTCGGGCCAGCTCTTCCGCGCGAACACGACCGAGGCGACCCTCAACTTCTCCGGCGTCGCCCCCGAGGAGGAGGGCGCCCACGTGATCCCCGCGTTCAGCATCCGCTTCCCCGCCAAGCTCGTCAAGGTGCCCGCGATGACGGTGAACGTGAGCGCCGCCACCGGCTACCGCCGCGAGGGGCAGGCCCGCGCCGAACTCGCGATGCCGACCCGGACCTACTACGTCGGCGAGCGCATCCCCGGCGCCATCCTCCTGAAGGGCAGCCAACAGGAGATGGTGAACGGTTCCTTCGGGCTCGAGTGCGAGGCCGAGGGCTTCACCTTCCAGCAGGTCGGCCCCCGCAACGAGGAGCTGCCGGACGGCCAAGGCATCCAGACCGGCTTCGAACTGACGCCGCTGCGGACGGGCACCAGCGAGGTCGTCATCGGCGGCATCATGCTGGTGAACACCGGCGGCCTCGGCGGATTCACGGCGGGCGGCCGCGACCGGCCGTTCACCTTCCGGCGTAAGATCACCGTCGAGCACGTGCCGGAGGCCGGGCGGCCGCCGGAATGGAACGGCGCCATCGGGCGGTTCCTCGCGGAGTCCGTGACGGTCTCCAACGCGAAACCCGAGGTCGGCGAGCCGATCCGCCTGCGCGCGGTCCTCGCCGGCGAAGGCAACCTGGACCGCATCCTCCCCCCCGAGATCGGCGGCAACGAGACGTGGGACGTCGTCCCGGGCAACGACCGCCGCTTCCGCCGCGCCGAGGACCAGCGCTCGTTCACCTACACCCTGGTGCCCCGCCTCCCCGGCAAGCTCCTGACCCCTGCGATCCGCTTCGCGGTCTTCGACCCGGAGACCCGGACCTTCCAGCGGCTGGAGTTCGCGCCGCAGGAAGTGAACGTCACCGGCAACGCCCCGGCGAAGGTCGACCTCGTCTCGGTCGATCCCGGCGCCGCCGCCGGCGCGCCGGCCGCGCAGGCGCTCACCGGGTTGGCGACGCCCGACCCGCGCGCCCGCGGCCTGCTCGACCCCGGCGCACCGACCGTCGCGCCGCTCGCCGCGTCCCGCCCCTTCTGGACGGCCAACCTCACGTTGCTGACGTTGAGCGCCACGCTCTTCGCGGCCGCCGCGGGGAGCGCCTACCTCCTCGCGCACCCGGAAATCCTCCGCCGCGCCCGGGCCCGCCGCGAAGTGCGGGCCGCCCGTCGCGCGGCCGCCGCGGCGACCGACGAGGCCGGCTTCGCCGTCGCCTGCGTCCGCGGGCTGCGCGCGGGCTGCGCGCCGCGGCTCGAGGCCGCGCCCGAGGCGCTGACCCAAGGGGATGTCCGCCGGGTCCTGCCGGCGGCCGACGGCGCGGCGCTCGACCGGCTCTTCCGCCGCGCGGACGGCGCCAAATTCGGGGCCCCGAGCGACGCCGCCCTCCTCGCGGAGAAGCCCGCGTTCCTCGCGCTCCTCGCCGAACTGGAGGCCCGCCTATGAGGACCCTCTGCCTCCTGATGGCCGGCCTCGTCGCCGCGCCCCTGCCGGCCGCCGAGATGGATGCCGGCCAGGCGGCCTACGCCGCGGGCGACTTCGTCGGCGCGATCGAGCGATGGCAGGCGCAGGTGCGCGCCGAGGGCGCCACCGCCGGCCGGCTCGCCGCGCTCGGCAACGCCGAATGGAAGCTCGGCCGCAAGGGTCGCGCGATGGTCTGCTGGGAACGCGCCCTGCTCCTCGACCCCCGCAATCCGGTGGCGACCGCCGGCATCCGCCACGCGCAGTCCGCCGGCGGCGTGGAACGCCCCGCGCTGACCTGGGCGGAGAACTACGCCGCGTTCCTCGGGGCCAACGCCTGGCTGGTCATCGCCACCGCGGCCTTCTGGGCGACGCTCCTCGGCTGGCTGCTCCCCCGCCTGCGCCGACGGCCCCCGGCCGAATGGCAGGAGAAGCTGGTGGTCGGCGCGGCCACGGTCTTCCTGCTCTGCCTCCCCGGACTCTGGGGCGGCCACCTTTACGCCCGCCGGGCGGTCGTCCGGCAAAGCGAAGTCTCGCTCCGGTTGACGCCGACGGCGCGCGGCGAAGCGCTCGTCGGCGTCGCCGAAGGCGACGTGGTGCGGACGGAGCGCCCGTTCAACGGCTACGTCCGGGTGACCACCGCCGACGGCAAGACCGGTTGGCTCCAGGCCCGCGAGATCGAAGCCCCTTGGGGCGGCGGCCTGCCCGCCAGCCTCGACGAACCGAAGTCGCCCTGAGCCCTTTCGCTTGGACAAAGCGGGCCGGGGCAGTTGGATGATGCCGTGCGCATCCTCGACCGCCACGTCCTGACCGAGACCGCCCTGGCCGGCGGCCTGGCCACGGGGGCGTTCCTCTTCGTGATGGTCGCGGGCAACTTCCTCCAGCAGGTCGCCGGGGCGATCGCGACCGGCCGCGTGGACGGCGCCCAGGGGCTCGAACTGGTCGTCCTGCTCTTCCCCGGCGTGACCCCCTACGCCCTCCCGATGGGCATGCTGGCGGGCGTGCTGATGGCCTTCGGACGCATGGGCGCCCAGCATGAGATCACCGCGATGAAGGCGAGCGGCCGCGGCCTGGTGCGCATCGCGCGGCCGGCCCTGCTGCTCGCCGCCGCGCTCGCCCTCTTCTCGGCGTGGCTGAACCTCGAGGTAGCCCCCGCCGCCAACGACCGCTACCACCGGATCCTGTCCGGGTCGGTCCGGGACAACCCCGCCGCGATCGTGACCCCGGGCCAGATCAACCGCCGGATCCCCGGCGTGATCCTCCGCGCCGCCGCGCGGGAGGGCGAGGTGCTCCGCGACTTCTGGCTATGGCGCGTGGACGCCAACGGTCGCCTGACGCAGTCGATCCACGCGCAGGAGGCCCGCCTGACGGCGACCGAAGGCGCGGACGGCAAGGCCTTCCTGCGGGTCGCGCTGACGGACGCCCGCATGGAGTCCCGCGCGCCCTCCGAGGCGAACCGGAACGCCCCGGCCGCGTTCGCCATGGCGAAGTCGACGACCTTCGAGTTCCCGGCCGGGACGATCTTCCAGGAGGGCGGCGTCGCCCGCAAGCTCCGCTGGCTGACGCTCGGCGAACTGCTGGAGGCGATGGAACACGGCTGGCAGGTGACGCCGACCACGCCGCCCGCGGAGGTCGCGCGCAGCCGCATGCAGGCGAGCACCCAGCTCATGTCGCACCTGGCCTCGGCGTTCTCGATCTTCACGCTGAGCCTGCTGGCGGTGCCCCTCGCGGTCCGGGTCGGCCGGTCCGAGACGTTCGTCAACGCCGTCGTCGCCCTGCTGGTCGCGCTCAGCTATTACCTCCTGGCCGAGATGGCCAAGTCGGTGAAGGACCCGGCCTTCCGCCCCGACGTGCTGGTGTGGCTGCCGAACCTCGTCGTGCTGGCGGTGGCCGTCGTCCTGCTCCGGCGCGCTTCCCGCCACTGAGCGTTCAGCGGTCGCGGCGGTACCAGGCGAAGAAGGCGACGCCCATGTTGAGGAGCGAGAAGACCTCGTTGAAGCCCTTCATGATGGAGGCGCCGAGGATCATGTCGTCGGCCGCGCTCAGCCCGGAGATGCGCGGGGCGAGCCGGTAGGTCTCGTAGACCGGGTGGTTGCCGAAGATGAGGGCCAACCAGAGCGGCAGGTCGGCGATCATCAGCGCGAAGGCGTAGAGGATGGCGGCCCCGAAGCCGATGCGGGGGAGGACCGTGGAACGGGAAAGCAGCGGCCAGACCATCAGGATGGCCGGGAGGAACATCGACCAATGCTCGACGATGTGGAGGGGGCGGCTCCGGAGCGCGGCCTCGTAGAGTTCGGGGAAGTGCCAGAGGATGAAGATGCCCGAGAAGACCACGCCCGCGGCCACCGGGTGCACCAGCCGGCGCAGGACCGCCGTCACGCGCGGGTAGGCCCGCAGGAAGGCGTCGGTCATCTCCGGCGGCAGGCCGAGCACGATGAGCGGCGCGGCGATGTAGATCAGCAGCATGTGCTGCAGCATGTGGGCCGAGAGGAGGAAAGCCTCGCCGAGCTGGTCCAGCGGCGAGCCGACGGCGAGGTAGGCGACGGCGACGCCGGCGTGGAAGCTCACCGCGGACCAGACCGGGTAGGCCATCCCCGCCGGGGCCCAGCGGGACCGGCCCGGACCGACGGCCAAGGCGTAGAGCCAGGAGGCGCCCACGACCACGAGCAGGAGGAGCGGCTCGGTGTGCCAGTGGAGCGGGATGTTCATCGTCCCCTACTTATCCAGTCCGGGTCGGGCTCGCAAGCCAAGGGCGCGAACCAATGCTTGGCGCGGGCATGGGCGCCGAGCGGGGTGCCCTTGAAGCGGGTCGCCAGGAGCCGATAGTAGGGCTGCGCGGCGGTGGGCTCCATGTATTTGAGCAGGTTACCGGCGAATTGGAGGATCTGGGCGCCGGCCGGGTCGTCGTCGGGCAGCAGCTCCGCGGCCTTCAGGGCGTGGCGGGCCACCGCGTAACGGGCGGAGCGGTGGGCGCGGTCGGGCCGCGCGAGGTTGGCGGCGATCCAGGCGCTGACGCGGGCCCGCTCCTCCGCGCCGGGCGGGGCGAGCAGCGACTCGGCTTCGTCCCCGATCGGCTGGATGCGCGCGCGCGGCAGGCCGCCGGCGTCGTGCCAGTGCAAAGGCTTCCCGTCCGCGGCGTCGTCGGAGAAATCGGCCCCGCTCGACCAATCCGGTCCGAAGGCGCAGAACTGCGTGGCGTCGCCCAGTTCACGCAGCACGAGGGCCGCGCGCCAATGGGCGTCCGCCCGGGTCCGCTTGGCTTGGGTCCGATCCTCGGCGCGCGCCAGCAGGTCCCGGTACTGCGCGACGGACGGGCGGACCTCCGCCGGATAATACGGCAATGCCTCGGCGAGGCGGCCGGCCCGGAAAAGGCGCTGGGCGAGCAGATGCCGGATGGCCTGGGCCGGCGGCAGGGGCGTGCATTCCGCCGGCTCCTCGTCGATGCGGAACTTGATGCGTTTGGCGGTCGGCTTGGTCACCGGCGCATCCTCCGGCCAGGCGCGGTCGACGTAGGTCTTGAGCTCGTCGACCTGCAGGACGCACTCGGCGACATAGGCGTAATCCTTGGCCTGGCCCGTGCGGTAGAAATGGTCGAGCGCCTCGACGTAACGCCCTTGCGCCAGCAGCAAGGTCGCCAGCTCCGAGCGCGCCTTGGCGAGCTGGCCAGCGGCCGCGTCCGGCGGCTCGAAGCGGTAGGCCGGCAACCCGGCCGGGTCCCCGCCGTGCGTCCGGTCGTCGAAGTCGTAGAAATAGACGCCGAGGCTGAAGCGGCGCGCCTGCGGCTGCAGGAGCGCGCCCAAGGTGGCGGCCGCCTCGGTGGAGCGACCCGCGCGGAGGTCGAGCCGCGACCGCAGCAAGGTCGCCAAGGGGTCCGTCGCCGGCGCGTCGCGGAGCGTGCGCGCGCAGAGTTCCCAATCGCCGACCCGGTAGGCCAGCGCGGCGAGCCGCACGGCGTCGGCGCCGAAGTCGACCTTGGCCGCGCGCAACGCCGCCAACCAGGCGCGGGCATGGCCCACCAGGCCGTCGAGGGCGAAGGGCGACGTGCCCTGCTGGGTCCGGCCCCCGGCGGACAGGTAGGCCGTCATCAGGCGGCGGAGCTCCGGATCCCGCGCGCACTCGGCGAAATCCTCCGCCGCGGCGGCGTCGCGGAGCAGCTGATGGATCGAGTCGTGCGCGGTCGGCTCGCCGCCCCGGCGCTGCGCGAGGTAGATCCGCAGGGCCTGGCCGAGGTCGGCCTCGCCCAAGGCGCGCAGGCGCGGCAGCGGCAGGACGGCGCAACGCAGGTGGGCGAGCCAACCTTGGGCCGCGAAGGCGACGCCGCCGACATCGGGTCGGCCCTCCTTGACCGCGGCGCCCACGGCGAGCAGGTCGGCCCGGATCGCCGCCAGCGAGCGGCGCAGCGGGGCGTCGTCCGACGCGGACTTGTCCAGGAGGATCAGCCGCAGCCGGGCCCGGCGATAGTGGGCCACCGCGGTGAGATGCCTCCGCTCGGCGGCCGGCAAGGCCAGCAGCTCGTCGCAGAGCTGCGCGCCGTCGGCGCCCGCGTAGTCGAGCGAACGCAGGTAGAGTCGGAATTCCGCGGGCAACTGCTTCACCGCGCCGGCGTAGGCGACCGCGTTGGCCGGCGCATCCTGCTCGGCGAATCGACGCGTCCGGAGGGCGCGCGGCGGGAAGACCACCTCCCGGCCGTCGCCGACCACGAGTTTCCACGGGCCATCGGCGGCGGACTGGTAGACGCCGCCGGCGTCCGCGAGACGGGCGGCGAGATGCAGCGCGACGGGCCGGAGGACCTGCTCCCGGCGCTCCGCGGTCCAACCTTCGGTCGCGCGCCGGAGTTCGGCCAGCAGGGCTTCGCTGACCACGAGGCGCGCCGACGGGACCTCATGGACCTGCGCGAACCGCGAACCCGGATCGGCTCCCGCCGCCGTCGGCCCATGGTAGGCGAGGAGGTCGGCCAGGAAATCCGTCTCGAAGGGACGGCTGAGCGCGGCGTCGCCGGCGACCAAGCCCTCGTCGGGCGCCCAGCCGCTGCAGGCCCAGGCCGCGGCGATGCCGGCGACCAGGCCGATCCATCCAAAGGTGCGCTTCGTCATCGGCGTAAACGGAACTAAATTACGGACCGGGCGACCGATGGGAATCGAAATCCGGACCGGGTTATTCGCCGAGGAGCCGGACGGAGACCGGACGAGCCTCGGCGAGGCGCACCCAGCCGACGACCCGGCGCTCGCCCGGCGCCAGGAAACCCGCGAGCGGGTGCGGGCGGAAGGCGACGGCCTCCGGGCCCGACCGGGCGACCCAATCCATCGTCGCATCGGCGCCGAGGGCCCGCGGGCCGCGCCAGGCGACCTCGAGCGCGGGGAGCGGCAAAGGCTGACCGGTGGGGTTGACGACGGCGACATCCACCAGGGGCCCGTCCACCCGCAGTTCCGGCGAACAGGCCTTCGGGATGCCCTGACCGCCGATCACCTGCGCCCAGCCCGCCATCGTCCAGTTCTGGCGGTCGCCCGGAAACGGCAGCCGGAACCAATCCACGCCGAGGACCAGCGCATGCCGACGGTCCTCGAGTCGGCGGAGCAGGTCGATGACCTGGGCGGAATCCGTCGGCAAGGGTTGGGTCCGCGCGGTCCCCTTCGGCAGTTCGGCGTTTTCCGCCCTCACGCCGAGGTAGGTCCCGGACGCGGAGTAGCACGCGAGGTAGGCGTAGGTCGGCAGGGCCACGCGGAACGGACGACCGAGCGCCTCGGCTTGCTCGATCCAGCCGAGGGCTTGCGCCCCATCGAAGAGCGGGGTCGGCTGCGCGAGGTTCGGACGCGCCGTGCCGTGCAACTGCAGGGTCCAGCCATCCGCGGTCGCGACCAAGCCCGCGAAGCCGGGCTCCTTCAGCCAGGTCGGTAACGCGGTGACGGTCACGCGGACCTCCGGCCAACCGCGCTTCGCCGCGGCGATCCGCTCCGCGTAGGCGGCGAGCAGCCGCGAGGGGCAATCGAAGTCGACCTGCACGGACACGACGGCGATACCCGCGGCGCGCGCCTCCTCCCACCCCTGACGCAGGAGGGCGAGCCCCTCGGCAAGGTCCGGTTCGCGCGGGCCGCCCAGGGCTTGGCGGGGGCCGATGCGCACCGAGAGGGCCAAGGTCCGGCCGGTCGCGCGCAGGGCCGACCAAGGCG
>JBEBDN010000144.1:0-2734 GCA_041156945.1 Verrucomicrobiota bacterium | reverse complement strand
ACGTCCTTCATCGCGGAGACGGTGGAGATGGCGACGTCGAAGTCGAGGAAGCCGCCGTTGACCTTGGCGATCAGGTCGGCGAGGCCGGCGTAATCGGCGCCGGCGGCGAGGGCTTCGGCCGCGTTCTCGGTGAAGGCGAGGACCTTGATCTTCTTGCCGGAACCGTTCGGGAGGGAGACGGTGCCGCGGACCATCTGGTCCGACTGCTTGGGGTCGACGCCGAGGAAGGCGGAGATCTCGACGGTCTCGTCGAACTTGGCGCCGGGCATCTTCTTGATGATCTCGGCGGCCTGGGCGATGTCGTACTTGGCCTTCAGGTCGGCGACCTGGGCGGCGGCGCGGTAGCGCTTGCTGGGTTGTTTGCTCATAGCGACTTTTGGTCTCCTGCGGGGTGCAGTGGTGGGTTGGGTTTAGGGTTGGGGGAAGTTCAGCCGACGACCTCGATGCCCATGGAGCGGGCGGTGCCGGCGATCATGCGCGCGGCGTTGTCGGGATTGATGGCGTTGAGGTCCTTCTTCTTCAGCTCGACGATCTCGAGGAGCTGCTTCTTGGTGACCTTGCCGACCTTGTCGCGGTTCGGAACCTTGGAGCCGGACTCGATCTTCGCGGCCTTCTTGAGGAGGACGGAGGCGGGCGGGGACTTGAGGACGAAGGTGAAGGACTTGTCCTGGTAGACGGAGATGATGACCGGGAGGATCATGCCGGCCTGGTCCTTGGTCTTGGCGTTGAACTCCTTGCAGAACGCCATGATGTTGACGCCCTTCGCGCCGAGCGCGGGGCCGACGGGGGGAGCGGGGTTAGCGGCGCCCGCGGGGAGCTGGAGCCTGATTTCGCCGACGACTTTCTTGGCCATGGTGGTGTAGTTTGGAAGTTAGGGTGAAAGGGGGATCAGTCGCGGTCGTCGCGTTCGACCTGCCAGAACTGGAGTTCGACCGGGGTGGAGCGGCCGAAGATGTCGACGGAAACCTGCAGCATGCCGCGGTCGGGCTCGATCTTGTCGATGTTGCCGGCGAGGTTGGCGAAGGGGCCGTCGGTGATCTTGACGCGTTCGCCGAGGTTGTACTCGATCTTCGGGACGACCTTGTCGGCCGCGTCGGCCATCTGCTGCTGGATGGTGCGGATCTCGTCGTCGCGCAGCGGGACGGGGGACTGGCCGCCGATCAGGCCGATGACGCCGTCGATGCCGCGCAGGAGGTTCCAGGGGGCCTCGAGGAGGTTGCCGTCCTCGTCGAAGAAGCGGGCGCGGACGAAGAGGTACGAGGGGTACAGCTTCATCTCGCTCTCGCGCTTCTTGCCGTTGCGGAATTCCTTGACGGTCTTCACCGGCATCAGGATCTCGGCGACGTAGTCGCCCATCTCCTCGTCCTTGATGGCTTTTTCGAGGAGACGCTTCGCCTTGCTCTCGTTGTTCGAGAGGGTCTGGAGCGTGTACCAGCGGTAATCGGAGGGGGAGTTGGACATGGGAGGTTCAGCGGACCAGGTGGGTCGCGAACTGGACGAAGTTGGAGAGCGAGAAGTCGCAGAGGAAGACGACGGCGCCCAGCAGGGCGACGACGACGATCACGACCAGGGTCGAGTCAGCCAGTTCCTTGAGCGTGGGCCACGAAGCCTTGACGAAGACCTCGGTGATGGTCTCGTTCCAGAATTGGCGCAGGCGTCCGAGGAAGCTGAACATGTGGTGGTGGTGATCGTGGGTGAAGGTGGCAGGACGGGTGGGAGTCGAACCCACAACCAACGGTTTTGGAGACCGCTACTCTGCCAATTGAGCTACCGTCCTGTGTGTTGGTTTTTAAAGAGACCGATGCCGGGCCCCTTTTTCGGGGGCCGCGGCATCGTGAATCAGGCCTTTCGGCGCGGAATCACTTGGTGATCTCGAGGATTTGGCCGGCGCCGATGGTCTTGCCGCCTTCGCGGAGGGCGAAGCGCTGGCCCTTCTCCATCGCGACGGGCTTCTGCAGCTCGATCGTGATCGTGACGTTGTCGCCGGGCATCACCATTTCCACGCCTTCCGGGAGGATGACGGTGCCGGTCGCGTCGCAGGTACCGAAGAAGAACTGCGGGCGGTAGTTGTTGGTGAAGGACGTGTGGCGACCACCTTCGTCGGCCTTCAGCACGTAGATCTGGGCCTTGGCGACGGTGTGGGGCTTGATGCTGCCCGGCTTGGCGAGGACCTGGCCGCGCTCGATCTGGTTCTTTTCGATGCCGCGGACGAGGAGGCCGACGTTGTCGCCCGCCTGGCCCTGGTCGAGTTCCTTGCGGAACATCTCGACGCCGGTGACGGTGGTCTTGAGGGTGTCGCGGAGGCCGACGATCTCGATTTCCTCGCCGACCTTGATGACGCCGCGCTCGATGCGGCCGGTGGCGACGGTGCCGCGACCGGTGATGGAGAAGACGTCTTCGACGGACATCATGAAGGGCTTGTCGGTCTCGCGCTTCGGCTCGGGGATTTCGGCGTCGAGGGCGTCCAGGAGGTTCTGGATGGCCTGCTCGCCTTCCGGCTTGGCTTCAAGGGCGGCGGTGGCGGAACCACGGACGATCTTGGCGTTGTCGCCGTCGTACTGGTACTTGTTGAGGAGGTCGCGGACTTCCATCTCGACGAGGTCGATCAGGTCGGGCTCGGAGAGGTCGACCTTGTTGAGCCAGACGACGATCTTCGGCACGCCGACCTGGCGGGCGAGGAGGATGTGCTCCTTGGTCTGGGGCATGACGCCGTCGGCGGCGGAGACGACGAGGA
>JBEBDN010000143.1:0-3333 GCA_041156945.1 Verrucomicrobiota bacterium | reverse complement strand
GTGACGCCGTCGTCGATCGTCGGGAAGTCGTAGCCGCCCTTCGGGGCCTTGCGGCCGGCGAGGCGGTCGCGGACGGCCTCCGTGACGGCGCGGTAGATGTTCGCGAAGGCCTCGATGAAGGCTTCCGGGTGACCGAACGGCGTGCGCGTGTACTTCTTGGCCTCGGGACCGTTGTAGGAATTGCCGCGGCGCCAGACCTGGCGGGGCGCCTCGGCGAACTTCACGGTCAGCTCGTTCGGGTGCTCCTGGTGCCACTCGAGCGAGGCGAGCGTGCCGTAGACGCGGATGTTCAGGTTGTTCTCGTCGCCGGTCGAGATCTGCGAGGAGTGCAGGATGCCCTTCGCGCCGCCCTTGTAGCGGAGCAGCATGTTGGCGTCGTCGTCGAGCGGACGGCCCGGGATGTAGGTGCTGAGGTCGGCGGCGACTTCGGCGAGCTCGAGGCCGGTGATGTACTGGGCGAGGTTCTCGGCGTGCGTGCCGATGTCGCCGACGCAGTTGGACAGGCCCGAGAGGGTCGGATCCATGCGCCAGTTGGAGATCTTGGTGTCCTGCTTGGACTTCAGCGCGGTGATGGCGTAGCCCTGCGGATACTCGACGACGACCTTGTTGATCTTGCCGAGCTTGCCGGCGCGGACCATCGCGCGGGCTTCCTTGACCATCGGGTAACCGGTGTAGTTGTGCGTCAGGGCGAAGATGAGGCCGCTCTTCTTGGCGAGGGCGCGGAGCTGCTTGGCCTCGGCGAGCGAGTAGGCGAGCGGCTTCTCGCAGACGACGTGGATGCCGGCCTCGAGGAAGGCCTTGGCCACGGGGTAATGCATGTCGTTGCGCGCGACGATCGTCACGAAGTCGATGCGGTCGGGGCGCTTGGCCTCGGCCTTGGCCATCTCCTGGTAGGAGCCGTAGACGCGGTCCGGGGCGAGGAAGAGGTCCTCGCCGGAGAGGCGGGACTTGACGGGATCCGACGAGAAGGCGCCGGCGACGAGTTCGATCTGGCCGTCGAGGGCCGCGGCCATGCGGTGGACGCCGCCGATGAAGGCGCCGCGGCCGCCGCCGACCATGCCCATGCGGAGTTTGCGGGTTTGGGTAGCCATGATGCTCAGAGGGAAACGGGTTTGCCGGTCTTGGCCGACGCGTAGATGGCGTCAATGACCTGCATGAGGCGGTAGGCCTGCTCGGGCGTGTTCAGCGGCTTCGCGCGGCCTTCGATGGCCTCGATGAAGTTCGCGGCGCTGGCGATGCGGCCCATGTCTTCGCACGCGGGCGTGACGATGGCGCGGTTCACGCTGTTGCCGTTCTCCTGGACGTAGAGCTCGCAGGTGTCGATCGCGGTGTGGTCGAGGCCGTCGATGCCGAAGAGGCGCTCGACCTTGCCGCCGGCCTTGGTGCCCTGGAAGACGACGGAGACTTCCTCGCGCTTGACCATCTCGGCCCAGGAGACCTGCAGGGTCAGCACCTGGCCGGTCTTGAAGGTCACGAAGCCGTGCGCGGCGTTCTCGACGTCGGTGACGCCGCCGACGCGGTCCGGGATGCCCCAGGGACCCTTGAAGGACTTGTCCTCGATGAAGTCGTTGAAGGTCTGGCCGAGGACGTGCGCCGGCTCGGGGTAACCCATGAAGTACATGGCGAGGTCGACCATGTGCAGCAGGTCGATCAGCGGGCCGCCGCCGGAGAGCTCCTTGGTGGTGAACCAACCGCCGAAACCCGGGATGCCGGTGCGGCGGATCCACTTCGCCTGGGCGGAGTTGACCTTGCCGACCTGCCCCTGCTCGACGTACTTCATCATCGCCTGCGACTCGGGGCGCGCGCGGTTGTTGAAGTTGAACATCACGTGCCTACCGGACTTCTTGGAGGCGGCGATGATCTCGAGGACTTCCGGGGCGCTGAGCGCCGGAGGCTTCTCGCAGAAGACGTGCTTACCGGCGCCGAGGCACTGGATGGCGAGCGAGGCGTGGAACTTGTTCGGGACGATGACGCTGACGGCGTCGAGTTCCGGATGCGCCTTGAGCATGGCGTCCACGGACTCGTAGGCGTGCGGGATGCCCCACTTCGCGGCGGCCTTCTGGGCGGCGCCCGGCGCGGGATCCGCGACGGCGAGGATGGTCGCGCCCGCCTGCTTGAAGCCGGCGGCGTGGTACTGGAGCATGCCGCCCGCCCCGATGATGCCTACTTGGATGGCCATGTGGATGTGCTGGAGTGTGGGTTACTTCTTGGCCTTCTGCTTGGCCTTGTCGAAGGCGGCGTCGAAGGCGACCTTGTTGGTCGGGAAGGCGAGCTTCTTGACGAAGGCGCAGGATTCGGTCGCGCCGTGGAAGCGGTCCATGCGGCCGTCCTCCCACTCGACGGAGAGCGGGCCGGCGTAGCCGACGTCGTTGAGGGCGACGATGACGTCCTCGAAGCGGATGTCGCCGCGGCCGACGGAGCGGAAGTCCCAGGCGCGACGGGCGTCGCAGAAGTCGGTGTGGCCGCCGAAGACGCCGACGGTGCCGTCGCCGTGGCCCCACCAGACGTCCTTCATGTGGGCGTGGTGGATCTGCTTGCCGAAGGTGCGGATGAACTTCACGTAGTCGACGCCCTGGTAGCCGAGGTGGCTGGGGTCGTAGTTGAAGCCGAAGCGCTTGTGGTGGCCGACGGCCTCGAGGGCGCGCTGCGCGGAGGCGATGTCGAAGGCGATCTCGGTCGGGTGGACCTCGAGGGCGAAGTAGACGTTGTGCTTCTCGAAGGCCTCGAGGATCGGCTTCCAGCGCTTGGCGAAGTCGTCGTAGCCCTTCTGGAGGAAGGCCTGGTTGGTGGGCGGGAAGGCGTAGAGGGCGTGCCAGATGGAGGAGCCGGTGAAGCCGTTCACGACGACCTTGCCCGAGCCCTTCGGCTTCTTGGCCATGTAGGACTTGCCGGCGTCGAAGAACTTGCGGGCGGCCTCGGCGGTGAGGGCCATCTCCTTGGCGGCGCGCTGGCGCACGCCCTCCGGCTTGCCGTCGCCCCAGACGTGGGCGGGGAGGATGGACTGGTGGCGTTCGTCGATGTTGTCGCAGGTGGCCTGGCCGACGAGGTGCGAGGAGATCGCCCAGCAGCCGAGGTCGTGCAGCTCGAGCTGCGCCCAGAGCGACTCGACGTAGCCCTTCTCCTTCACCGCGCGGGTGACGTCGAAGTGGTCGCCCCAGCAGGCGAGCTCGACGCCTTCGTAGCCCATGGCTTTGACCTTGGGCAGGAGCTCGGCGATCGGGAGGTCGGCCCACTGGCCGGTGAAGAGGGTGACGGGGCGCTGGGACATGGTGGTGCGGGGGTGAGCCGACTATGTCAGCCCATCACCCGCCTTTGTTCAAGCGGGCAATGCGG
>JBEBDN010000142.1:0-6365 GCA_041156945.1 Verrucomicrobiota bacterium | reverse complement strand
GCCATCAACGGCACCGAATGGCGCTGCGACACGCACCCTTCCGCCAGCCGCGGCGGCCGCCAGTTCTGCTTCGACTCCGCCCATGCCGGCGGCCGGCAGGTCTACGTGGCCGACATCGCCGACCTGCTGGGCTGAGGCGTCACCCGACCGTCACCCAATCGCGCTTCCCATCCGCGGCGGACGGGACATAGTGGCCGCGATGGCCACCCGCAGCGCCCTGGAGCGAGCCCGCTCCGCCCTCCACCTCCGCCTCCTGGCGGCGCAGCGTCGGCTGGCGTCCGAGCAGCGCGGGGCCGTCCTCGTGCTCGGCGGCAACGACCGGCTCGCGGCCTCCGCACTCGCGAACCAGCTGACCGAGTGGTTCGACGCCCGCACGGTCCGCATCTGCGCCCCGACCGAGGACGCCGGCGCCGGCCGCCCCTTCCTCTGGCCGTATTGGCAGGAGATGCCGGCGAAAGGCCGCATCACCATCGTGGTCGGCGATTGGCTGACCCGCACGGCGGCCGCGGCGATCCGCGAGGAACTCGACGGCGAGGCCCTCCGCGCGCGGCAGAAGTCGCTCCGCTCGTTCGAGGAACTCCTCGCGGCCGACGGGACCTCGGTGGTGAAGGTCTGGCTGGAGACCCCGGAGAAGAGCCTGCGGAAACGCCTGCGCGAAGCCGAGGACACCGACGCGGAGGGCTGGGTGGTGACGGCGGACGACCTGCTGCTCGCGAAGAAGTCCGGCCAGAACCTGGCGCGTACGCTGCGCACCCAAGGCAGCGGCAAGAACCTCCCCTGGAAGGTCGTCAGCGGCGCCGCGGAGACGAAGCTCCGCGACCTCCACGCCGGTCTCGCGATCGCCGACCAGCTCAACCAGGCCTCGCGCCGTCGGGCCGCCGTCGTCGCGAAGAAGCCGGGCAGCCGCCCCCGCGGGCTGCTCGAGAGCGCCGCGGCCCACCCGACCCTCGACAAGAAAGGCTACAGCCAGCAGATGGCGAAGCTGCAGCCGCGCCTCGGCCGGCTCACCCGCCTCGCCGCCCAGAAGGGCCTCGCGACGGTGGTCGTCCTCGAAGGTCCCGACGCCGCCGGCAAGGGCGGCGCTATCCGCCGCCTCTGCGGGATGCTCGACGCCGCGCACTACCAGGTCTACCCGACCCCGGCGCCCACGCCCGAGGAGAAGGCGCGGCACTACCTCTGGCGCTTCTGGAACAAGGTGCCCGCGCCCGGCCACCTCGCGGTCTTCGACCGCTCCTGGTTCGGACGCGTGATGGTCGAGCGCGTGGAGGGCTTCGCGAAGGACGCCGAGTGGGCCAGGGCCTACGCCGAGATCAACGACTTCGAGGCGCGCCTGGCGGAGACGGGCACGGTCGTCGTGAAGCTATGGATCAACCTGTCGAAGGAGGAGCAGCTCCGGCGCTTCCGGGCGCGCGAGGAGTCGCCGCACAAGCGCCACAAGATGACGGCCGAGGACTACCGCAACCGGAAGAAGTGGGACGACAACCTGCGGGCGGCCGAGGACATGATCGCGCGCACGGATACGCCCCACGCCCCCTGGATCGTGGTCTCGGGCGACGACAAGCGGCACGCCCGCGTGGCGGCCCTCAAGGCCGTCTGCCGCGCGCTGTCCGACCGGCTGGACTGAGCCACTCGCGGAGCCAACGCAGGTGCGGGCCGGTCAACGCGACCGTGGCCAGTTCCGCCTCGTCCACCCATTCGAGCGTCGTCTCCCGGGTCCACCGCCGCGCCTCGGCCGCGCCGACGGCGAGGGCGTGGAGGTTCTCGACATAGGTGACCGATCCGATGGTGCGGCGACGGATCAGGGTCGGTTCGCCCACGGCCGTCGCCCCGAGCGCCGCCAACGTCGGCAACTCGGCCATGCCCGCGAGGCGGCGGGCCGTCGCGGGGATGCGCTGGAGCAGGACCCGCCCGCGGTGGCGGACCAGGCCACGCGACACCTCATCCGTCCGGCGCGCCTTGGGCTCGAAGCGCGGCAGTTCCGCGGCGTCGCCGCGCCGACCGGCGTCGCACCAGCGCGCGACGGGGCAGCGGGCGCAATCCGGCGCGGCCTTGCGGCAGACCGTGGCGCCGAGCTCCATCATGGCCTGGTTGAAGTCGCCGGGGCGACGCGGGTCGACCAAGGCGTCCGCCCAGGGGGCCACGCGCTTCGCGGCGGCGGCGCCATCCTTGAGGCGTTCGCGCAGGCCGGCGACGCGACTAAGCACCCGGATCACGTTGCCATCGACGACGGCGACGGCCTCGCCGAACGCGATGCTGGCGATGGCGGCGGCGGTGTAGGGCCCGACGCCCTTGAAGGCGCGCCAGGCTTCGGCGGTGCGCGGCTCCGGCCGGCCCGCGACCTGTTGCGCCAAGGCGAGGAGGTTCCGGGCGCGGGTGTAGTAGCCCAAGCCCGCCCACGCGGCGAGGACCTCGGCCTCGCGGGCGCGGGCCAAGGACTCGAACCCCGGCCAGCGGTCGACCCAACGCTCGAAATACGGGAGGACGGTCGCCACCTGCGTCTGTTGGCACATCAGCTCCGAGACGACGGTGCGGTAGGCCGAGACCTCGGTCCGCCAAGGCAGGGGACGCCGATGCCGGCCAAACCAAGCCAACAGGGCCTTCCGGAACGCCGGGGCGTCCGCCAAGGGCTGGGGTTTCGGGGTCGGCATGGGATGGGGCTGGATTTGGTCCTGCGGCTCGGTAGACCTTGGAGGACATGGCGCGAAAGGCAAAGCAGGACTCCGACGACGAACCGAAGAAGGTGGCGATGCACACCCTCAAGCTCGACGCCACCCAGGCCGCGAAGCTCCGCGGGATCCTCGCCGCCAAGGGCTGGGTCTCCTTCCCGGTCGAGCACGCGGCCTTCGCCTTCAAGGGCGAGAACCTGAACGTCGTCCATTACAAGTCGGGCAAGTGCGTCATCTCCGGCAAGGGCACCGAGGACTTCGTGAAGTTCACGCTCGAGCCCGACGTGACCGGCCAGGCGGTCCTCGGCTACGACGCGGAGCTCAACCCCGAGTGGTTCGAGGAGCACGCCGGCCTCGACGAGTCCGGCAAGGGCGACCTCTTCGGCCCGGTGGTCTCGGCCTGCGTGATCGCCTCGGGCGACGTGGTGCGCGAGTGGATCAAGGCGGGCATCAAGGATTCCAAGAAGCTGACCGACCCCACCATCGCCGAACTGGACCGCATGATCCGCTCGACCCCGGGCGTGGCGGTGAAGACGACCTTCGCCCGCATGGCGAAGTACAACGAACTGCACTCGCGCTTCGGCAAGAACCTGAACCGGCTGCTGGGCTGGATGCACGCCACCTCCTGCGAGGAGGCCCTGAAGAACTACGAGGAGATGAACGGCCGCCGGCCGGCCTGGGGCCTGCTCGACCAGTTCTCGGAGGAGCCGATCGTCCAGAAGGAGCTCGCCCGCAAGAACATCGCCTTCGACCTGCGCATGCGCACCAAGGCGGAATCGGACCCGGTCGTGGCCGCCGCCTCGATCGTCGCCCGCGCCGCGTTCGTCCGCGAGCTGGACCGCCTGTCGGCCGACGGCGGGGTGCCCCTGCCCAAGGGCTCCGGCGCCGAGGCCAAGCGCGCCGCGGTCGAACTGATCGAACGGCTGGGTCCGGCGATCCTGATCAATTTCGCGAAGATGCATTTCAAGACGGCGTACGAAGCCCGCGGACTCGAGCCGCCGGAACCGAAACCCTTCTTCCGCCGCAAGCAGGCGGAGTGAACCGATGGCGTCGCTGGCCTCCTTCGACCGTAGACGCGGCGCCGGACGCCCGGGCATCGCGGGCGTCGACGAGGCCGGCCGCGGACCGCTCTGCGGGCCGGTCGTCGCGGGCGCGGTGCTGCTCGACGCCGGGTTCTACGGCGAGGCGGCCTGGCTGCGGCGCCTCGCTGGCGCGAACGATTCGAAGAAGCTGACCGCCGAGAAGCGCGCCGAACTGCGCGGGCGGATCGGGGAGATGGCCGCCGAGGGCAAGCTACGCGCCGTGTGGGCGGAGGCGTCGGTGCTGGAGATCTCGGCCCACAACATCCTGGGCGCGACGCGCCTGGCGATGGCCCGTTGCATCGCGCAACTGGCCCAAGGGCCGCTGGCCGGACTCTTCCCCGCGGCGGGCACGGAAGGCGAGCTCTTCGGCCGCACCGATGAACGCAACGTGCTCGTGCTCGTCGACGGCCTCCCGCTCCGGCCGTTCGCCTGGGCGCATGAATCCGTCAAGGGCGGCGACGGCAAGAGCCTCGCCATCGCGCTCGCCTCGATCGTCGCGAAGGTCGAGCGGGACCGCCTGCTCGTGGAGCTCGATGCGCGCTACCCCGCCTACGGCTTCGCGCGGCACAAGGGCTACGGCACCCCGGACCACCTCGAGGCCCTGCGCCGGCTCGGCCCCTGCCCCGAGCACCGCGAGCTCTTCGTCCGCGGCATCCTCGCCGGCGAGGAACCCCCGCCGGAATCCCAGGACGAGTTCAGTTTTGAGTGAGGAAAGGGAAGGAGTGCAGATTACGGAGTACTGAGTTCGGAGTACTGAGAGTTGAGTATAGGTTGCCGATGAGAGGCTTGGAGCTGAAACCGTATCCACCCTACCCCTCCGTACTCTGCACTCTGTAATCTGTAATCTGTACTCTGTACTCAGCATTCTACCCTCCCCACCGCCTACCTCGCCGTCGCGTCGACGACGAGCCAGGCCCAGGTCGCGATGACGCCGTCCTTATGGGCATGGAGGCGGTCGTAGTCGCGCAGCAGCGAACGGAGTTCGGTCGGCGAGAACCGCGGGTCGCCGGTGACGCCGCTGCGATGGAGCGTGCGGAAGAAATCCAACGCGCTGGGGTAGGTCTCCTCGGCTTCGAGCACCCCGTGCGCTTGGACGTCGAACTTGGCGCCCTTGAGCAAGGCGAGCCACTGGGACTCGTCGCGCCAGCGGACCGGGCCTTCCCCGATGAGGTCGCGGAGCTCGTTGAGGCAGGGGTCGCACGGGACGCCGAGGAGCAGCCGGCCACCCTCGGGCAGGGCGGCGCGCCAGTGGCGCAGGACGGCGGCGGGATCGGCGGCCCAGTGCAGCAGGCCCGTCGACGCGAGGGCCTTGGCGGGTTCGATCGGTCCGAACGCATTGTGGACCGACCAGTTCGCGCCGGGGACGGTTTGGCGACCGAGTTCGACCATCGCCGGGGAGGCGTCGGTGGCGTCGACGTTCACGCCCTGGGCGAGCAGGGCGGCCGTCAGGAAGCCGGTGCCGGCGCCGAGCTCGGTGACGCGCGCCCCGCGGCGGAAAGGCGCGAAGGCGGCGAGCGCCTCGGCGAAGCGCTTCTGGGGAGCGGCATGCGCCGCGTAGGAATCCGCCCGGTCGTCGAAGCGCATGGTCAGGGAGTGAGGAAGGCGCGGAGGTCGTGGCCGAGCCCTTCGACGGTCTGACAGCCGACGATGGCCTGGGCGACGCCCGCGGGATGGAGGAGCGTATCCTGGTCGCCGACGTAGGCTTCCCAGCCGGGAGGCAGGCCTTGGCGGCCGAAGGTGATGAGCGCGACGCCGGCGGGCTGCGCCAGGACGTCGAGGCCGGCCCGCAGGTACTCGATCTCGTACGGAAGGTCGGCCGTCGGCGCGGGGGCGAGGCCGGCGCGGCGCCGGAAATCCGCGAGCGCGGCGGCCGGGTCGGTGTCGAGCCAACGGCGCAGCCACTTGACCTGCGTCTCGGAGGCCTGACCGCAGGAACCATGCTCGGCGCAGAACGACGTGAACGGGGCGAAGAGCAGGGCCTTCGCCGGCAGCTTCACGCCGCGCGCGCCCGCCTCGAGGAGCAGGTGGGCGCCCAGCGACCAGCCCACCACCGCGTCGCACCCGACGAGGTTCTCGGCGGCGCCGACGACGGGCGGGTACAGGACGTGCGCGGCCTCGGGCGCGTGCGCGACGGCGAGGTCGCGCATCTCCGCGAGCGACACGCCCCAACCACCGATCCACCCGACCTTCATGGCGTGACCCCTTTCAGCACGGCGAGGAAACTGGCGAGGCTGTCGGCGGGGAGCCCGCGCCGCAGCGAGATCCGGATCCGGCCGGTGCGCACCGGGACGGTCGGCGGACGGATCGCCGAGACGATGAAGCCGGCGCCGCGGAGGGCCTCCGCGTAGCGCAGGGTGACGTCGGAATCGCCGAGGATGAGCGGGATGATGGGCGAGTCGCCGGAGGGCACGGCGAACCCGGCCGCGCAGAGGGCGTCGCGCCATTCGACGGAGAGCGCGAGCAAGCCGGGACGCTCGGCGGCGAGCGCGCGGGTGCGCTCGACCGCGGCCAGGGCGGCGGCGGCGCTGGCCGGGGAGAGGTAGGTGGAGTAGATGAACTCGCCGGCGAAATTGATGAGCGTGTCCCGGATCTCCGGCGCGTGGGACAGGACGTAGGC
>JBEBDN010000141.1:0-29280 GCA_041156945.1 Verrucomicrobiota bacterium | reverse complement strand
TCCCCTGGGGTAAGCTCGGCGTGCAGGTCGTCATCGAGTCGACCGGCCTCTTCACCGAAGCCGCCAAGGCCAAGGGCCACCTCGACGCCGGCGCCAAGAAGGTCATCATCTCCGCCCCGGCCAAGGACGAGGACATCACCGTCGTCATCGGCGTCAACGACGACAAGTACGACGCCGCCAAGCACCACATCATCTCCAACGCCTCCTGCACGACGAACTGCCTCGCCCCGCTCGTCCACGTGCTGCTGAAGGAAGGCTTCGGCGTCGCCGAAGGCCTGATGACCACCGTCCACGCCTACACCGCCACCCAGAAGACCGTCGACGGTCCGTCCAAGAAGGACTGGAAGGGTGGCCGTACCGCCGCCCAGAACATCATCCCGTCCGCCACCGGCGCCGCCCGCGCCGTCGCGCTCGTCCTCCCGGAAGTGAAGGGCAAGCTGACCGGCATGGCCTTCCGCGTCCCGACCCCGACCGTCTCCGTCGTCGACCTCACCGTCAAGACCACCAAGGATACCTCCCTCGCCGAGATCAAGGCCGCCCTCAAGAAGGCGTCCGAGACCTACATGAAGGGCATCCTGGCCTACACCGACGAGGAAGTCGTCTCCTCCGACTTCATCCACGACAAGCACTCGTCGATCTTCGACGCGGGCTCCTCGATCGAGCTGAACAAGAACTTCTTCAAGCTCATCAGCTGGTACGACAACGAGTGGGGCTACTCCAACCGCGTCGTCGAGCTCCTGGGCAAGGTCACGGCCAAGCTCTAAGTTAAGCCGAAATCCCTCCGCGACAGGCGGCCCACCCGGGCCGCCTGTCTTGTTTTGGGTCCGGGACGGGGCGGGGGAGGGCGCCCGGGTGGCTTTCCGGGGCCGAGGGTGGTTTGTTCTTCCCACCCTTGGCCTTCCGCCTTTCTCTGCTGCCTTTCACCACCATGCCCGTACCTACCCTCCGCGAACTCGGCTCCGTCCAAGGCCAGCGTGTCCTCGTCCGTGTCGACTTCAACGTCCCCCAGGACAAGAAGACCGGCGCCATCACGAATACCCAGCGCATCGCCGCGGCCCTGCCGACCATCAAGTTCCTGCTCGAAGGCGGCGCCTCCCTGGTGCTCATGTCCCACCTCGGCCGTCCGGACGGCAAGGTCGTCGAGAAGTTCTCCCTCCGCCCCGTCGCCGCCGAGCTCGAGAAGCTCCTCGGCCGCCCGGTGAAGTTCGTGCCGGCCTGCGTGGGTCCCGCGGCCGAAGCCGCCGCCCAGGCCCTCAAGCCCGGCGAGGTCCTGCTCCTCGAAAACCTCCGCTTCCACATCGAGGAAGAGGGCAAGGTGAAGCTCGAGGACGGCACCAGCCAGAAGGCCGACCCGGCCAAGGTCGCCGAATTCCGCGCCTCCCTTTCCCGCCTCGGCGACGTGTACGTCAACGACGCCTTCGGCACCGCGCACCGCGCCCACTCGTCCATGGTCGGCGTCGCTTTGCCCCGTAAGGCCGCGGGTTTCCTGCTCGAAGCCGAGCTCAAGGCCTTCGACATCGTGCTCAACAACCCGAAGCGCCCGCTGCTCGCCATCCTCGGCGGCGCGAAGATCGCCGACAAGATCCCGCTCATCCGTAACCTGATCGAGAAGGCCGACGAGATCATCATCGGCGGCGGCATGGCCTACACGTTCCGCAAGGTCTGCGACGGCATGGAGATCGGCAATTCCCTCTACGACGCGGAAGGCGCCAAGATCGTCCAGGAGCTCCTCGACAAGGCCAAGGCCCGCGGCGTGAAGGTCACCCTCCCGGTCGACTTCAACTGCGGCGACAAGTTCTCGCCCGACTCCAACACGCAGCCCGCCACGATGCAGTCCGGCATCCCCGCCGGCTGGGAAGGCATGGACGCGGGTCCCGAGTCCATCAAGCTGTACCAGGCGGCCATCGGTCGCGCCGGCACCGTGGTCTGGAACGGCCCGTGCGGCGTCTTCGAGTTCGACAAGTTCGCCGTCGGCTCCAAGGCCATGGCGGCCGCGGTCGCCCAGGCCACGGCGCGCGGCGCCATCACGATCGTCGGCGGCGGCGATACCGCCACGGCGGCCAAGAAGTTCGGCGTCGACACGCAGGTCACCCACTGCTCCACCGGCGGCGGAGCCTCCCTCGAATACCTCGAGGGCAAGGTCCTTCCGGGCGTCAAGGCCCTCGAAGCCTGAACCCACGGAAACCCCCTTAAATAAAGCCTTAAACCCCACCCTCATGTCCCTCCGCACCCCCCTCATCGCCGGCAACTGGAAGATGAACAAGACCGCCACCGAAGGCGTCGAACTGGCCAAGGCCGTCGCCGCCGCCGTCGGCATCGAGTCCGCCGTCCAGGTCGTCCTCTGCCCGCCCTTCACCGCGCTCTCCGCCGCCGTCGCCGCGGTCGAAGGCACGCACCTCTCGGTCGGCGCGCAGAACATGCACGACAAGGCCAACGGCGCCTTCACCGGCGAGGTCAGCGCCGCGATGCTCCGCGACCTGCACGTCTCCTACGTCATCCTCGGCCACAGCGAGCGCCGCAGCCTCTTCGGCGAGGACGACGCCTTCATCAACCGCAAGGTGAACGCCGCCCTGGCCGCCTCCCTCAAGCCCATCCTGTGCGTCGGCGAGCTGCTCTCCGAACGCGAGGCCGGCACGACCAACGCCGTGGTGAAGCGTCAGCTCGAGCTCGGGCTCGCCGGCGTGCCCGCCGCCAAGGCCGACCAGGTGGTCATCGCCTACGAGCCCGTCTGGGCCATCGGCACCGGTAAGACCGCGACCCCGGCCATGGCGCAGGAAGTGCACGCCTTCATCCGTTCGCTCCTCGTCGCCCAGTTCGGCGCCGAGACCGCCGCCCGCGTCCGCATCCTCTACGGGGGCTCCATGAAGCCCGACAACGCCGACGCCCTGCTCGCCGAGCATGACATCGACGGGGGCTTGATCGGCGGGGCCGCCCTCGAAGCCAAGAGCTTCGTGGACCTCGTCCGCAGCGCCGCCAAGTCCCTGTCCCGCTGAGGGGTAGGGTAGTACGGCCCCTAGGCCGGCGAAGCGATTAGTCCCGAAAGGGTCGATTGCTTCGCCGGCCTAATAGTTTGGAACCCTCCCATTGGGTTCCTTTTGCCCATTTCCCCGATTAGAATAGTTCTAAACATCATAAAGAACTGATGAACAATGGTTTATTTGTATTATTACTAACTGGATTCCGAGTTTCTTCACACCCCAAGCCCACCCCACCCGAGAAACCCGCGCAAAAGCGTCAAAATTTGGGTTGCGAAGGGGGGCGGGGTTTCGTGCCTCTGTCTGCAAAAATCCCATGAGCGAGCTCTCCACTTCCCGCAAGGGGTTCCTGGCCAAGTCCGGCGCTCTCCTCGCCTCCCTCGCGACCTTCGGCTTCCTCCGCTCCACGCCCGCCCAAGCCGCTCCGGCCGCGAACGCCGCCCCGGTGCGCAAGGTCTCCCCGGAGACCCGCGCCGTCCCCCGCACCCCCCAACGCTGATCTTCCGCCCGTCCCGCGATGCGCAAACTCCTAGCCTTCCTCAATCGCCCCGCCGGCCGCGGTAATTTCGCGCCCCGTGCCGCGAATTCCGCGCCGTTCAAGATCCTCGTCTGCCTGCTCATCACCGGCGTCGTGGTCGTCGCCGCGGTCAACGAGTACGCCACCAACAAGTATCTGAACGTCGGATACACCCCCGACCAGCCGGTCGCCTTCGACCACTCCTTCCACGCCGGCCCCGACTCGGTCCTCGGCCTCGACTGCCGCTACTGCCACAACTTCGTCGAGAAGTCCCCGCACTCCAACGTCCCGACGGCCAACACCTGCTGGAACTGCCACAGCATCGTCAAGCCGGACAGCCCGGCCCTCGCGCTCGTCAAGAAGAGCGTCGAGACCGGCGAGGCCATCCGCTGGGTCAAGGTGCACAAGGTGCCCGACTACGTCTACTTCCCCCACTCCGTCCACGTGAACCGCGGCGTCAGCTGCGTCGAGTGCCACGGACGCGTCGACCAGCAGGTGGTCGTCGGCCAGCAGAAGTCCCTGAACATGAGCTTCTGCCTCGATTGCCACCGCAACCCCGAGCAGGTCCTCCGCCCGCTCGAGAAGATCACCGACCTCGGCTACAAGGCGGCGACGCCGGCCGACCAGGCCGCGCAGGGCGCGAAGTTCGTGCACGACTGGAAGATCAACCCGCCCCAGAGCTGCTCCGGCTGCCACCGCTAATCCCCACCTCCTTCCTCGATGAGCAAGAAAGTCTTTGAACACCCCGCCCCCCAGCCCGGCGAGCCCACCGGCCCCGGTTACTGGCGCAGCCTGGACGAGCGCAACAAGACCCCCGAGTTCCGCACCCGCGCCGAGCGCGAGTTCGTCGAGGGCGCGGCCAACATCTCCGCCGTCGAACGCCGCGAGTTCCTCATGCTCATGGGCGCCTCGTTCGGCCTGGCCGGACTCGGCCTCGCCGGCTGCCGCGAGCCCCGCAACCACACCTTGCCCTACGGCAAGCAGCCCGAGAACACCATCCCGGGCATCCCGACCTTCTACACGACGTCCTTCCCGGGCGAGTTCGCCAACCAGCCGCTGATCGTCGAGACGCACCAGCACCGTCCGACCAAGGTGGAGGGCAACCCGAGCCACGCCGCCAACGGCACCGCTTCCGGGAAGTTCGCGCAGGCCAGCGTGCTCGACATGTACGACCCGGACCGCGCCCAGTCGTCCTACGGCCCGAACGGTTCCCCCCTGACGGCCGCCGGCGTCCGCGACCTGCTCCGCTCCCTCTCCGCCGAGGCCAAGGCCAACGGCGGCGAAGGCCTCGCCTTCCTCGCCCGCCCGTCCACTTCCCCGACGCGCGCCCGCCTCGTCGCCGCCGTGCAGGCCGCCCTCCCGAAGGCCCGCTGGATCGAGTACACCCCGGTCGCGCAGCGTCGCGCCGAGGCCGCCCTCGGCGTCCGCGCCCTCCCGGATTACGCGAAGGCCCGCCGCATCCTCAGCCTCGACGCCGACTTCCTCGGCGCCGGCGACGCCTCCGTCGAGGCCACGCGCGCCTACTCCGCCGGCCGCCGCGCCGACACCGCCGCCGAGGCCGCCCAGATGACGCGCCTCTACGTCGTCGAGTCGACCTTCACGATCACCGGCGCCGCCGCCGACCACCGCCTCCGCGCCGCCTCCTCGCACATCTCCGCCCTGGCCGCGCGCTTCGCCGCCGAAGTGCTCGCGCAGCTCGGCAAGCCCGCCTCCTTCAAGGTCTCCGGCCTCAAGGTCGACGACCAGTGGGTCAAGGAATGCGTGGCCGACCTCGTTCAGGCGAAGGGCCAGGCCCTCATCGTCGCCGGCGACCACCTCTCCGCCGACGCCCACCGCGCCGTCGCGCTGGCCAACGCCGCGCTCGGCGCCGCCGTCCGCTACGTCGCCGTGCCCGCCGTCCGCGCCGGCACGATCGCCGACCTCGCCGCCAAGCCGGCTTCGACCCTCGTCATCCTCGGCGGCAACCCCGCCTACGACGCCCCGGCCGACGTCAAGTTCTCCGCCGTCGCCAAGGCCGCCACCAAGGTCGTCCGCCTCGGCTTCCACGGCCCGGCCTTCGATGAGACCTCCGCGCTGGCCCAGTCCGCCGGCGGTACCTTCATCGCGGCTTCCCACTACCTCGAAAGCTGGTCCGACGGACGCACCGTCGACGGAACCTACGTGCCGGTGCAGCCGATGATCGAGCCGCTCTTCCCCTCGTTCACCGAGCTCGACGTCCTCGCCGCCTTCGCGGGCTCGACGCAGGAGCCCTACGCGCTCGTCCGCGAGACCTTCGCCACGTTCGCCAAGAACAAGTCCGACGATGCCTTCGCCGCCTGGCTTGCCGAAGGCGTGCTCGCCGGTTCCGCCTACCCGACGGTCGTCGACCTGACGCTGGCCGTCCCGACCTCCGCGTTCGCCGCCCCCGAGCTCTCCCTCGAGAAGCTCGAGGCCCGTCTCCTGCCGAGCGCCCATGCCGGCGATGGCCTCTTCGCCAACAATGGCTGGCTCGCCGAAGCCCCGGACCCCCTCTCCAAGACCGTCTGGGAGAACGTCATCCTCGTCAGCCCCAAGCTCGCCGCGAAGCTCGCCATCGAGCCCGAGGCGATGGTCATCAACCAGATCGGCGCCCTGAACCGGAACATCAACCAGCTGGTCGACGGCCGCCTCATCGCCCGGATCGCCCGCCTCACCGTCGATGGCGTCTCCATCACCGGCCCCGTCTTCATCATGCCCGGCCTCGCCGACCATACCGTCGGCCTGCAGCTCGGCTTCGGCCGCAGGCTCGGCGGACGCGTGGCCACCCGCGTCGACGAGCGCCTCGCCGGCCGCGTCACCGGCAACGGCTTCGACGTCTATCCTTTCCTCACCACGGCTTCGCCCGCGTTCCGCACCGGCGTCACCCTCGAACTCACCGGCGGCACCACCCCGGTCTGCAACATGCAGGACCACTGGTCCATGGAAGGCCGCGACGTCGTGCGCGAAGGCAGCGCCGACGACCTCCAGAAGAACGCCGACTTCGCCAAGCTCGGCATCGACGGCCACGCCCCGGCGGTGTACGGCAAGGACGGCGCGATGTCGCCCGCCCTCAAGGCCACGACCACCCCGCGCGGCAACTCCGCCTACGAGCACCCCGACCACGCCGTCGCCCCGAACCTCGCCGCCTGGAAGGGCCGCGAGTCCGAGCTGAAGATCCAGCAGTGGGGCATGTCGATCGACCTCAACACCTGCACGGGCTGCAACGCCTGCGTCACCGCCTGCCAATCCGAGAACAACATCCCGGTGGTCGGCCGCGACCAGGTCCTCAAGGGCCGCAACATGCACTGGATCCGCCTCGACCGCTACTTCTTCGACGGCCGCGAGCAGGCCGGCAACGCGATCCCCGAGGATCCGCAGGTCACCTTCATGGGCGTCGCCTGCCAGCACTGCGAGACCGCCCCGTGCGAGACCGTCTGCCCCGCGAACGCGACCGTGCACGACGACCAGGGCCTCAACACGATGGCCTACAACCGCTGCATCGGCACCCGCTACTGCGCGAACAACTGCCCGTACAAGGTCCGCCGCTTCAACTTCCTCGACTTCAACAAGCGCGTCGACGGCCACTACTACGAAGGCCCCCTCGGTCCCGAGAAGGCCGTCAAGGATCCCGCCGACCTGCCCCAGCTGCAGCGCAACCCCGACGTCTCCGTGCGCATGCGCGGCGTCATGGAGAAGTGCACCTACTGCGTGCAGCGCATCCAGGAGGCCAAGATCCAGGCCAAGGCCGCCGCCCGCGACTCGGGCCGCACCCAGGTCGCCGACGGCGCCATCCAGGTCGCCTGCCAGCAGGCCTGCCCGGCCGGCGCGATCGAGTTCGGCGACATCACGGACCCGAACTCCCGCGTCGCCAAGGCCAAGGCCTCGACCCGCTCCTACGGCGCGCTGACCTACCTCAACACCCGCCCGCGCACGACCTATCAGGCCAAGCTGCGCAACCTGAACCCGAGGATGCCCGGCGCCCTCCGCCTGCCCCTCTCCCGCAAGGAGATGGCCGGCCGCGAAAGCCACGCGCCCGCCGGCCACGGCGCGGCCCATGGCGCGGGTCACGCCGCCCCGGCCGCCCACGGCGAGTCCGCCCACAAGTAATCCCTAACGCCTCCCCCGTCCCATGGCTCACGCCCCCGACCACTCCTCCGAGCGCCCCGCGATCCTCGACAAGGTTCGCCCCGCCGAGCTCCCGCGCTCCCCGCTCATCCTCAACAACCGCGGCTTCCACTGGATCACCGACAAGGTCTGCGGCATCGTCGAGGAACCGACCCCGCTCTGGTGGAAGGTCACCTTCGTCGTCGCGCTGTTCATCGCGTCGTTCACGTTCGTCGGCCTGACCTACCTCGTGTCGACCGGTACCGGCACCTGGGGCCTCCGCTCCCCGGTCGGCTGGGGTTGGGCGATCGTCAACTTCGTGTTCTGGGTCGGCATCGGCCACGCCGGCACGCTGATCTCCGCGATCCTCTGCCTGCTGCGCCAGAAGTGGCGCACCTCCATCAACCGCGCCGCCGAGGCCATGACCATCTTCGCGGTCATGTGCGCCGGCCTGTTCCCGCTCTTCCACGTCGGCCGCGTGTGGTTCGGCTGGTGGCTCTTCCCGCTGCCCAACCAGAACGGCATCTGGCCGCAGTTCCGCTCGCCGCTCGAGTGGGACGTCTTCGCGGTCTCCACCTACTTCACGGTCTCCGCCCTGTTCTGGTACATGGGCATGATCCCCGACCTCGGCGCCATCCGCGACCGCGCGACCACCTGGTGGCGCAAGACCTTCTACGGCGTGCTGGCCATGGGCTGGCGCAACGGCAACCGCCAGTGGAGCAACTTCGAGATGGCCTACCTGCTCCTGGCCGGCCTCTCGACCCCGCTCGTGCTCTCCGTGCACACCATCGTCTCGTTCGACTTCGCGGTCTCGAACGTCCCCGGCTGGCACACGACCATCTTCCCGCCCTACTTCGTCGCCGGCGCGATCTTCTCCGGCTTCGCGATGGTGCTGACCCTGATGCTGCCGCTGCGCGCGATCTACCGCCTGCACGACGTGATCAACCAGTACCACATCGACAACATGTGCAAGATCATCCTGGCGACGGGCACGATGGTCGGCTACGCCTACGCCACCGAGTTCTTCATCGCGGCCTACTCCGGCAACGCGTACGAGAAGTTCGCCTTCATCAACCGCGCCTTCGGCCAGTACGCCTGGGCCTACTGGATCATGGTGTCCTGCAACGTGATCACCCCGCAGCTCTTCTGGTTCAAGAAGGTCCGCGAGAACCACGCGCTCGTCTGGATCATCTGCCTCTTCGTCAACGTCGGCATGTGGTTCGAACGCTTCGTCATCACCGTGACCTCCCTCGCCAACGACTACCTGCCGTCGAGCTGGGGCTACTACAGCCCGACCATCGTGGACATCTTCACGTTCTTCGGGACCTTCGGCTTCTTCTCGGTCCTCTTCCTCCTGTTCATCCGCTTCCTGCCCCTGCTGCCCATGGCCGAGGTGAAGATGGTGACGCCCCAGGCCGACCCCCACGCCCACTGATCCCGCCGTCCGCACACCCATGAACGAACGCAACGAACGCATCCATGGCGTGGCCTGCACCTTCCGCAAGGCCTCCGATGTCTACCACGCGGCCGAGAAGGTCCGCGACGCCGGCTGGAAGCAGTGGGACGTCCACACGCCCTTCCCGATCCACGGCATGGACCAGGCCATGGGCCTGCCGCGCTCCCCGGTCCCGCGCCTGACGCTGCTCGGCGGCGTCACCGGCTTCCTCACCGGCTGCCTCCTCACCTGGTACACCAATTCGGCCGACTACCCGATCGTCGTCGGCGGCAAGCCCTTCTGGAGCGTGATCTTCCCGTTCCCCGTCCTCTACGAGTGCACGATCCTGTTCGCCGCGTTCGGCACCTTCTTCGGGCAGTTCATCTTCAACCGCCTGCCCCGCCACCACCACCCGCTCTTCGACCACCCGCAGTTCGCGCGCGTCTCCGACGACACCTTCATGATCGTCCTCGAGGCCGGCGACCCGAACTTCCACGTCGACGAGTCCCGCAACTTCCTGCAGTCGCTCGGCGGCCAGGAGATCACCATCGTCCGCGACTGAACCCACCATGAGCCGCTACCTCGCTTTCCTCGCCGTCGCCACGCTGGCCCTCGTCAGCTTCCTCGGCTTCCAGGGCAAGACCTCCAAGGACACCCCGGTCATGGTGTTCGACGACATGGACTACCAGGCCAAGTACAAGCCGCAGGGGGAGAACCGCTTCTTCGCCGACGGCCGCGACGCCCGCCCGCCCGTGGCCGGCACCGTCGCCCGCGGCGACGGCCTCGCCCCGCTGAAGGTCTTCGCCGCCGACTACCGCCGCGCGGAGTCGCTGAACCCGTCCTTCGTCACCGGCAAGGACGCCACCGGCGCCTTCCTCGCCGCCTTCCCGGTCAAGTCGCTCGTCGTCCAGCCGGGCGGCGAACTCGCGCCCTTCAAGGTCGACGCCCGCCTGCTCGAGCTCGGCCGCGCCAAGTACCAGGTGTACTGCGCGGTCTGCCACGGCGCCGCCGCCGACGGCAACGGCATCATGAAGGTGCGCTCCGCCGTCGAGGGAGACGCGGCCATCGCCACCATCGCCAACCTCCAGGCCCCGCTCTTCCGCGCCTACCCGCACGGCCAGATCTACGACGTGATCGCGAACGGCAAGAACACCATGCAGCCCTACGGCGACAAGCTCTCCCCCGAGGAGCGCTGGGCCGTCGTCGCCTACGTGCGCGCCCTCCAGCTGTCCCAGGCCATGCCGGCCGACCTCGTCCCCGCCGCCGTGAAGGCCACCGCCAAGTAATTCGCACATGAGCGCCACTCCCGCCTCCCTCTCGGCCCACTGGAAGAAATTCCTGTTCGCCGGCCTCGCGGCCCTCGCGGTCGTCTGGTCCTTCGCCTTCGCCGCCGCCGGCCAGGGCGACCATCGCGGCCCCCTCTCCGTCGTCCTCGGCGCGCTCTTCTGGGTCGCGACCCTGATCGGCCTGCTGATGCTGACGATGATCACCCGCGTCTTCGACGCCGGGTGGGCCCCGGTCATCCGCCGCACCTGGGAACTCGTGCTCCCGGCCCTCCCGATCGTGCTGCTGCTCAGCGTGGTGCCGATGGCCTTCGTCCCGAAGTTCCGCCACCTCCTCTGGGAGTGGACCAACGCCGAGCACCTCCTGCCCAGCGGCCACGCCGTCGGCCATGACCCGATCCTCCAGGCCAAGAGCTGGTTCCTCAACGAGGGCTTCTTCCTCGCCCGCATCGCCTACTACGTGGTCTTCTTCGCCGTCCTCGTCTGGGCCCTGCGCCGCAGCTCGTTCGCCCAGGACACCGACCGCACCGCCGGCCACACGCACCGCCTCCACGCCATCTCCGCCGCGGGCATCCCGCTCGCCGCGGTCTCGCTGACCATGCTGGCCTTCGACTGCCTGATGGCCCTGTCGTACCACTGGTTCTCCACCATGTACGGCGTGTGGTTCTTCGCCCTCTCGATCCGCCTCGCGCTGGCCTTCACCGTCATCGCGACCTACCGCCTGTCCCACGGCGGCTGGCTCGACGGCATCCTCAACCAGGCCCACCGCCACGTGCTCGGTTGCCTCATGCTGGCCTTCACCGTCTTCTGGGCGTACATCAGCTTCTCGCAGTACTTCCTGATCTACACGGCGAACATCCCCGAGGAGACCTTCTGGTACAACATCCGCGAGTTCGACCCGGTGACCGGCGCCAAGAACCAGTGGTGGGGCGTCTCGATGTACCTCATCTTCGGCTTCTTCCTCCTGCCGTTCCTCGCGCTGCTCTTCTACCGCACCAAGATCGTCGCCGGCCGCCTCCTCGCCGTGGCCTCGGTGATCTTCGTCGGCGGCCTCGTCGACCTCTGGTTCAACGCCGTGCCCCGCCAGATCAACGCCGCCGGCACGCCCGAGGGCTTCGTCGTCTCGCCCTTCCTGACCTCCTACCTCGCCGTCGACGTCCTCGCGGTCCTCGGCTTCGGCGCCATCGTCGTGGCCGTCCTGCTGCGCGCCGCCGGCCGCCACGAGACCATCCCGGTCCACGATCCCCGCATCCTCGAGTCCATCAACTACCATGAGTGAGTCCTCCCAACCGCGGGAACCCCGCCCCCTGATCCCCGCCCAGGTCGCCTCCTGGCTCGGTCTCGTGGCCTTCCTCGCCGCGGCCGCCGTCGTCGTCGGCTACGCCTATTTCGCCACCCGTCCGCGCACCAACGCCGACGTCGAGCGCCGCGCCGCCCAGAAGGCGCTGCGCGCCAAGACCGAGACGGAAGGGCAGGCCCTCCTCGCCGGCGCCGCCCGCAACGCCGACGGCACGTTCCGCGTGCCCGTCGCGACCGCGATGGAAGTCATCGCCGCGGACCCGAAGGCCCTCGCTTCGTTCAAGCCCGCGCCGGCGGCCCCGGCCGCGGCCCCCGCGCCCGTCGCCGTCGCCTTCGTGGCCGCCGACGCCGAGACGCTCAAGCGCGGCGCCGCCGTCTACGCCCGCACCTGCCTGGCCTGCCACCAGCCGACGGGCAAGGGCCTGCCGCCCGTCTTCCCCTCGATCGCCGGAACGCCCATCGT
Organism: Verrucomicrobiota bacterium; assembly: GCA_041156945.1. Taxonomy (GTDB): domain Bacteria; phylum Verrucomicrobiota; class Verrucomicrobiia; order Opitutales; family UBA953; genus UBA953. The sequence goes on along the minus strand of JBEBDN010000141.1, from coordinate 17,207 downwards.
GGTCGGCAACCCCGAGCTGCCGATCAAGTTCATCCTGCAGGGTTTGATGGGGCCGATCACCGTCGATGGCATCACGTTCAACAGCATGATGCCGCCCGTCGGCGGCGTGTCCGACCAGGATATCGCCGACGTCCTGACCTACGTCCGCCAGAGCTTCGGCAACCGCGGCACGATCGTGACTCCCGCCCAGGTCAAGGCCGTGCGCGACGCCACCGCCGGCCGCACCGCCCCCTGGAACACCGCCGAACTCGGCCTCAAATAATCCTCCCACCCTTCGCCCAAGATGAGTCAGGAAAATCGCCCCGCCCGTCCGCCCGGTCGCCCGCCCGAGTCCGGCTTCGCCCGCCTCTCGCGCACCGAGGCCGGCCTCCGCGGCCCGTTCCTCTGTTTCTTCACCTCCGCCGTGCTCTGGCTCGTCGTCGCCTCCGTGCTCGCGCTGGTCGCGGCCGTGAAGCTGCACCGCCCCGACTTCCTCGGAGCCTGTGAACCGGCGACCTACGGCCGCGTGGCCGCCGCCGCCCGCGACACCTTCGTCTACGGCTGGGGCTTCAACGCCCTGTTCGCGGTGAACTTCTGGATCATGGCCCAGCTGGGCCGCTTCGAGTTCCGCAACGGTTGGCTCGCCACCCTCGGCGGCGCCACCTGGAACCTCGCGCTCACCTACGGCGTGGTCCAGGTCATCCGCGGCGACCTCGGCGGCTTCGCCCTGCTCGACCTGCCCCGCGAGGTCGGCCCGGTCCTCCTCGTGGCCTTCCTGCTTTCCGCGCTCTGGTCGGTCGTCGCCTACGCCCGCCGGTCCGGGGGGCAGCACTTCGTCTCCCAGTGGTACATCGTCGCCGCCACCTTCGCCCTGCCGCTGGTCTACCTGCTCGCGCAGCTGATGGTGCTCTGGTTCCCGACGGTCGGCGCCGTGCAGGCCCTGGCCCACGCTTGGTTCGTCCAGAACCTCCTGTTCCTCTGGTTCGGCGCCTCCGCCTTGGCCGCCGCCTACTACTTCGTCCCGAAGATCCTCGGCCGTCCGCTCGGTCACTACTACCTCGCCCCGATCGGCTTCTGGACCCTCTTCCTCTTCTCCGGCTTGGCCGCCCCCGCCGCCTTGCTCGGCGGCCCGATCCCCGTCTGGCTCCAGTCCGTCGGCGTCGTGGCTTCCGTCCTCGGCCTCGTCCCGGTGGTCGTCCTCGCGATCAACTTCCTCTCCACGCTGTCCGTCGACGGCGGTTGGGGCCGGTCCTGGAACAGCACCACCCTGCGCTTCGTCGTCGTCGGCGTCGTCAGCTTCCTCCTCTTCGGCGTCCTCGCCGCGGTCTTCTCGACCCGCGACCTGAGCGCGGTCCTCGCGTTCACGAGCTTCGCCGAAGGCCAGGTCCAGCTGCTGACCTACGGCGCCGCGACCATGGTGCTCTTCGGCGCGAGCTACTTCATCCTGCCCCGCCTGACCGGCTCCCTCTGGCCCTCGACCAAGCTGGTGCACGTGCACTTCTGGTCCGCCTTCCTCGGACTGCTCGTCGCCGTCGGCGCGGCCCTCGCCGGTGGTTGGCAGGCCGGCCACCAGCCGTCCGCCCCGTCCACCCCGTGGGCGCTCGCCGGCTCCGTCGCGGCCTTCCTCCTGCTCGTCGGCCACGTGGCCTTCGCCCTCAACGCCTTCGGCATGATCCTCGCCTCCACCACCCCGACCTCCGAAGGTCGCCACGACTAATCCCGGTCCCATGAAGAACCTCAATCTCCTCCTCGCCGGCGTCTTCTTCTGCGTCGCCGCCGTCTGGTCCGGTCTCCTCGTCACCGCCCAGGTCCAGCTGGGCTCGCTCGGTCGCGCCCCCGCCGAGGAAGGCGGCCCGCTCTTCCCCTCCCGTGAGCCCGGCCTCGCCATCCAAGGTCGCGCCGTCTACGTCGACCTCGGTTGCGTCGCCTGCCATACCCAGCAGGTCCGTCCCGCCGGCCAGGGTAGCGACATCGCCCGCGGTTACGGTGTGCGTCCGAGCGTCGCCCGCGACTACGTCCTCCAGCCGCAGGTCCTGCTCGGCCAGCGCCGCGTCGGTCCCGACCTCGCGAACTACGGCGCCCGCGCCAAGTCCGACGCCGAGCTCGCCGCCTTCCTCGCCACCCCGGCGGCCGGCGTCAACCACCCTCCCTACGCCTTCCTGACGGCCGAACGTTCGGCCGCCCTGGTGGCCTACCTCAAGTCCCTCCGCCAGGACTACTCCTCGCCCGAAGCCAAACTGAAGCAGTGATCCCATGAACGACCGTAATCGTCATCCCGACCGCAACCGTCCGCCCCAGGGCCACCCTGGTCCCGGCGCCGACGGCTTCTCCGACGGCCGCCTCGTGGAGGTCCACTCGCAGCTCGCCCGCGACAAGGAGGAGCCTCGCGAAGGTTTCTCCCTGACCCCGATCTTCATCGTCTTCCTCTTCTGCGGTTTCGGCTTCTGGGGTGGTCTCTACCTCACCCGCAACAGCGGTGACTTCGCCTCCACGGCTTTCGACCTGAACGCCCCCAAGGCCTCGGCCTCGACCGGTCCCGTCGAGTTCGAGCCCGATGCCGCCAAGGGCGAGAAGCTCTTTGTCGCCAACTGCGCCGCCTGCCACCAGGCCAGCGGTCTCGGCGTCCCCGGCGCCTTCCCGCCCCTGGCCAGGTCCGCTTGGGTCGCCGGCGCGGAGGATCGCCTCATCAAGGCCATCCTGGTCGGCTTGGCCGGCGAGATCGAGGTCAACGGCGCCAAGTACAACGGCAACATGCCCAACGTCGGCGCCGCCCTCAAGGATGCGCAGGTCGCCCACATCGCCACCTACGTCCGTCAGGCGTGGGGCAACACGGCCGGCCCGGTCATGGACACGAAGGTCGCCGAAGTCCGCAAGGCCTTGGGGACCCGCGGCCAGTACGCGCCGGCCGACCTCCTGAAGGAGCACCCGCTCGAGAAGTAAGCCTCCTCGGCGCCTCGGCCAAAGCAGAAGGCCCGGCAGCGTGCGCTGCCGGGCCTTCTCGTTGGCCGGAGGGACGTCCCCTTAGGCGTGCTTGCGGATGAAGGCGGCGATGTCCGACTTCGGGCGGGCGCCGACCATCTTGTCCACGACGACGCCGTTCTTGAAAAGGAACAGGGCCGGGATGGAGGTCACGCCGAGCTGCTGGGCGAGGGCGGGGTTGCTGTCCACGTCGACCTTGGCGATCTTCACGGTGCCCGTCATCTCGGTGGCGAGCTGGTCCAGGACGGGGCCCAGCTGCTTGCAGGGGCCGCACCAGGTGGCCCAGAAGTCGACCAGCACGGGGACGGTGGCGGACTTGATCGACGAATCGAAGTTCGTCGTGTCGAGGTTGGAGATGAGATCGGATGCCATGGGAAGTCGGTTCAACCCTTCGTCTTGACGAAGAGCTCGAGGTAAAGGATCACGGCGCCGGCGATGGACGCGGCCATCGCCACGACGTCCAACGTGGCGGCGAGGGCGCCGACGTTGCGGTTGACGGGAGGGGTCGGGCGCGGAGCCGAGGGCGGCGGCGCGATCGGTGCGCGCGGGGCGGCCGGGGCCGGGGTGGCGCCCACGGCAGGGGGAGGCGGAATCGCGCCCGGGGCGGGAGGCGGCGGGGGGACGATGGGCGTCGCGGCGACCGGCTTGGCCAGCTTCAGCTTCGGGGGTTGCGGAGCGGCGTTTTCGCCCTCGGGCGGAGGCGGGGGAGGCGGGGTGGACTCGGTGCTCATCGGAGGAAAGGCAGTCAAATGTCGGCCGGAAGGTGAGTCAATAAACCAGTGGCGGTTTTTTCGCCCTCACTCGGAGCGGTCGTGCTTGCGCAGGAGGTCGCGCACCTGTTCCGCCGGCGCATCGTGGAGGCTGCGTCCCTGGCGCTGGAGATCCTCCACCGTCTTGATGACGGTCTCGGTCATCCGGTCGTGCGTCTCCGCGGAGCCGCCGACGAGCGAGAAGCCTTCCCCGCGGGTGATCCGCTTGTGGCGGTCCTGGCCATCGAGCCCGAGGCCCAACAGGTGGTTTTGCGCGCGCTTTGGGCGAGCCATGGTCCGAGGATGGACGGAGTCCGGGGCTTTTCAAGCCCGCGGCTCACTCCGCCGGGGCGGACGGGGCGTCGAACTCCGAGGTGCCGTCGGCGGCTTCGCCGGCGTTGGGGCCCGCGCCGGCCTCGGCCTTGGTGCAGTTGATCTCGGCGAAGGCGGCGTCCTGCTCGAGTTTGAGCTTCCCGAGGCGGGCGAGCTCCAGGCAGGCCAGGAAGGTGGCGACCAGCAGGCCGACCGTCGGGCGCTCGGGCAGGAGGCTGGTGAACACGAAGGTCGGCTCGGTCTCCAGGCGACGCAGGATGGATTCCATCCGGTCGGAGACCGTGACGTTCTCGGTCGTGATCGAGCCCGGTTGGATGCGCTCGGCCAGCCGGCGCAGCACCAGGTTGAACGTGTTCCAGAGTTCGATGCGGTCCGCCGGGGCGACGGGGCGGGAGAGGGCGTCGTCGCCCTGCGGCTGCAGGACATAGCGGGCGAGCAGGCCTTGCCGATCGTCGACCAGCCCGCGGATGATCGCGGCGGTCTCCTTGACCCGCTTATACTGGATGAGCTGTTGGACGAGGGCCCAGCGGGGATCCTGGCCTTCCTCGGGGCTGGGCAGGTCCTCCTCCGGACGGCTTTCCACCGGGAGGAGCATGCGGCTCTTGATGTACATCAAGGTCGCGGCCATCACGAAGAAGTCGCCGGCGAGCTCCAGGTTGTCCTTCTCCTGGGTGCGGAGGATCTCGAGGTACTGCTGGGTGACCTTCTCGATCGGGATATCGTAGATATCGATCTCGTTCTTGCGGATCAGGAACAGCAGGAGGTCGAGCGGGCCCTCGAAGACGTCGAGCCGGATCGGCAGGTCCGCCGGCGGCAGGATGCCGTCGGTCGGGATGGCGGGGGTGGCTGGAGAGTCGTCCTGCACGGTCAGAACCTGAACAATCGCAGGCGGACTTGGAAGCCCAATGAGCTATTTCCTCGGTCGGTGACCCGCTTCAGGAGGCTGTACTGCATCTCCCAGGACTGGCCGAAACGTTGCCGCACCCCCACCATGAGCAGGTTGGTCTGGTCGGTCGTGGCGTCGTGGTTGACCTGGCCGAAGGCCGTATAGACCGAATTGAGCATGACGTCGGCGTTGAGGCCGAGCTGGCGGGTCGCGAAACCTTGGTTGAGTTCGGTCCAGTAGGCTTGGGCGTTCCAGAAGTCCCCCGACCGGAAGGAGATGGCGTGGGTCGACTCGACCGGGACCCCGCCGCCGTTGGGCACCACGTGTAGCGCGTCGATCGTCACCCAGGTGGCCGGCGTCAGCGAGAGGTGCGTCACGAAGTTGGAGCGACCGTTGGCGGTGAGGTCGGGCGACCCGTCGCGCCAGTCCGTGAAGAAGTCCGCCCGCGCCAGCTGGCGCGTCCCCCGGAGGGCGTCGCGGGTCTCGAGGCTGTTGCGCAGGCCGAAGCGCACCGACTCGGTCGCCGTGGTGCCGGCGGGGTCCAGCCGGTCCGCGAGGTCGAAGTCCCGGAGCTGCGACGTGATGCCGAGCCGGTCGGATTGGGGTAACTGGCCGAACTTCTGGTCCGCCCCGGGCATCGCCCGGACCTGCAGCAGCGGCCGCAGGTTATGACGCATGCCTTGGATACCCCACTTAGGGGCGACAAGTTCCCAGGAGCCTGTGGCCAACCCCTCCAGGTCGAAGCCGGCTTGGCCGATCACCTTGGTCGCGGCGCCCTGGCCGAAGGCTTCCGACCAGCCGGTGGCGCGGACGCCGGCGATCGGGGTGAAGGTCAGGTAATCGCCGAGGGTCCAAGGGTAGCTCACGCCGTAGTAGGCGTCGAGCCGGGTGGTGGACCAGGCGCCGGCGGCGCCGGTCGCGGCGAGGTAGGCCGGTCCGTTCAGCGTGGCCGAGGGGCGCTCGCTGAGGTAGGCGAGGCCCACGAAGGCGCGGCGACGGAAGCCGCTCGCGCCGAGCGCCGCCGTCGGCAGGTCCCACCGCAGTTCCGGCAACCGCTGGACGACGTCCTGGTAGTCGTCGGCCTTCGCCGCCAACCCGGCGCTGAGGAAGCCGCCCTCGACCGGCGCGGTCACCTGCAGGGTCGCCTCCGGGGCGGTCAGCCGGCCCACCAAGTTCGGGCGGAAATCGCGGAGGAAGTCCGGGTCGCTCTCGGCGAAGAGCCGGCCGGCGACTTCGATCCCGCCCGCCGTCCGTCCGATGACTTCGCCATGGGCGAAGGAGCGGTCGCGGTCCGGGGTCCGGCCGAAATCGTCGACCAGCAGATTGCCCTCGTCGTGGATGAAGGCGCCGTTGAGGCGGGCCTTCCAGACCGTGCCGGCGCCCTTCACCTTGCTGTTGTCGTAGCGGAAGGCCGGACCCGCGAGCCAGCCGGCATCGGCGTAGTTGTCCAGCATCAGCCCCATCCAGAAGGCGGGCGTCTGGCGCATGAGCACGGTCGAGCGCACGAAGAAGCCCTTCAGCGGGGCGTTGCCCATCCCCAGGAAGATCTCATAGGGAACGTCCCGATACCCTTGTTGGCCGTAGGCGGGGAGGTAGAGGAAGGGGATTCCGGCGACGGACGGCCGCACGTGCTTCATCGCCAGCCAATCGTCCTTCTCGCTGTAGGTGACCTGGCCGATGGCCAGGTTCATCCCCTGCGCGTCGGGTTCGTTGCGCCACATGCGGACGCCGGTCATGGTCTTGTCGCCGCGGACCATCCGGAGTTCCTCGGCGGTGAAGAACATCGGGCTCCGGCCGAAGCGGACGTGGCGCGCGACCACGGTGTCGGTGCGGGGGTCGAGCGTGGCCTCCTCGCCGAAGATGCGCAGGCTGGCGGTCGCGTAGACGAAGTTGCCGCGGGCGACGATGTGCCCGGTGCGCTGGTCGATCTTGACGAGGTCCGCCGAGAGCGTCGCGCCGTTCACCTCCACCATGCCCTTGACCGCGACCATCACCTTGCCGCCTTCCTCGGAGTGGAAGCTTTCGCCGCCGATGTTCGGCGCCACGCCGGTCCGCTTGGGCGCGGCTTCCCCCGGTTCGGCGGCGACGGCCGCGCAGGCGAGGCCGACGCTTGCGGCAAGGATCCAGAAACGACGACCGGGCATCGCGCCCAGACTTGTCGGTTGAGGCCTTCCCTCAAGGTTTTTCGGGCAATGAGCGCTTGCCGAGTCCCGCCCCCCGTGGATTGTCCACCCATGCGACTGAGTCCCGCCGAGTTGACCGCCCTGGTGGACGCGACGGAGACCTGCCCGCACCGCTTCCTCGGCCTCCATCCGCTCGGCGACGGGGGTTGCGTGGTGCGTTGCCTGCTGCCCGGCGCCGCCGCGGTGGAGGTCTGGGACGTCGCGGCCGGCGTCGGCCTCCCGATGGAGCGTCTCCACGCCGTGGGGCTCTTCGAGCGGGTGATCCCGCGGCGCGAGTCCCTGCGCTACCGCCTCCGGGCGGTGTACCCGGACGGGGTGTCGCGCGAACTGGAGGACCCCTACCGCTTCTGGCCGACGATCTCCGAGGATGACCTCTTCCTGCTGGGGAAGGGGGACGACCACCGCGTCTACCACAAGCTGGGCGCGCAGCTCCGGACCCTGGACGGCGTGGCGGGCGTTTCCTTCGCCGTCTGGGCGCCCTCGGCGCGCCGCGTCGCCGTGGTCGGCGACTTCAACCTCTGGAACGGGCGGGCGCACCCCATGCGCGTCCTCGGCGCCTCCGGCATCTGGGAGATCTTCGTGCCCGGGCTCGCCGCCGGCACGCGCTACAAGTTCGAGCTCGTCGGGCCGCACGACCCGACGCCTTTCCTGAAGACCGACCCGTACGGGCTCCATTTCGAACCTTCCCCGAACCACGCCGCCATCGTCTGCGACCTCTCCGGCTTCGCCTGGAACGATGCGCTTTGGATGGAGTCCCGGCGCCGCCGCGATCCCCGGACGCGTCCGATGTCCGTCTACGAGGTCCATCTGGCCTCGTGGCGGCGGGTCCCCGAGGAGGGCGGTCGCGTCCTCGGCTACCGGGAGCTCGGCGAGCAGCTGGCCGCCTATTGCGTCGAGCTGGGCTTCACGCACGTCGAATTGATGCCGCCCTCGGAGCACCCGTTCGACGGCTCCTGGGGCTACCAGGTCACCGGGTTCTACGCGCCGACGCACCGCTTCGGCTCGCCCCTCGACTTCATGGCGATGGTCGACGCCCTGCACCGGGCGGGCATCGGCGTCATCGTGGACTGGGTGCCGGCGCACTTCCCGCGCGATTTCTTCGCCCTGGCCCGGTTCGACGGCACGCACCTGTACGAGCACGCGGACCCGCGGCTCGGCGAGCACCAGGACTGGGGCACCCTCATCTTCAACTACGGCCGCCACGAGGTGCGCGGCTTCCTCGTCGGCTCCGCGCTGTCCTGGCTCGAGCGTTTCCACGTCGACGGGCTGCGCGTCGACGCGGTGGCCTCGATGCTCTACCTGGACTACTCCCGCAAGGCCGGCGAGTGGATCCCCAACCGCCACGGCGGGCGCGAGAACATCGAGGCGATCGAGTTCCTCCGCCAGGTCAACGCCCTCGTGCACCTCTACCACCCGGGCGTCGCGACGATCGCGGAGGAATCGACGTCCTTTCCCGGGGTCACCAAGGAGGTCGGCGCCGGCGGCCTGGGGTTCGACCTCAAGTGGAACATGGGCTGGATGCACGACAGCCTCGGCTATTTCCGGCAGGACCCGCTGTTCCGCAAGTTCCACCACGACAAGCTGACCTTCGGGATGCTCTACCAGTGGTCGGAGGCCTTCGTGCAGTCCTTCTCCCACGACGAGGTCGTGCACGGCAAGGGCTCGCTCATCGGCAAGATGTCCGGCGGCGACGACGCCACCAAGGCGGCGAACCTGCGCTGCCTGCTGGCCCTCCAGTGGACCTGGCCGGGCAAGAAGACCCTCTTCATGGGCTGCGAGTTCGGCCAGTTCGCCGAATGGAAATACGACGCGTCGCTCGATTGGCACCTGCTGGAGTACCCGCTGCATGCCGGCGTGCAGCGCCTCGTGGCGGACCTCAACCGGCTCTACGTCGGCGACGCCGCGTTGGCCGAGAACGAGCTGCGGCCGGAGGGCTTCGAGTGGCTGGTCACCGACGACGGCGCGCAGAGCGTGGTCGCCTTCGAGCGCCGCGCCCGCGGCCAAGCCTGGGTCGTCGCCGGCAACTTCACGCCGGTCGAGCGCACCTACCGCCTGGGCGTGCCCTGGCCCGGCCGCTGGGTCGAGGTCCTCAACACCGATTCCCGCCACTACGCCGGCCAGGGCCTCGGCAACCTCGGCGGCGTGAAGGCCGACCGCATCCCCTGCCAAGGCCGTCCCTGCTCGATCGAGGTCCGCCTGCCCGGCCTGACCGTCGTCGTCTTCCGCCTCGAAGCCCCCTGACCATGGCCCGTTCCGAACTTTTCCGCGCGCACGTCGCCGCCGACCCGGCCAACGCGCTCTTCCGCTTCTCGCTGGGGCAGGAACTGCTCAAGGAGGGCGCGCCCGCCGAGGCCGCCGAACACCTGCGCCGCGCCGCGGAGGCCAAGGCGGATTGGATGATGCCGCGCGTGCTGCTGGGCAAGGCCTTGGCCGCGGTCGGCGACCGCGCCGGCGCCCGGGCCGCCTGGACGGATGCGCTCGCCCTCGCCGTGGCGCAGGGCCACGAGGAGCCCGAAGCCGAGCTGCGGGCCCTGCTCGCCTCGGCCTGAGGGGTTACTCGACGCGTTCGAGCGTCACGCGGCGCAGGTCCATGACCGCCGCGCCTTTCTTCTTCACGGGCCGGACGGTCAGGGTGTTCTCGCCGGCGGCGAGCGCGAGCACGCCGACTTCCCGCGGCACGAAGCGCTGGAAGTGGCCGGTTTCCTCGACGGTGAATTCGACCTTGGCCGCGCCGGCCTCGAGCGCGACGGTCGAGCCGCCGCTGCCCTTCCCGCAACCTTGCAGCACGCTCACGCGGTACTTGCCCGCCTGGGCGACGGGGAACTTCCAGGAGGCCGTGTCGGCGGGGTCCACCCAGAAGCCGAGCGTGTCCTTCTGGGGCGGCTCCTCGTACTTCAGCTTCTTCGCCTGCACCTGGGCGTCGCGCGCCTCGAGGAAGATGAGCGCGTTGGGCCCGGTCCGGGTGGCGTCGTCCATCGCCTGGCGCCACTCGGCCATGAACGGGCGCATCGCCTCGGACGTCGGCAGCGCCGCGACGCGCGTGGCGTCGAACTTCACGAAGCAGCGCTCCCAGCGGGTCCGGTCGAAATCCGGGTTGGGCTTGAGGGGCGCCGCGCCGACGGACCGGCGCCAGGCCTCGAGCTTGCCGCGCAGCGCCGCGACGCGGGCCGGCTCGGTCGCGGCGAGGTCGGTCCGCTCGCCCGGATCCTTCGCGAGGTTGTAGAGTTCGAGGCTGCCGTCCTCATACTGTTCGATGAGCTTCCAGTCGCCTTCGCGGATGGCGCCGGCGGGCTTGCCGCCCTGGTTCATGTAATGGGGCTGATGCCAAGTGAGCGCCCGGGGCTTGGCGTCCGCCAGGGGGGCATCGAACAGCAGCGGCGACAGGTCGCGGAAATCCGGGACGGTCGGCCCGGGCGCCTTGGCCAGCGCGCAGAGGGTCGGGCAGAGGTCGCCGAGCACGACCGGTTCGGCGATTTCGCGGGCCGCGACCCGGCCCGGGTAGCGGACGATCAGCGGCGTGCGGATGCCGCCCTCGTAGAGGAAGCCCTTGCCCGCGCGCGCGGTCCCGTTGTGCGTCGGCGGGGTTTCGCGGAGCTCGGAGACGTGGACCCCGCCGTTGTCCGAGGCGAAGACCACCACCGTATTCTTCGCGAGGCCCTGGTCGTCGAGCGCCTTGAGGACGCGGCCGACGGCGACATCGAGCGACTCGACGAGCGCGGCGTACGTCGGGTGGAAGGACTGGGCGTTCGCGGCGATGGCTTGGGCCGGCGCGGCGAGCGGGATGTGCGGGTTATCGAAGGCCAGGTAGAGCAGGAACGGCTTGTCCTTGCTGCGCTCGATGAACTTGACGGCGGCCTCGGCCTGCCCGAGCTCGCCCTTGCCGCCCTGGGGCGATTCCGCGCCGGGGTTCGGGCGCGTGGGGAAGTATTCGTCGAAACCGTGGTCCGTAGGCTGATGGCCTTTGCCCCCGAGGTGCCACTTCCCGACCGCCGCGGAGACGTAGCCCTTCGGCTTCAGCAACTGGGCGAGCGTCGGGACGCCTTCCGGCAGGTGATGGTTGATCGGCGCGGCCAGCAGGCGATGAGAAGCCCGGTCGGCGCGGCCGGTCAGGAACGTCGTGATCTTCAGGCGCGCCGGGCTCTGGCCCGTCATGAGCGCCGCCCGCGAAGGCGAGCAGACCGAGGCGGCGGCGTAGGCCTGGGTGAAACGCGCGCCTTGGGCGGCCAGCTGGTCCAGGTTCGGGGTCCGCTGATCCTTGCGGCCGTAGCAGCCGAGGTCGTTGATGCCCAGGTCGTCGGCGAAGAGGATCACGAGGTTGGGCGGGGTCTCGGCGGCCGCCAGCGAGGCGAGGCCGGCCAGCAGCAGGCAGGCCAGGCGGAGGAGGGTGAGGGGCATGCTTCCGTCTTATCGTCCCTCCGGTTTGTGCAAAGGGCAAAACCGACTTGGATGGCCCGATGGACCCTCGCTTGCCACTGCTCGGCCTGGCCGGCGTCGATGTCGCGTTGGCGGCGGTCTCCTGGCTCATCCTGCTCTGCACCTACCCGGATTTCGCCCGTTGGCGCCCCGAAGATTTCGCGCACCACCATGAGGGCTATACCCGACGCGTCGGGTGGGTGGTCGGGCCCCTCCTGTTGGGCCAGTTGGCCGGGCACCTCGGGTTGGTCCTCCAGGGGGAAGGCCTGCTGGCCGGCGCCGCCGTCGCGGCCGGTTGGTTGATCACCGCGCTCTGGTCCGTGCCGTGCCACCGTCGTCTCCAGCGCGAAGGCCCCGCGTCGCCGGCGCTCGCGAGCCTTTGCCGATCCCATGCCTGGCGCACCGCCCTTTGGACCTTGCTGGCGATGGATTCCATGCGGCGGGCGGCGGGTTGACAGGGACGCGCGGGCGAGGATGCTCGAGGCTGATGACCACTGGCTCACCGCACCCGGCCCGCGCCGCCTCCCGCCTCGGCGCCTTCCGGCGCTTCCTCGGGTTCGTCGGCCCGGGTTTCCTGGTCTCGGTCGGCTACATGGACCCGGGCAATTGGGCCACCGACCTGGCGGGCGGCTCGCAGTTCGGCTACGCGCTCCTCTGGGTCATCCTGCTGTCGAACCTGATGGCGATCCTGTTCCAGCACCTCTGCGTGCGCCTGAACGTCGCGACGGGCCTCGACCTCGCCCAAGCTTGCCGGGCCCGTTATTCGCCGCTCGTCGGTAAATTCCTCTGGGTCGCCGCGCAGCTGGGCATCATCGCCATGGACCTGGCGGAACTCCTCGGCTCGGCCATCGCCCTGCAGATCCTCTTCGGCATCCCGCTCTTCTTCGGCGCCATCATCACCGCCTTGGATGTCCTCGTCCTGCTGGCCCTCACGCGCCTCGGCTACCGCTGGCTCGAATCGCTCGTCGCCGTGCTCGTCCTGACCATCGCGGCCTGCATCGGCGTGGAACTCCTGCTGGCCAAGCCCGTCGTCGCCGACCTGGTGAAGGGCTTCGTCCCCACGACCGACGTGCTGACCCGCCCCGGCATGCTCTTCGTGGCGCTCGGCATCATCGGCGCGACGGTCATGCCGCATAACCTCTACCTCCATTCGTCGATCGTCGGGTCCCGCGATTTCGGCCGGACCGACGAGGAGCGCCGCGAGGCCATGCGCTTCGCCACGTGGGATTCCACGCTCGCGCTCAGCCTGGCCTTCTTCGTCAACGCCGGCCTGCTCGTGCTCAGCGCCGCAGTCTTTCATAAGTCTGGACAGTCAAACGTGACCGATATTCGTGAAGCGCATAGTTTGCTTGATGGTGCGTTGGCTTCGGCCATTGCCGAAATAATTACCGATAAGTTTACCTATGAAGTCCTAGGTTCGACCATCGCGGGCACACTCTTCGCCGTCGCGCTGCTCGCCTCCGGCCAGAACGCCACCATCACCGGCACCATGGCCGGCCAGATCGTCCTGGAGGGCTTCCTGAAGATCAAGACCGCCGGCTGGATCGTCCGCGTGGCCACCCGACTGGCCGCGCTGGCCCCGGCGCTCCTCGTCATCGGCCTGGCCGGGGAGGGGAGGGTGGAAAACCTCCTCATCTGGAGTCAGGTCATCCTCAGCCTCCAGCTCGGTTTCGCCTGCTGGCCGCTGGTCCGCATGACCGGGGATGCCGAACTCATGGGGGCCTTCGTCGCCCCGCGCTGGATCCTGGTGCTGGGCTGGATCGCGACCGCCCTGGTGGTCAGCGCCAGCCTGTGGTTCGTCGTCGGAGCCTTTTAGGAGTTTCTGGATTTACTTAAGTCGTTTAAGGTTAGTTTTTTGTACACTGTTTTACCTTGGGAAAGAACGGTCTCGACCTTATACATTTTATCATTACTAAACTTATCATCTTAAAACGAAAAATGGCTTTTGCTCCCTCCAGTACCTTGCTTCGGGCTCTGCTCGGCGCCTGCGTGTTTGGGTCGGAGGCGATGGCCGGGAGTTATTACCGAGAGGCGGACAGCTACAGCACGACACGCGATCCGGATCCGCCCAGGTACGTCGGTCCCGCCACCCAAAGTCCGGCGAGCTTCCTGAATGGCTTCAAGTGGCTCGACGTGGGTCTCGACTACCGCGTGCGTTACGAGTTCCGCGATGACGATATCCGTCGGGATGTGGAGGGAGCCGACGAGCCTTGGCTGCACCGCACGCGCCTCTACCTCGGCGTCCGCGAACTCGTCGATCCGCTCCGTTTCGCCGTCGAGATCCAGGACTCCCATCGCTACGGCAGCCGGTTCGCGAAGGACAACCGGGACGTCAACGAACTCGAGGCGATCCGCGCTTACGCGGAGCTTTACCTCAAGGACTGGCTCACCGTCGATGCCCGGGGGAACGCCCGGCCTATCTCCCTCCGCTACGGCCACCATAACTTCGAGTTCCTCGACCGGCGCCTCCTGGGCAATAACCAGTGGCGCAACACGGCCAACGCCTTCCGTGGTTGGCATGGCCGCATCGGGCAGGAGGCCAATGACTGGCAAGTCGACCTGCTCTCCGTCCAGCCGCTCGAGCGCCTGCTTTACGATCCGGATCGGCCGGCTGAGGGTAAGCGTCTCTGGGGTGCCATCGGCCACTGGCGCGGATGGTCCGAGGTCGCGACCTTCGAGCCCTTCTACCTCCGCCTCGACGACCGGTCCGTCGGAGGCGGTGGCCGGGTCGTCCACTCGCCGGGACTCCGGGCCTATGGTCGTTTCGGTCGGTCCGGCTTCGACTTCGACGCCGCGGGCGTCGCGCAGTTCGGCCGGAACGGGGGCCAGGAGGTCGCCGCCTGGGCCGCCAACGCCGAGGTCGGCTATCGCTTCGCGGACGCGTGGAAGTCGCGCCTGAGCTGCTTCTTCGGCGCTGCCTCGGGCGACCGGAGCCCGACGGATGGCCGGGATCATCGCTTCGAACGCTTCTTCGGATTCGGTCGCCCGTGGTCGGCCAACGACTACGTGGTCTTCGAGAACATCCTCGCGCCCAAGCTTCGCTACGAGGCGACCGTCACGACCGCGCTGCGCTTCGACCTCGGCTACAGCTGGTATCGGCTCCAAAGCGCCACGGACCGTTTCTATAATGCGGCCGACAACCGCGACCGGACCGGCGAGGCCGGGCGGAACGTCGGCCACGAGTTCGATCTCCGCCTCCGCTGGCAGGCCACCCCGCGGGCCGAGGTCACCCTCGGCTACGCCCATTTCGTCGCCGGAGAGTGGACTCGCCGCCAGGTCCGTCCCGGCGATACTGACTTCGCCTACCTCGAACTTCTGCTCAAAGCCTTCTGATGCCTTCGCCCATGCGATCACTCCCCGTCCTCCTCGCCGGATGCCTGCTCCTGGCCGCCACCGCCTTCGCCCGCGCCGAAGCGGAAGCGCTTCGGGTGGGCTTCTTCCCGAACCTGACCCACGCGCCGGCGCTCGCGGCCCGGCAACTCGAACGCGAAGGTCAGGATTGCCATCAGGCCGCCTTGCCGGCGGGGGTGAAGCTCGAGTGGCGTTCGTTCAACGCCGGTCCCTCCGCGATGGAGGCCTTGCTCGCCGGCGCCATCGACCTCGCCTACGTCGGGGCTTCGCCCGCGCTCAACGCCCACGTCCGTACCCAGGGCGAGGAGATTCGCGTCCTCGCTCCGGTCGCGCAGGGCGGCAACGCCCTCGTCGTGCGCGCCGGCGCGAATCTCCATGAGCCCAAGGACTTCCGGGGACGTCGCATCGGTACCCCGCAGCTGGGCAATACGCAGGACATCGACACGCGCACCTGGTTGCGGCAGGGCGGGCTCAAGGTGCACCTCGGCGGGGGCGACGCCCATGTCGTGCCGGCCCAGAACGCCGACCTCATGCTGCTGTTCTCGCGGGGGGAGGTCGACGCGGTCTGGACGGTCGAGCCGTGGGTCACCCGACTCACGACTGAGTTCGGCGGAGTCGTCATCCATGAGAACAAGGACGCCCTCATCACGGTCTTGGTGACTTCCCGGAGCGCCTTGGCCCGGCGGCGTCCGGCCATCGAGGCTTTCGTCCGTTCGCATTACGCCCTGTGCGCTCGCCTGGCGGCGGATCGTGCCTGGCAAGAACGGTTGGTCCGCTTGGGCCTCGGGGCGGAACTGCGTTCGGCTCCGCCCAAGCCCGAACTCATCGGCCCCGCCTTGGGTCGGGTGGCCTTCGCCGCCCCGGAAGACTTGGAGGCTCGCCGCGCCCGGTTGACCACCCTGTTCAGTCGGGCCTTACGGGATGCCCAGGAGGCCAAACTTCTGAAGGGCGAGGCACCCATAGGCCCATTAATGGAGTTTTTGATGGATAATCCCCCTAAAAAATAGGGATTTAGGCGGGCTCCCGGTCTAATCTTTTAAACATAAGTAAACTTGACAAGTTAAGGCCGAAACGGTCATTTTGACCCTCAGAACCTATGAGCTCCCTGCTCGATAAGCCCGCTGCCGCCGCGGCCCTGACCCTCCGCAACGTCACCAAGCGTTTCGACGGGGCCTCCGGCCGGGTCACGGCTTTGGCTGACATCTCACTCGATGTGCGGGAGGGCGAGTTCCTGGCGATCGTCGGGCCTTCCGGTTGCGGTAAGTCCACCTTGCTGAGCCTCTTGGCCGGGCTCGAGCACACCGACGAGGGGGAAATCAAGCTCGGGCAGGATCCGGTGGTTTCCCCGGGCCGCGATCGCCTCGTGATGTTCCAGCAAGATGCCCTGTTTCCCTGGCTCGATGTGCTGGAGAACGTGCTCTTCGGCTTGCGCCTCAAGCCCGACCTCACCGAGGCCGAGCGCCTGGAGTCGGCCCGCTATTACCTCAACCTCGTCGGCCTCGGCAACAAGGAGAAGGCGCGTCCGCATGAGCTGTCCGGCGGCATGCGCCAGCGCGTGGCCCTCGCCCGCTCCCTCGCCCCCAACCCGCGCGTACTGCTGATGGACGAGCCGTTCTCCGCCCTCGACGCGCTGACGCGCGAACAACTCTACGGCGATATCCAGGAGATCTTCACGAAGCGGAAGAAGACCATCGTGCTCGTCACGCACAACATCCGCGAGGCCGTGTGCCTCGGCGACCGCGTGGTGCTTTTCTCCCCCAATCCGGGCCGCGTCCAACAGGTCTTCGACGTGAACCTGCCGCGCCCTCGCCGCATGAACGACCCGGCCCTCGCGAACCTCGCCGCCGAGGTCACCGCGGCGCTGTCCTCCCATCCCACCGCGGATCAGCGCTAAGGCCATGAAACTTCCGCGCTTCGTCATCCCGACCTTCATCGCCATCCTTCTCCTGGGCGGCTGGGAATGGTACGTCCGGAGCGGCCGCGTCAGCGCCGTGCTCGTGCCCGCGCCGACGCACGTCGTCGAATGGTTCTGGGACTCCCTGCTGAGCGGCGAACTGCTCGCCGCCACCTGGGTCACCATGCGCCGGCTCATCATCGGTTTCGCCATCGGCGCGGCCCTGGGCGTGCCGCTCGGCGCCCTTTGCGCCCGCGTCCGTTGGGTCCGCGACACCCTCGGGGTTCTTGCCCTCGGTCTCCAGACGCTGCCCTCGGTCTGCTGGGTCCCGCTCGCCTTGCTCTGGTTCGGCATCCGCGAGGAAGCCGTGCTCTTCGTCGTCGTCATGGGCACGCTCTGGGCCGTGGTCCTCGCGGTGCAGGAGTCCGTCCTCAACGTTC
>JBEBDN010000140.1:0-12810 GCA_041156945.1 Verrucomicrobiota bacterium | reverse complement strand
ACCTGAGCGTCATCGAGACGCCGCCGCGCGAGCGCCTGCCCATCCGCACCATCGTCCGCGGGTACGACGAGGGGTTGGTGCGCGACGCCGTGAAGGCCGAGCTGGCGCGGGGCGGCCAGGTCTTCTACCTCCACAACCGCGTCGAGACCATCCGGGGCGTCGCGGAACGCCTCGCCGCGCTCGTGCCCAAGGCGCGCATCGTGGTGGGCCACGGCCAGATGCCCGCCGGCGAGCTCGAGGAGGTCATGGCGGCCTTCGTGGCGGGCGAGCACGACGTCCTGGTCTGCACCACGATCATCGAGACCGGCCTGGACATCCCCAACTGCAACACCCTGATCATCGAGGGCGCCGACCGCTTCGGCCTCGCGCAGCTCTACCAGCTGCGCGGGCGCGTCGGGCGCTTCAACCGCCAGGCCTACGCGTACCTCTTCCTCCACCGCCACGCGGCGCTGGTCGGCACGGCCGGCCGGCGCCTCACGGCGATCCGCCAGTACAACCAGCTCGGCGCCGGCTTCCGCATCGCGATGCGCGACCTCGAGCTGCGCGGGGCGGGCAACATCCTCGGCGCCGCCCAGAGCGGCCACGTCGCGAACGTCGGCTTCGACCTCTACTGCCAACTCCTCCGTCGCAGCGTGGCCAAGCTGCGCGGGGACGCGGGCGCGGCGGTGGAGCGCTGCGAGGTGCGGCTGGACTTCATCGACCACACGCAGGCCATCCTCGGCGTGGAGGAGGTCCGCGGGGGCGACGGCGACGTCGCCCTGCTCACCGCGACGCTGCCGTCGGACTGGATCCCGGAGACGCGGCTGCGCCTCGAGGCCTTCCGGCGCATCGCGCTGGCGCTCGACGTCGCCGAGGTCGCCGAGCTCCGCTCGTCGCTGCGCGACCGCTACGGCCGGCTCCCGCCCGAGGCGGAGGCGATGCTCGGCCTGGCCGAGATCCGCTGTCTGGCCGAGGCGCGGGACATCGTCGCGGTGGCGACCGAAGGCGCGGTCCTGCGCTGCCTGGAGGCCCGGCCGGGGCGGGCGCCCGAACCGGTCCTCGTGGGCAACCGTTTTCCCCGCTTGACCGTGCGGGACCCCCTGCGGAAACTGAAGGAAATCCGCGGCTTCCTGTCGCGGCTTCCCGCGCCCGCCCGACGATGAAACGCCTCCTTTCCGCCACCCTGCTCCTGACCGCGGCCCTCGCCCCGGCGCAGCTGCGCAAGCCGACCCTGGAGGAGACCGCGGCCCAACGCTGGACCGAGACGAACCAGGACAAGGTCGTGGGCATCGC
Organism: Verrucomicrobiota bacterium; assembly: GCA_041156945.1. GTDB lineage: Bacteria > Verrucomicrobiota > Verrucomicrobiia > Opitutales > UBA953 > UBA953. The sequence continues at coordinate 11,538 of JBEBDN010000140.1, read as the reverse complement.
CGCCGGCACCCCCATCATCCTGTCGGAGGTCCGCCGCCAGGTGGAGCCGATCGCCGGCCAGGCCCGCGCCAGCGCCAAATCCGACGCCGAGTTCTTCGCCACGCTCGCGCGGGCGAGCCAGGAGTCGCTCCGGAGCATGGCCGACCGCCAGCTGGTGATCGCGGAGTTCCGCGCGGAACGCGGCAGCCTGCCCGCCGCCTACATCGACGGCGACATCGAGGAGACCATCCGCCGCGACTACGCGGGCGACCGCAACCGCTTCGTCGCCTCGCTCCGCGCCGCGGGCATGACCCCCCTCTCCTACCGTAAGTTCATCGAGGACCGCATCATCTTCGACTACATGGTCGGCAACATCCGCCGGACGGCGACCGACGTGGGGCCGGGCCGGAGCAAGGAATTCTACGAGAAGAACATCGACCTCTTCACGCGCGACGAGCAGGTGCGCTTCCGCCAGATCGCCGTGACGCAGGGCGCGGCCGAGACCGCCGAGGCGGCGGCGCTGCGCGCGGCCGACTGGGCCGAGGCGGCCGCCCACCCCGAGCGGATGGCCGCGCTGCTGGCGAAGCACAAGGTGGCGGTGCCGGCGGGCGCGAAGGTCGAGACCTTCGCCGACCTCGCCAAGCTGGTCAGCACGGACGACTACGCGGCCCGCGGCGGCGACGCCGGCTGGCTGAGCGTGGCCAACCTGACCGAGCGGATCGTGGCGACCCTGCGGGGCCTCGCCGACCAGCAGGTCTCCGCCCCGCTGCGCTTCGACATCCCCGGCGCCAAGCCGGTCTGGTTCATCCTGCGGCGCGAAGGCTGGCGGCCGCGCGGCGCCGCCCCCCTGAGCGAACCGGACGTCCTCGCCGAGGTCGAGAACCGGGTGCGCACCGTGGCGATGAAGGAGGCGGTGGACGAATGGCTGCAGGGGCTCCGGGCCAAGCACCACCTCCAACTCGACCGCTGAGATGAGCCCGCGCCCCGCGCCCGTCGTCGCCGCGGCGCCCCGGGCCGCGCCGGCCCCCTACCGTTGCCGCGCCTTCCCGCGGCGCACCGCCGGCGTGCTGCTGCACGTGACGGCGCTGCCCGGCGCCGGTCCGGTCGGCGCCCTGGGCGCCGCGGCCCGGCGCTTCGTCGACGCGCTCGCCGCGGCGGGCTTCGGCTGGTGGCAAGTCTGCCCGCTGGGACCGACGGGCTACGGCGACTCGCCCTACCAGGCCCTCTCCGTCTTCGCCGGCAACCCGTACCTGCTGGACCTGGCCGAGCTCCACGCGCGCGGCCTCGTCTCCGCGGCGGAGCTCGCCGACGCGCGGCCGGCCGCGGCCGGCCGCGTGGACTTCGGTCAGCTCTGGGAAACGTTGCGTCCCCTGCTCGACCGCGTCGGCGAACGGGCGGCGGTCGCCCTGCGGGGCGACCCGGGCTTCGCCCGCTTCCGGCGCGATCAGGCCGGCTGGTTGGACGACTGGGCGCGCTTCGCGGCGCTGCGCGCGGCCAACGGCTTCGCCGCCCCCGCCGCCTGGACGGCGACCGTCGCGGCGCCGGCCGCCGAGGAGGCCGCGGCCGCGCTGCAGTTCCTCTTCGCCGAGCAATGGGCGGCCCTGCGCGCCTACGCCTCCGCCCGGGGCGTGCGGCTCTTCGGGGATGAGCCGATCTACGTCTCCGCGGACGGTTGCGACGCGAAATTCCGCCCGGAGCTCTTCCAGCTCGACGCCGCCGGGCGGCCCACCGCCGTCGCCGGCGTGCCGCCCGACTACTTCGCCGCCGACGGCCAGCTCTGGGGCAACCCGCTCTACGACTGGGACCGCCACGCCGCCGACGGCTTCGCCTGGTGGCGGGCGCGCGTCCGGCACGACCTCGGGCTCTTCGACGCGATCCGCATCGACCACTTCCGCGGGATCCATGATTACTGGAGCGTGCCGGCCGGAGCGCCCAACGCCCGGGAGGGCGCCTGGCGCGCGGGGCCGGACCTCGCGTTCACGCGCGCGCTCGGCGACCTGCCGCTCGTCGCCGAGGACCTCGGCCTCCTGTCGCCGGGCGTGGAGACGCTGCGCGTCGCGGCCGGCCTGCCCGGCATGGCGGTGCTGCAGTTCGGCTTCGGCGGGGAGCTGGCCGGCAACCCGCACCATCCCCCGAACATCGCCGCCGACCGCCTCGCCTACACCGGGACCCACGACAACGACACGTTGGCCGGCTGGCTGGCCCAAGCCTCGCCCGAGGAACGCCGGCGGCTGGAGGAACTGTATGGTCCGGCGCCGACGACCGACCGGCTCCTCCGGGCGGTGTTCGACTCGCCGGCGATCGCCGCGTTCGCGCCGGCCCAGGACCTGCTCGGGCTCGGCGGGGACGCGCGCTTCAACACCCCGGGCGAGCCGCAGGGCAACTGGACCTGGCGCCTGACGGACGCGCAGCTGGACGCCCTCGCGGCGCAGGCCCCGGCGCGGCGCGCCGAACTCGCGCGGGCCGGCCGGCTCAGCGCGTGAGCCGGCGGTACTTCGGGCGGCGCGGGGTGTCGGACTCGAGCCCGAGGCGCTTGCGGCGGTCCTCCAGGTAGTCGCCGTAGTTGCCCTCGTGCCAGACGATGCGGCCGTCGTCCTCGAAGGCCATGATGTGCGTGGCCACGCGGTCGAGGAACCAGCGGTCGTGCGTGATGATGACGGCGCAGCCCGCGAAGCCCTCGAGGGCGTCCTCGAGCGCGCGGATCGTGTTCACGTCGAGGTCGTTCGTGGGCTCGTCGAGCAGCAGCACGTTGGCCCCGGCCTTGATGAGGCGCGCGAGGTGGATGCGGTTGCGCTCGCCGCCGGACATGATCCCGACCTTCCGCTGCTGCACGTCGCCCGTGAACCCGAAGCGGGCCGCATAGGCGCGGGCGGGCACGAGGAGCTTGCCGAGGTGCACCATCTCCTGGCTGTCCGAGATCGCCTCCCAGAGCGGCTTGTCGGCCGGAAGCGCGTCGCGCGTCTGGTCGACGTAGGCGATCTTGACGGTGTCGCCGAGCGTGAGCGTGCCCTTGTCGGGCTGCTCCTGGCCGGTGATCATGCGGAACAGGGTGGTCTTGCCGGCGCCGTTCGGCCCGATGATGCCGACGATGCCGCCGGCCGGCAGGCTGAAGTTGACGTCCTCCATGAGGATGCGGTCGCCGAAGCCCTTGGTCAGGCCACGGGCCTCGATGACGGCGCCGCCGAGGCGCGGGCCGGGCGGGATCCAGATCTCCGCCGCCTTCTCCTGCTGCCCCTGGTCCTGGGTGAGCATCTGCTCGTAGGCGCGCAGGCGCGCCTTGTTCTTCGCGACCCGCGCCTTGGGGGAGGCGGACGCCCATTCGCGCTCGCGCTCCATCGACCGGGTGCGCGCGGCGGACTGCTTCTCCTCCGCCTCGAGCCGCTTGCGCTTCTGCTCGAGCCACGAGGAGTAGTTGCCCTTCCATGGGATGCCGCGGCCGCGGTCCAGCTCGAGGATCCAGCCCGCCACGTTGTCGAGGAAGTAGCGGTCGTGCGTGATGGCGATGACCGTCCCCTTGTAGCCCTGGAGGTGGCGCTCCAGCCAGCCCACCGTGTCGGCGTCGAGGTGGTTCGTCGGCTCGTCGAGCAGCAGGATGTCCGGCTCCATCAGGAGCAGGCGGCACAGCGCGACTCGGCGCTTCTCGCCGCCGGAGAGCCCGGCGACCTTGGCGTCGGCCGGGGGGCAGCGCAGGGCCTCCATCGCCATCTCGATGCGGGCGTCGAGGTCCCAGCCGCCGCGGGCGTCGAGGATGGACTGGATCTCGCCTTGGCGGGCGAGGATCCGCTCCTGCTCCTTCGGGTCCTCGGTCTCGGAGACCTTGATGAAGGTGTCGTCGTACTCCTCGAGCAGGGCCTTCATGCCGGCGGCGGCCTGCATGACGCACTCCTGCACCGTGAGGTGCTCGTCGAGGCGGGGCTCCTGGGCGAGGTAGCCGAGGGTGTACCCCGGGACCTGGCTGATCGAGCCGTCGAACTCCTTGTCCTCGCCGGCCATGATCTTCAGCAGCGTCGATTTGCCCGAACCGTTGAGGCCGAGGACCCCGATCTTGGCGCCGAAGAAATACGAAAGGGAGATGTCGCGGAAGACGGGCTTCTTCTCGAAGTACTTGGTCACCCCGGTCATGGTGAAGATCACTTTTTCGTCGGCCATGGACCAAGGGTTGGGACAACCCCCCCGGGGGCAAGCGGAACCAGCCTCCGCCCCCTTGGACGGCACTTGACAACCCCCCGGGGGGCTGGGCTAGTTTACGCCTCGTAGTCACCTTACAAGAAGGTGGGTCCAGCCGGACCCGCCTTTTTTGTCCCCCGAACTTTCACCGCACCCACCGCACACCCATGAGCGTCGACATCAAACCCTACCTCCAATACCTCGAGAAGGAGAAGCGCATCCCCAAGGACGAAGCCTGCGCCCTCATCGTCGAGGCCATCAAGTCCTCCGTCGAGAAGTCGGTCATGGCCGGCCAGAACGTCGAGGTCACGGCCGACCCCGCCACCGGCAAGCTCGAGGCCCACGTCCTCTACTCCGTGACCGACTCGGTCGCCGATCCCCTGCGCGAGATCAACCCCGTCGCGGCCGGCCTCCTCCAGGCGGGCGCCGCCGTGGGCGACCAGGTCCGCAAGCCGATCAACGTGGCCGACCTCGGCCGCATCGCCGCCAAGACCACCCAGCAGCTCCTCAACCAGCGCTTCCGCAAGATCGAGAAGGACCAGGTCTTCCAGGAATACAAGGACAAGGTCGGCGACATCGTCACCGGCACCGTCCGCCGCACCGAGCGGGGCAACGTGATCGTCGAGCTCGGCACCGCCGAGGCCGTCCTCACGCACAAGGAGCGCTGCCATGGCGACGAGTTCCGCACCGGCGACCGCATCCGCTGCCTGCTGCTCGAGATCCGCGAAGACCCGCAGCGCGGCCGCGAGTTCGTGCTCTCCCGGGCCAACGACGGCTTCGTCCGCCGCCTCCTCGAGCTCGAGGTCGCCGAGATCGCCGACAAGACCGTCACCATCGCCAAGATGGCCCGCGACCCGGGCTACCGCACCAAGATCGCCGTCGATTCGAGCGACCCCAAGGTCGACCCCGTCGGGGCCTGCGTCGGCGCCCGCGGCGCCCGCGTCCGCAACATCGTCAAGGAGCTCGGCGGCGAGAAGATCGACATCATCCGCTACCATAAGGAGCCGCTCAAGCTGCTCGAGGAGGCGATCCGCCCGGCCCGCCCGCGCAACGTCCGCATCGACGAGCGCAACCGCTCCATCCACTTCGAGGTGGACGAGGAGGACATGCGCATCGCCATCGGTTCCAAGGGCCGGAACGCCCGCCTCACCTCCAAGCTCATGGGCTGGGGCCTGAACATCGCCAAGGCCACCCACGCGCCCGAGAGCGTCGAGGCCCAGCTCGGCGAGAAGGCCACGCGCATGGCCGAACAGCTCGGCCTGCCCTTCGAGCTGGTCGCCAAGTTCGTGCAGCTCGGCCTGACCGAGCTCTCCGTCGCGGCGAACGTGACCGCCGAGGAACTGCAGGACACCGGCCTCCCCGCCGACGAGATCCAGACGTTCCTCGCCGCCGTCGCCAAGGCCGCCAAGGCCTGATCACTCCCCCTCCCTTCCCCGCCCCCTCGCCGCACTCCCCGCCCGCGCCCATGACCGAGAAGAAGAAGAAGCCCGAGGCCAAGAAGGCCTCCAGCACGCAGCGCTACAGCGACGTGGCCAAGGAGCTCGGCCTCGAGGTCAAGGCGCTGCTCGCCCTGGCGGACCAGTTCGTCGAAGCCCACCCGGACTTCAAGGAGCTCGTCTACGCCGAGGGCAAGAAGCCGGCGGCCTCGAGCAACTTCAGCAAGTTCTACCGCGACGACTTCCTGAAGTTCGCCGCCGACAAGCTGCCCAAGAAGGAGGAGCCCGCCCCGGAGCCCGCGCCCGCCAAGGTCGAGCCGCCGAAGCCGGCCGAACCGGCCAAGCCCGCGGCCGCCGCGCCCGCCCCCGCGAAGCCGACCACCCCGCCGCCGGCCCCGGCCGTGCCTCCGCGCACCCCGCCCCCGGTCGCCCCGATCGCCCCGGTCTCCGCCGCGCGTCCGCCCGCGGCGCCGGCCCTGCCGCCCCGCGCGCCGATCGCCCCGACGCCCCCCAAGAGCGAATTGCCGCCGATCGTCATCACCCCCGCCGCCAGCCGGCCGAGCACGCCGCCCCCGCTGGTGCGCCCGCCCGTGGCCCCGTTGGTCAACCGTCCGGCCGCCACCGGCAGCAGCGTCGCGCCCGGCAGCAAGGGCGCCGTGACCGTCCGTCCGCCGATCGTGGTCCGGGACTTCGCGATCGCGCTCAACCTCAAGCCCTTCCAGGTCATCGGCAACCTCATGGAGCTGAACAAGGTCGTCAGCGCCACCTCGGTGATCGAGGAGGCCGACGCCCGCAAGGTCGCTGAACGCCACGGCTACACCCTGGAGATCCGCCACCGCGGCGAGGGCGTGCAGCCCGTCAAGAAGGTCGAGAAGCCGTCCGAGGACGATCCGGCCCTGATGGCCACGCGCCCGCCCGTCGTCTGCGTGCTCGGCCACGTCGACCACGGCAAGACCACCCTGCTCGACTACTTCCGCAAGACCAACGTCGTCTCGGGCGAGGCCGGCGGCATCACCCAGCACATCGGCGCATACACCGTCGCCTACCAGGGCGAGAAGCCCGAGTACAAGGGCCGGACCGTCACCTTCCTCGACACGCCCGGCCACGCGGCCTTCGCCAAGATGCGCGAACGCGGAGCCTCCGTCACCGACATCGCGATCCTCGTGGTGGCGGCGGACGACGGCTTCATGCCGCAGACCGAGGAGGCCCTCAAGTTCGCCCAGAAGCACGCCAGCGCCATCGTCGCCGCCGTCAACAAGGTGGACGCCAAGGGCGCCAACGTCGACCGCGTGAAGCAGCAGATGCAGCAGCGCGGCATCACCCCGGAGGACTGGGGCGGCGAAGTCATCACGGCGCCGGTGTCCGCGCTCAAGGGCACGGGCATGAACGAGCTCATCGAATCGATCCTGCTCCAGGCCGAGATCCTCGACCTGAAGGCCAACCCGAAGTGCCCGGCCCAGGGCTCGGTCATCGAATCCCAGATGGAGACCGGCCGCGGCCCGACCGCCACGGTCATCGTCCAGAAGGGCACGCTCAAGGCCGGCGACTCGTTCGTCTGCGGCGAGACCTGGTGCAAGGTGCGCGCGCTCATGGATGACCGCGGCAACCGCCTTCCCAGCGCCGCGCCGGGCACCCCCGCGCTCGTCCTCGGCTGGGACGCCGTCCCGAGTCCCGGCGCCAAGTTCCGCGTGGTCAAGAACGACCGCGAAGCCCGCGAGCTGGCCGAAGAGGCCGCCCTCGCGGCCCGCAAGGAGGCCGAGGCCGCGCAGCAGGCCCCGAGCACCGGCGCCCGTCCCGGCATGTCCGACCTCGAACGCCTGATGGCCGCCCTCGCCCAGGACAAGGAGAAGATCCTCCGCATCCTGCTCAAGGCCGACGTCAACGGCACGCTGGAGGCGCTGCAGGGCTGCCTGCAGGAGATCAAGTCCACCAAGGTCCGCCTCGAGATCGTCGGCGGTTCCGTCGGCCCCGTCACGCAGGGGGACGTCGCCCTCGCCGAGGCCGCCCGCGCCAGCATCGTCGCCTTCGACACCAAGCTCGAGAACGGCGTGCAGCCCCACCTCAAGCGCACCGGCGTGCGCGTCATCGGCCACGACATCATCTACGAGCTCATCACGCTCGTGAAGGAGGCCATGTCCGAGCTCCTCGACCCCGAGATCCGCGAGAACAAGCTCGGCGCCGCCGAGGTCCGCGCGGTCTTCCCGCTGGGCAAGGAGCACAAGGTCGCCGGCTGCATGGTCACCGAAGGCCTCATCCGCCGCGCCGCCAAGGCCCGCGTGGTGCGCGCCGGCAAGGTCGTGCACAACGGCCCGGTCGAGACGCTCCGCCGCTTCAAGGACGACGCCTCCGAGGTCAAGGCCGGCTTCGAGTGCGGCATCAAGCTCGGCGGCTACGACGAGTACCAGCCGGGCGACGTCATCGAGGCGATCGAGCTGCTGCAGATCCGCCCCTCGCTCTAAGCCGCATGTCGCAACGTCAGCTCCGGGTGGCCGAACTGGTCCAGCGCGAGGTCTCCTCGGCGCTGCGCCAGGGCTGGGCCGCGGAGGCCGCGCTCATCACCATCACGCGTGCCGCGGTGACGCCGGACCTGCGCCAGGTGCGCGTGAGCTACGCCGTGACCGGCGACGACGCGGCGCGCAAGGCCGCGCGGGCGCTGCTGCGGCGGATCCGCGCCGAGCTCCGTGCCACCGTGGGCTCGGCCCTCCAGCTGAAGAGCACCCCCGAGCTGCAGTTCGCCGAGGACGACGTCACCGGCGGCGTGGCCCGCGTGCAGGCGCTGCTCGACGAGATGGCGCGGCGCGACGCGACGCCGAAGCCCCCCGCCGCGGAGTGATCAGGCGGTCGGCGGACCGACCTCGGGGAAGGCGCGCAGCGCCTCGCGCATGACCGTCGCGCGCCGCAGGTCGCGGCCGTCGCTGTCGAGCGGGGCGCCGTGGCGCACCTGGACATGGGCCGGCTGGCCCTCGATGAGCAGGCGGTCCACCTGGTCGCGCAGGGCCTCGGGCAGACAACCGAGGTCGCAGGCCAGGCGCAGGTGGGAGAGCATGTTCATCGCCTCCGAGCTGGAGAGCAGGCGGGCATGGCGGAGCACGCCGAAGGAGCGCGCGAGACGGTCGACGAACTTCTCGCCCTCGTCCAGGGCCAGCTTGCGCCGGGCGTTCCACTCCTGCTCGACGAGGTGCTTGATCCAGAAGCCGAGGTGCTTGAGGATGTCGTCCTCCGCCAGGCCGAGGGTCTGCTGGTTGGAGACCTGGTAGATGTTGCCGGCGGCCTCCGTGCCCTCGCCGAGCCAACCGCGCACGGCGAGGCCGTCCTGGTTGAGAGCGCGCGTGACCTTGTCCATCTGGCCGGCCAGGCAGAGGCCCGGGAGGTGGACCATCGCGGAGGCCCGCAGGCCGGTGCCGACGTTGGTCGGGCAGGCGGTGAGGTAGCCGAGGCGCTCGGAGAAGGCCAAGGGCAAGGCGGCCGCCAGGGCGTCGTCGAGCTGCTCGGCCAGGTTCCAGGTGCCGCGCAGGTGCCAGCCGGGGCGCAGGACCTGCACGCGCAGGTGGTCCTCCTCGTTGACCATCACGGAGCAGGTCTGGTCGCGGCTGATGACGGCGGCGCCGGCCTGGCCGGAGGCCAGCTCCTTGGAGACGAGGTGGCGCTCGACGAGCACGGCGCGGTCCAGGTCGGACTCCTGGGCCATGCGCAGGACATGGGCGCGGCGGAAACGCGGCAGGTCGACCAGCGCCCCGATGCAGCGTTCGGCGATCTCCTGCCGCTGCGGCGCCTTGGCCCAACCGGGGAACGGCTGGCCGGCGAGGTTGCGCGCGAGGCGGATGCGGGTGCTGAGCACCACGGCCTGGGCCCCGGAGGCGCGGGCCGGGTCCTGGTCTTCGGCGAGGATCTCCTGGACGGACATGGTCAGGCGGGCTTGAGCGCGGCCTCGAGGGCGGCGATTTCGTCGCGGGACTTGGCGGCCTGCTCGTAGTCCTCGGCCGCGATGGCCGCGGCGAGGGTGGCGCGCGCGGCGGCCAAACGGTGGCGCAGCTGGCCGAGGGGCGCCGTCCCGGCGGGGGCGCGCCCGACGTGGGCGACCTCGGGCTGCACCTTGAGCAGCAGGGGGCTCAACGCGCCGCCGAACGTCTCCCAGCAGGCCGGGCAACCGAGCCGGCCGCGCTTCCGGAAATCGACGTCGGTGAAGCCGCACTGGGGACAGGTGAGTTCGGCGGCGGGCGCCGGCGCCTGGAGGGCGTCGGCGAGCTGGAACACGGCCGGGTCGACCGCGCCGCCCTTCCCCGCGCAGGCCTCGCAGAGGTGCACCTTCGTGACCTTGCCCCCGACCACCTGGGACAGGTGGACCGTCGCGACCTCGGCGCAGAGCGAGCACTGGAGCGGCTGGGACATCTCCCTCGCAGGAAAGGGCGGGCGGCGGGGATGGCAAGGGCAAGCGGGGGCGGGGTTTGACTTCGCGGGCGGCGGCGGCTTGATGGAGACCCGTCCGATGTCCTCGAAACCTCGCATCGTCATCACCGGCCTGGGCCTCACCGCCCCGAACGGCAACTCGCTGGCCGAGTTCCGCGCCAACCTGCTGGCCGGCAAGGCCCGCATCGCCGAGATCGACGTCCGCCACATGGGCCGCCAGCCGGCCGGCGTCTGCGACTTCGACGCGACCAAGTGGCAGAAGCGCAAGGAAATCCGCAACGGCACGCGGGTCGGCTCCATCTCCATCTACTGCGCCCGCGAAGCCCTCGGCGACGCCGGCCTCGACTGGGACCGCATCGACAAGTCCCGCGTGGGCGTCTACCTCGGCATCACCGAGCACGGCAACGTCGAGACCGAGAACGAGATCCACAACATCTCGCAGTTCGGCAACGACACGAAGTACTGGACCCACCACCACAACCCGCGCACCGTGGCCAACAACCCGGCGGGCGAGGTGACGATGAACCTGGGGATCACGGGGCCCCACTACACGATCGGCGCGGCCTGCGCCGCGGGGAACGCCGGCCTCATCCAGGCGGCGCAGATGCTGCAGCTCGGCGAGGTCGACCTGGCCTTCGCCGGCGGCGTCTCCGAATCGATCCATACGTTCGGCATCTTCGCCGGCTTCAAGAACCAGGGAGCCCTGGCCCAGCACGCCGACCCGAACCAGGCCTCCCGGCCGTTCGACAAGGACCGCAACGGGATCGTCATCTCCGAGGGCGGGGCCGTCTACGTGCTCGAGCGCCTCGACGACGCGCTGGCCCGCGGCGCCCGCATCATCGCCGAGATCGCCGGCTGGTGCATCAATTCCGACGCGACCGACGCCGTGCTGCCCAACCCGGAGCGCCAGACGGAATGCGTCCGCCTGGCCCTGGCCCGCGCGGGGATGGCCCCGAACGACATCCACATCGTCTCGACGCACGCCACGGCCACCGCGCTCGGCGACATCCAGGAGTGCACCGCCCTGCGCGCGGTCTTCGCGGGGTGTCCGGACACCCGGATCAACAACACCAAGAGCTTCATCGGCCATTGCATGGGGGCCGCGGGCGCCCTCGAACTCGCGGGCAACCTCCCCTCGTTCGAGGACGGGTGGGTGCACCCGACCATCAATATCGGGGAAATCGACCCGGAATGCGCCCTCCCGGGCCTCGTGGTCAACCAAGCCGTGCGGGTCCCCCGGGTGACGGCCATCCTGAACAACTCCTTCGGCATGCTGGGCATCAATTCGGCCCTCATCGTGAAGAAATATGGGGTTGCCTGACCGGTTTTGGCCGTTTGAAACAGTATCCGATATTATGACGAAGGAAGACATCAAGCAGGTCGTGCTCGACATCATCGCCGACATCGCGCCGGACGAGGATCTCTCGAGCGTGAAGCCCGAGGTCCGCCTCCGCGACCAGCTCTCCCTGGATTCGATGGACTTCCTGGATATCGTGATGGAGCTCCGCAAGAAGCACGGCATCGAGGTCCCCGAGGCCGACTACGTGCA
>JBEBDN010000139.1:0-12880 GCA_041156945.1 Verrucomicrobiota bacterium | reverse complement strand
GCCCGCGCCCCGGGTCGGCGTTCCTGATGCTTCCCGCCGGCCGCGCTCCCTGGTGGGCTTGGCCCGCGATGCTGTCGCTCGATGGCGTCGCCTTCGTCTTGCTCGCCCGCGAACTCGCGGTCCCGGGCTCGCTCTGGACCCTAGGTACGTTGACGACGGCCTGGCTGCTTTGGTGCGGCTACGCCTTGGACCGCACCCTCGATGCCCACTGGTTTCCCGGGTCGAGCCAGACCTGGCGCCACCGTTTCCATGCCCGGCATGGCTGGACCTTGCTGGCCATCGGCGCGGCGACCGCCGCGGTGCTTTTCCTCGCGTTGGCCCGGGCGGATCCGGAGGACCTGCCGGCGACCCGTCGCGGCCTCCTTCCGTTCAACCTTCGGCCCGCGGCGGGTGGACTCGTGGTCATCTTCTGCGCGCGTTGGCTGACCGAAGTCTGGGCGCTCCGGATCGGTTTGGTCGCGCTGTTGCTGGCATCCTTCGCGGTCAGCCCGATGCCGAACCCGTCCCTCGCGGCCTACCTCGCCGTCTTCCTGCTCGCGGCCACCAACCTCCTCGCCCATCGCCGGATCGAGGGGTGCCCGGAAACCTCCTGGGGTCGGTTCATCCCCGGATTCGCCGCCGCGGGTTGCCTGGCCTGTCTGCTGCTCGGCTCCGCCGACGCGCGCTGGCTGTGCGGCGCCTGCCTGGTCGGTATCCTCACCCTCGGCTGGCAGCCGGTTTCGTCCGAGGAGGATCCGGAGTATCGCCGCGCGTCGCTCGACGGCGGGGTGCTGATCGTCTTGGTGGCGGTTTGCCTGGGTCGGCTCCTCTAGTCGCTCAGCCGCGGGTGCGCGGGCGTGGGGCCGGCCAGGCGCCGGGGGCCTCCGCGCCCGCCGTTCGCGGCGGGGCGCGCCGGACCCCTTGCAGGTGGCGTTCCAGTTCCTCGCACTGCCCGAGAAGGCCGCGCGCTTCGCGTTCGGTCAGGGCGCCGGAGAGCTCCGCGACCTGCAACCGGGTGTAAAGTTCGGCGCAGCCGCCGAGCGGCATCTCCCAGTCCAGCGGGTCCGCGGGGCTGGCCACCTGGGCCCCCGCGATCGCGCAGGCCAGGTGCATCGCCTCGCGCCGCAGATCCTCGCCCTGCGGGCGGTGCGCCTCGGCCCAGGGCAGGCGGTACAGGTGGGCGGCGAGCCGGACGGCTTTCTGCCAGGTGACGAACGTCTGCAGCGGGGGTTTTTCCATGCCGGCCATTCGGCGCCGGCGCGGGGCTTCGGCAAGCGCCGTCCCTTGGGGTTCATCCCGTCCCGGTTTCGCCGGGTCCGCGCCTAGGGAGAGGCTAACCGCCGAGGCGGCCCACCAGCGCGTGCGTCGCGGCGAGGCACGCCAGCGCCGCGTTCTCGGCGCGCAGGACGGTCGGGCCGAGCACCACCGGGCGGAAGCCGGCGCGGCGCGCGGCCGCGAGTTCTTCCGCCGTGAGGTCGCCTTCCGGACCGATGAGCCAGGTCACGTGCCGGACCCCGGTGAAGTCGACGCGTCCGACCGGTTCGGCGTCGTACTCCAGGGAGCCCGTGAGGCGCAGTTCCCCGGGCCGGGCCGCCGGCAGGGTCGCGAGCCATTCGTCGAACTTGCGCGGGGCCGCGATGGTCGCCTGCCACGGGTTGCCGGATTGCTTGCAGGCCTCCGCGGCCTGCTGCGTCCAGCGGGCGCGCTTGGCCGCCGCCCGTTCGGCGTCGAGTTTCACCTCGCAGCGCGCCGTCTCCAGCGGCGCGATCTCCGCGGCGCCGGCCTCGCAGGCCGTGCGGACGAGGTCGTCCATCGTGCCGCCCTTCGGCATGCCCTGCGCGATGACGATCGCCGGGACCGCCGGCGCGGCCTGGCGGACGCGCAGGACTTCGACCGCCGCGCCGGCGGGATCGGCCGTGAGCAGGCGCGCCTCGGCGAGCAGTCCGTGGCCGTCGAGCAGCACGAGCGCGTCCCCCCGCCGCGCCCGCAGGCTGCGCACGAGGTGGGCGCTTTCCTCCCTGGAAAGGAGGACCTGCCGCGCGCCTTCGGCGGGCGCCTGCTCGATCCAGACGCGCAGCGGGCTCATGGGGCGAGGGCGACCGGGCGGTCGTAGGAGGGATCCCAGTCCTTCCAGACCGGTTCGTAGCCTTGGGCGCGCAGCAGCGCGGCGATCTCCGCCGGGGAGCGGTCGTCCTCGATCGCGAACTGCTCCAGCGAGGCCTCCCGGCCTTCGGCGTAGCCGCCCGGGTTCGTGTGCGAGCCCGCGCTCATCGCCGTCACGCCCACGCGGCAGGCGTGGTCGCGGAACTTCCGGCTCTCGCGCGTGCTGAGCGTGAGTTCGACCTCGCCGCTGAGCAGGCGGAAGGCGCAGATCGCCTGGACCAGGTCGCGGTCGGTCATCTCGACCTTCGGCTGCAGCTCGCCCTCGTGCGGGCGGATGCGCGGGAAGGAGACGCTGAAGCGGCTGCGCCAGTGCTTCCGCTCCAGCCAGCGGAGGTGGAGGGCCGTGAAGAAGCATTCCGCGCGCCAGTCCTCGAGCCCGAAGAGCGCCCCGAGCCCGATCTTGTGGACGCCCGCGGCCCCCACCCGGTCGGGCGCGTCGAGGCGGTACGCGAAGTCGGCCTTGCGGCCCTTCGGGTGGTGGACGTTGTAGGTCTCGCGGTGGTAGGTCTCCTGGTAGACGAGCACGGCGTTCAGGCCGTGGCGGCGCAGCTCCGCGTATTCCGCGGTCTCCATCGGCTGGACCTCCATCGAGATCGCCGAGAAGTGCGGGCGGAGCAGGTCGAGGGCCTGGACGAAGTAGGGTAGCTCCACCTTGTTCGACTCGCCCGTCAGGATCAGCAGGTGGTCGAACCCCAGCTTCTTGAGGGCGCCGGCTTCGCGGAGGATCTCGCCGGGGTTGAGCGTGCGCCGCGGGACCTTGTTGCCCGCGGAGAAGCCGCAGTAGGTGCAGACGTTCTGGCACTCGTTGGAGAGGTAGGCCGGCGCGAAGAGCTGCATCGTCCGTCCGAACCGGCGGACCGTGCGCTCATGGCTCAGGCGCGCCAGCCGTTCGAGGTGCGGCGCCGCCGCCGGGGACACCAGCGCCTGGAAGTCCGCCAGGTCGACGTCGCCGGTCTCCGCGCGCGCGAGCGCCCGGAGCACGTCCGCCTCGGTCTTCGCCTGGATCGCGGCGAGGACGTCGTCCCACGGATGGTCGGCATGCACGGAGGCGAAGGACATCGCCCCGGACTGTGGGGCAAATCCTCCGCAGGGCAAGGGTTCGCGGCGGCTCAGAGGATCGCCGCGTAGCCGGCGGCGTCGAGCAACCCGGCCAGTTCGCCCGGGTTCTTCACCTTGACCTTGATCATCCAGGCGCCGCCGTAGGGTTCGCGGTTCACGAGGTCCGGCGCGTCGTTCAGCGAACCGTTGGCCTCGAGCACTTCGCAGGACACCGGGCTGTAGAGGTCGGAGGCCGCCTTGACGGATTCGACGGCGCCGAAGACCTCGCCGGCGGCGAAGGCCTTGCCGGCCTTCGGCAGGTCGACGAACGTGACGTCGCCGAGGGCGGCCTGCGCGTGGTCGGTGATGCCGATGGTGGCGGTGCCGTCCGCGGCCAGCCGGATCCATTCGTGGTCCTTGGTGTAGCGGAGGTCGGCGGGGACGTTGCTCATGGCTTCTGGGTAAGGTGGGCGGGGATTATTTCAACCCTTCACTTCACGAAGGGTTCGACCGCGACGCGCAGCGGGATGCGGTGGCCGCGGATGTCGACGGTCAGTTCCGCGGAGCCGGTGTAGCCGGCGGCCACGAGCGCGGTGCCGATCGGCTTGTTGAGGGTCGGCGAGTGGGTGCCGGAGAGGACTTCGCCCACCGGCGTCTCGCCGGCGTAGACCTGGGCGCCTTGGCGCGCGATGCGGCGGTCATCGAGCGAGAAGAGCACGACGGAGGCGGCGGGGCCGCCCTCGGCCTGGCGGCGCAGCGCCTCGCGGCCGACGAACTCGCCCTTGGCGAACTTCACCGTCCAGCCGAGTCCGGCCTGGATGGGCGAGATGCGTTCGGAGATCTCATGGCCGTAGAGCGGGTAGTTCGCCTCCAGGCGGAGCGAATCGCGGGCGCCGAGCCCCGTGGGCACGAGCCCGTGCGGCTTGCCCAGGTCGAGCAGCGCTCGCGCCACCTTCTCCGCCGAGGCGGCCGGGAGGTAGATCTCGAAGCCCGGCGAGCCGGTGTAGCCGGTGCGGGACACCACGCACCCGGAGGCGCCGGCGACCTCGCCGACGGCGAAGCCGAAGCGCTTGATCGTGCCGAGCGGCAGGGCGGTCGCGAGGCCGAGGATGCGTTCCGCCAGCGGGCCCTGGATCGCCAGCTGCGCCCAGGCGGCGCACTCGTCGAGCACCTCGACCTTGAAGGGGCCGATCAGCGAGCGCATCCAGGCGATGTCCTTGGCGGCGTTCGAGGCGTTGAGGCAGATCAGGAACTCCGTCTCGGAGAAGCGGTAGACGATCAGGTCGTCGACGCACCCGCCGTCGGGCTGGCACATCACCGTGTAGCGCGCCATGCCGGGACGGATGGTCGCCATGTCGTTCGTCATGATGCGGTCGAGGAACGCCGCGGCGTCGCGCCCGCGCACGCGGGCCTCGCCCATGTGCGAGACGTCGAAGAGGCCGGCGGCCTTGCGGACGGCCTGATGCTCCTCGATGATGCCCGCGTACTGCACCGGCATCTCCCAGCCGGCGAAGGGGACGAGGCGCGCGCCGAGTTCGACGTGGAGCGCGTGGAGAGGCGTGCGGGCGAGCGTTTCCGACATGCCCTCCAAGGTGCGGAGGGGCGGGCGGCCTTCCAACAAAAAAGCCCGGCGTCGCCGCCGGGCTTTCCTCAGGCCGACCGCGGCCGGCGTTTACTGGCCGAGCTCCTGGCGGAACTTGGCGAGCTGCTCCTTGAAGTCCTCTTCCGTGATCGCCTTGGCCCGCTTGCGGTTCTCGAGCAGGGCGATGCGGGTGTTGAGCTCGGCGTAGGCGCGCTTCTTGGCCTCGGTCTTCGCGGCGACGGCTTCCAGGCGGGCGTCGGCGAGGGTCTTCTCGGCGGCCTCGGCCTTGGCGGCGGCTTCGGCCTTGGCGTCTTCCAGGGCCTTGGCGGCGGCCTTGGTGGCTTCGGCGAGCTTGGCTTCGGCTTCGGCCTTCACGTCGGCGAGGGCCTTCTCCGCGGCGGCCTTGGACTGGCCGGCGGCCTCGGCGGCGGCTTCCTTGGCTTCCTTCAGCGCCTTCTCGGCGTTCAGGGCGGCGTCCGCGGCCGACTTCTCGAGGGAGGCGTATTTCTCGGCGGCTTCCTTCAGCTTGCCATTGGCTTCGGCGAGGGCCTTCTCGGCGGCCTCGGCGGCGGCCTTGGAGTTCTCGGCCTTGGCTTCCTCGACCTGCTTGGTGAGGGAGGCGATGGCCTTCTCCGAAGCCTTGGCGGCGTCGGCAGCCTGATCGGCGGCGGCCTCCTTGGCCTTGGCGAGTTCCTTGGCGGCGTCGGCCTTGGCGTCCTCGAGTTGGCGGGTCAGGGTTTCGACGTTCTTCTGGGCGGCCTTGGCGGCGTCGGCGGCCTGATCGGCGGCGGCTTCCTTGGCCTTGGCGAGTTCCTTGGCGGCGTCGGCCTTCGCGTCCTCGAGTTGGCGGGTCAGGCTTTCGATGTTCTTCTGGGCGGCCTTGGCGGCGTCGGCGTTGGCGTCGTTGGCTTCTTCCTTGGCCTTGGCGATCGCCTTCTCGAGGGAGGCCTTGGCGGCGTCACGCTCTTCCTGGGCCTTGCCCACGGCCTGTTTCTGCTCCTCGAGGGCCTTCTGGATTTCGGCGAGGGACTTGGCGGCTTCGGCCTTGGCGTCGGCCACGCCGGAGTTGGCGATGCGGGCGATCTCCTCGGCGCGGGCGGCCAGGGCCGTCAGCACGGCGGCGCTGTTCGCCTGGGCGTCCTGGAGGGTCTTGAGTTCGGCGGCGATCGCGGTCTCGATTTCGGCGACGCGTTCGGCGGCGGGCTTGGCGGCGCTCGGCGCCTTGGCGGCGGCGGTCGCCTTGTCGAGGGCGGCCTGGGCGGCGGCGACCTTGGCTTCCGAGGCGGCGAGGGACTTGGCGATGTCGGCCTTGGCGGCTTCGACGGCCTTGGCGGCGTCCTGCGCGGCGCCGGCTTCGACCTTGTTCAGGAGGGCTTGGCGACGGGCTTCGAGGGCGTCGAGGGTCGCCTGACCCTTGGCCTTCTCGGCGGCGGCGTCGGCGAGGGCGGCGGCGAGGGCCACTTCGGCTTCGCCGGCCTGGGCGACGGCCTTGGCGTCGGCGTTCTCGGCGGCGGCGGCGGCCTTGGCTTGGTCGAGGAGTTTCTGGAGGCCGGCGACCTTCTGGGCCGAGGCGGCTTCCTGCTTGGCGAGGGCCTGCTTCACCTTGGCGGTCGCGTCCTGGACGGCGGCGATGTTCGCCTTCACGGTGCCGGGCGCGCCCGGGTCTTCGCCGTTGGTGGCGTTCTTGAGCTTCTTGAACTCGTCGGCGTCGCCTTCCGGCACGGCGGCGTCATCCGCGCCGGGGAGCTTGGTCAGGGTGACCACGATCGGCTTGCCGCCGAAACCGTAGCTGAGGCCATCCTTGGTATTCTGCAGGGAGGGCTTGAGGTAGCGGACTTCGCCTTCGTAGCCGCCCTTGCCGACTTCGAGCTTGTAGTCGGCGCTGCGGTCGAGGCTGACTTCGGCCGGGGTCCGGCCGGAAGCCACGCCATTGAGACGGAAGGCCGCACCCTGCGGGTTGGAATTGATCGAGACGACTTCGACGAGGGCCGGGTCGATCGAGGGGGTGCAACCGGTGATGGCGGCACAGAGGACAAGGAGGGAAACAGGGATGCGCATGGTTTCGGGGTCTAGGGAGTGCCATTCCGAGCAAAATCCCTTCAGGTTCAACCCCTAAAGTCGGCGGGCCCAAGGTTGACACGGACCCCCCTTCGGCAAGGCTTTTTCAGGCCGGGCCTATGGCCAGCATAGCTCAGTTGGTAGAGCAGCCGCCTTGTAAGCGGCAGGTCGTCGGTTCAAGTCCGACTGCTGGCTCCACTCGCCCCGTCCGCCGCCAATCGCGGCGACCATTGGGCGCCTTGGCGGAGAGCCCCCGCCACCGTCAGGAAAGGCCTGATCCGGGCGACGTCATGCACCCGCACCATCGACGCTCCGCGCGCGAGGCCCCAGACGCAGGTCGCCGCGGTCGCCTCGTGGCGCGCCAAGGGGTCGGGTTGGTCGAGCACCAGGCCGAGCGTCGACTTCCGGCTCGTACCCAGCAGCACGGGGTATCCGAGCGAGGCGAATTTCTCGAGGTTGCGGACGAGCTGCAGGTTTTGGCCGGGGGTCTTGCCGAAACCGAAACCGGGGTCGATCCAGAGTTGTTCGGGCGGCAGACCGGCGGCGCGGGCCCGTTGGATGAGTTGGACCGTCTCCGCCAAGATTTCGGGCCAAAAGTCCTTATAATCCGCCTGTTTACGGCGGTGCATCAGGATCAGCGGGCAACCGATCCGCGCGCAGGTCCGGGCCATGGGGGAGCCGGCGGCATCGGCCTCGTGCGAACCCCCTTCGACGTCATTGATCACGTCGGCGCCCGCTTCGATGCAGGCGGCGGCCACGGAGGCTTTGTAGGTATCGACGGAGAGCGGCATGTCGGGCAACCGCCGCCGCACCGCGGCGATCGCGGGCAGCAACCGGCTGAGCTCCGTCGCCGCGTCGACCGGCGTCGCCCCCGGACGGGTGGATTCGGCCCCCAGGTCCAGGATGTCCGCTCCCTCGTCGGCCAGCTGGGCCGCCCGGTCGGCGGCGGCCTCCGGAGTATAGGCCAAGCCTCCATCCGAGAAGGAATCCGGGGTGACGTTCAGGATGCCCATTAGGACAGGGCTGTGGTGCCAGTTCGGCAGGGCGCGACGATGGGGACTTTGCCAGGACATCCGGGCGTGGGGTTAGCCCGCCCGCGGGGGCGGCGCAACCCCAAGCGGGTGGGGTAGAAGGGGGTGAGGGGTTGCTTATTAGGATTATTGATGGGAAATTTATGCATAAACCATTGATGGTAAAGTTTTTAAGAACTTAAACTATTACGGGTGTTCCGCGGAACCAGTTCTTTGCCTTGTCTCGGGACTCGGGGGCTTGCAAATGACATTCTTTTTACGAAGTTTTCCACGTCCGAAAATCCCTCCTCATGTTTTCCCGTCTCCTCAGCCGGCTCGGTCTGTTCGCCGCTCCGCTTTTCGCCCTGGCCCTCGCCGGCTGCTCGAAGGCCGACCTGACGGTTCGCCAGTCGACCCTCGACCCCAAGGGGCCGGTGGCGCAGATGCAGTATGACGTTTTCATGGACACGGTCTGGCTGGTCGTCGTCCTCTTCGTCCTCGTCGGCGGCCTGCTCGTCTACGCCGTCGTCCGCTTCCGCGCCCGTCCCGGCGACACCGCCGCCCCGATCGCCGAGGAAGGCCACGGCAATCCGCTGGTCGAAATCGGCCTGATCACCGCCTCCATCGGCGCGCTCGTCTTCATCGCCGTCCCGACCCTCAGCGCCATCTGGTACACCGACGACGTCCCCGCCGAGTCCATCCCCAAGTCCAAGCTCTCCGCCTGGTACGGCGCCGGCCTCGACCCCGCCATCTCCGAGCAGGTGCTGGAGATCGACGTCATCGGCAAGCAGTGGTGGTTCCGCTTCGAGTACCCGCAGCTGGGCCTGACCAACGACGCGAAGCATTCCGTGCCCAACGAGATGGTCATCCCGAAGGGCGTCGCCGTGCGCATCAACCTCCGCTCCGAGGACGTCATCCACTCCTTCTGGATCCCGAAGATCGCCGGCAAGGTCGACCTCATGCCCGGCCGCAAGAACCGCATGTGGATCCAGGCCGACCAGGTCGGCCACTACTACGGCCAGTGCGCCGAATTCTGCGGCGATTCCCACGCCTACATGCTCTTCCGCTGCGAGGTCGTCGAGCCCGCCGATTTCGCCAAGTGGGTCGCCGCGCAGAAGGCCCCCGCCGCGCCGGTCGCGGCCGGTTCCAAGGCCGAGCAGGGCAAGAACCTCTTCGCCGCCAAGAGCTGCGTCATGTGCCACAACGTCGGGGGCCATTTCGGCGCCGGCGCCTTCGGCCCCGACCTCACCCACCTCGCCTCCCGCAAGTCCCTCGCCGGCGCCTGGCTCGACAACCGCGACCCCCGGGCCCAGCGCGCGCTCGAGCAGACGAGCCCGCTCGGCACCGAGGCCTCCGTCCCCGTGGACCGCGCGACCTTCAAGGCCAACCTCATCAAGTGGATCGGCTCCTCCGGCATCGCCCAAGGCGCCGACGGCAAGCCGACCCAGGACGTCAAGCCCGGCAACCGCATGCATTACTACAAGATGTTCAACGTCGCCGGCCTGCGCGAGACGCACCAGACGCTGACCGCCGACGAGCTCGACGCGCTCGCCGAGTACCTCCTCACCCTCAAGTAAGCCCCTCCCCCTTATCCCGATGTCCCACGACGCCCACCACGCCCCCGTCGCCTCCAAGCTCGACCTCGCGCCCGAGCGCAGCGACCTCGGCCTCTACCGGCCCGACCGCACCCGCGGCCTCCTCGACTGGCTGACCACCGTCGACCACAAGAAGATCGGCATCCTCTACGGCGCCTTCGCGATGCTCTACTTCCTGATCGGCGGCATCGAGGCCCTCGCCATCCGCACGCAGCTGGCCCGCCCGGACCAGACGATCGTCACGGCGCGCATGTACAACCAGCTGTTCACCATGCACGGCACCACGATGATCTTCCTCGGGGTCATGCCGCTCTCCGCCGCGTTCTTCAACTTCCTCGTGCCGCTGCAGATCGGCGCCCGCGACGTCGCCTTCCCCCGCCTCAACGCGTTCTCGCTCTGGGCCTTCGTCTTCGGCGCCTTCGTGCTCAACGCCAGCTGGCTCTTCGAGTTCGGCCACCTCGCCGGCTGGTTCGACGGCTTCGCCTGGCACCAGGCCCTGACCTACACGGACTTCGCCCCGGCCAACGGCTGGTTCAGCTACGCCCCGCTCTCCGGCACCTTCGGCCAGGCCAACGCCGCGCTCCAGTCGCCGCGCTTCACCGGCGTGGGCACGGACTTCTGGATCATCGGCATCCAGATCCTCGGCGTCGCCTCCCTGGCCGCCTCGTTCAACTTCATCTGCACCATCATCAACCTGCGCGCCAAGGGCATGACCATGATGCGCCTCCCGGTGTTCACCTGGATGACCCTCGTCACGTCCTTCCTCATCATCCTCGCCTTCCCCGCCATCACCGTCGCGCTCATCGAGCTGATGTTCGACCGCCAGTTCGGCGCCAACTTCTTCAACCCCTCCGCGGGCGGCCAGCCCGTTCTCTGGCAGCACCTCTTCTGGATCTTCGGCCACCCCGAGGTCTACATCCTCGTGCTCCCCGCGATGGGCATCGTCTCCGAGATCCTGCCGACCTTCTCCGGCAAGGCCCTCTTCGGCTACCCGATCATCGTCTTCTCCGGCGCCGTCATCGGCTTCCTCGGCTTCGCCGTCTGGAGCCACCACATGTTCACCACCGGCCTCGGACCGGTGCCCACCGCCGCCTTCTCCCTGCTCACGATGGCCATCGCCGTCCCGACCGGCGTGAAGATCTTCAACTGGCTCGGCACCATCTGGGGCGGCCGCGTGCGCTTCACGCCCCCGATGGTCCTCGCCCTCGGCTTCATCTGGATGTTCATGTGCGGCGGCTTCTCCGGCGTGATGCACTCCTCCGCGCCGGCCGACTCCCAGCAGCAGGACAGCTACTTCGTCATCGCGCACTTCCACTACGTCCTGCTCGGCGGCGTGCTCCTCGGCCTGATGGCCGGCCTGTACTTCTGGTTCCCCAAGATCTTCGGCCGCATGCCCAACGCGACCGTCGCCTACGTCGCCTCCGGCCTCGTCATCCTCGGCTTCAACCTCGCCTTCGGCCCGATGCACTACCTCGGCCTCGCCGGCCAGCCCCGCCGCACCCACACCTACCACGCCGGCAACGGCTGGGAGGACTGGAACTTCGTCGCCACCGTCGGCGCCTTCATCCTCGGCATCGGCGTCTTCATCGCCTTCGCCAACCTCGTCTACACCGCCCTCAAGGGCCCGAAGTGCTCCTCCGACCCGTGGGATGGCCGCACGCTCGAATGGTCCCTGCCGTCGCCGGTGCCGGAGTACAACTTCGCGCAGAGCCCGGTGGTGGGCGCCCGCGACGCCTTCACCGAGCATAAGCACGGCACGAAGCGCATCGCCTACGAGGCGGACGGCGGCGAAGCCGGCGTCCACATGCCCAGCCAGTCCTGGATGCCGATGCTCGCGGCCGCGGGCTTCCTCTTCATCGGGTTCGGCATGCCGATGATGGCGATGGGCATCCCCCACGCCGGTTGGGTCGTGGTCGGCGGCGTCGCCGTCCTCTTCGCCGGCATCTGGTTCTGGGCGCTCGAAGGCCCGGGTGGCTACATGCTGAAGACGCCCGCGGTGAGCCCGACCCCCGCCGGCTCGCCGGCCGCCGCGCCCACGGCCCACTGATCCCCGCCCACCCTCCGCCCTTCAAAACACCATGTCGCAAGACGCCGCCCATCACGCCCCGACGTCCACGGGGATCGACCACAAGAAGCTCATCATGTGGCTCTTCCTGGCTTCCGACTGCATGTTCTTCGGGACCCTGATCTCGACGCACCTGCTGTACCGCAAGCTCTACCCGACCGGCTTCACGGACGCCGAGGGTCACCAGCAGTTCGTGCAGAACCTCTTCAACATCGAGCTGACGTCCTTCTCGACGTTCATCCTGCTGATGTCCTCCTTCCTCATGGCGCTGGCCGTCTCGGCCATGCACAAGGGGGAGCTGAAGTCCTTCCGCCGCAACGTCCTGGGGGTCATCTTCTTCGGCCTCATCTTCCTGGGCTGCCAGGTCTACGAGTTCACCCACTTCTACCACCAGGGCCTGACCATCCAGAACAGCGTCCTCGGCTCGACCTTCTACGTGCTGACCGGCACGCACGGCACGCACGTCGCCATCGGCATCCTCTGGCTGGTGCTGCTGTATTTCTACAGCTTCACCGGTAAGCTCGGCGGCCACGTCGGCGCCCTGGACGTCGAGGTCGCCGGCCTTTACTGGCACTTCGTCGACATCGTCTGGATCATCATCTTCACCGCCGTCTACCTCGTCGAGTACCTCGGGCCCTCGGGCATCTGGGGCAACGGGTTGCCGGTCCTCGCCAAATAAAGCCTTCCCACGACCATGTCCGACGCTGCCATTGACCAGAAGACCATCGCCATCGAGACGGAGCGGTACCACCACTTCATCACGCTGGCCCTCTGGCTCGCCGCGATCACCGGGGTGGAGATCGTGCTGATCTTCCTGCCGCTGCCCGCCGCCGTCCTCCTCGGGGTCCTCGCCCTGCTCTCCGCCGTCAAGTTCTTCGCCGTCATCCTCTGGTTCATGCACCTGATCTACGATGCGCGCCTGCTGTTCTGGCTGTTCTTCGCCGGCCTGGCCCTCGCGTTCGCGACGTTCACCGCGGTGCTGGTCCTCTTCTCGGCCGACCGGATCGACACGAAGTGGTTCGCGTAAGGTCGCGGCCATGAGCCGTTGGCCCGCCCTGTTGCTCGGCCTCGCCCTCGGGGTGGCGGGTTGCCGGGAACAGGCGGCGCCCCGTCCGGCTTCCCTGACCCACGCGGCCTACGTGTGGCGGCAGGGGTGGGACCCCGCGGCCGTCGCCTCGCTCGCGGATCGCACATGGCCCGCGGGCCTGACCGAGCTCAACATCCTGGTCGGCGAATGTGGCCTCGGGCCGAGCGGTCGGCGCGTTTATCCGCCTTGGTCGGCCCTGCGCGCGACCGGCCGGACCTTGGCCCTCTCGGTGCGCATCGGCCCCCGCCAAGCCCTGGGCGGCCCGCGCGAACCGGACCTTGCCGAGGGGCTCGCCCTCCTGCG
>JBEBDN010000138.1:0-7293 GCA_041156945.1 Verrucomicrobiota bacterium | reverse complement strand
GCAGCTCAATTCCAGCATCTAAGAAACTGCTGGACAACGATTTAGCACTAAAGTCCCCGAGCCGACCTCCCTCGGTTTTATTGGCCCCGATGTGCATCAGGCCCCGCAGGAATGTACCCGTGGTCACCACGACCGTCGTGCCGTGAAAATCCAAATCCAAGTTGGTCTGCACCCCTTTGACCGTCCCTTCCTTATAGAGGAGCCCGGTGACCTGCGCCTGGAAGATGGTTAACCCCGGCTGCCCTTCGCAGAGGTGCTTCATGCGGAACTGGTAGGCCTTCTTGTCGCACTGGGCCCGAGGCGCCTGGACGGCGGGCCCCTTGGACGAGTTGAGGAGGCGGAACTGGATGCCGGTCGTATCGGCGGTCAGGCCCATCTCACCCCCCAGCGCATCGATCTCCCGGACGATGTGCCCCTTGGCCTGTCCCCCGATGGCGGGGTTGCAGCTCATCTGGGCGATGGTGTCGACGTTGCCGGTCAGGAGCAGGACGTCCACGCCCATGCGGGCCGCCGCCAGGGCGGCCTCGACCCCGGCATGGCCGGCCCCGCAGACGATGACGTCGTAGGGTCGGTCGGGCCCGAGGCGGATTTCTTTGCGGGGAGGCATAGGCGGACTCCCCGGAGGGAATCACTTACCTATGCAGAAGGAAGCAAAGAGCTTGTCCAGCATACGCTCATTGTCGATGCGGCCGACAATCTCGCCCAGGGCGTCCAGGCCGCTCCGGGCTCGGGCGGCGGCCAGCTCGGTCTGGATGGGGGCCTGCAGGTGGCCGACGGCCTCGGTCAGGGCGACCGCCGCCCTGGCCATGGCCTCGGCGTGCCGGACGCTCACGACCAGGTCCTCGGCGCCCGGCGCGATCTCGCGGTCGACCAGGAAGGCCCCGAGCTGGGCGCGCAGGGTCTCGGCGTCGCGGCCGTCGAGGAGGCAGGCCGAAAGCTTGGTCAACTTCGGCAGGAAATCTTTCTGCGCGGGATGAGCGGGAAGGTCGGACTTGTTCGCGACGACGAGCGAGCGAGCGGGGTCCAGCAGCGCGACGAGTTCCGGGGGCAGGGCAGGGGGCTCGGCTGAAGCATCGACCACGAGGAGCAGCAGGTGCGCGCCGCGCGCCTGCTCGAGCGAGCGCGTCATGCCGAGGTTCTCGAGCGTGGAGCCGCCGTCGCGGAGCCCCGCGGTGTCGATCGCGGTGACGGCGAGCGGCAGGCCCGCGACGGGCGCCTCGAGGTAGTCGCGCGTCGTGCCGGCCTCGGGGCTCACGATCGCGCGGTCGGCGCCGGCGAGCACGTTGAGGAGGCTCGACTTGCCGGCGTTCGGCGCGCCGACGACGGCCGCGCGCAGGCCGCCGCGCAGCGCGGCGTCGTGGCGCGCGGTCCGGGCGTAGTTGGAAAGTTCTGACGCGATTCCGGCCAAGCGGGCCGACGGGCCGCGCGGGTCCTCGGGCGGCAGGTCTTCCTCGGGGAAATCGATGTGCGCCTCGAGCTCGGCGAGCGCCTGCAGGGTGCGGTCGGTCCATTGCGCGACGTGCCGGCCGAGTTCGCCGGCGAGCATGCGGCGCGCCGAGGCGAGCGCGCGCTCGGAGCTGGCGTGGATCAGGTCGGCGACGGCTTCGGCCTGCGTGAGGTCGATCCGTCCCGCGAGGTAGGAGCGGCGCGTGAACTCGCCGGGTTCGGCGAGCCGCCCGCCGCGCGCGAGGCAGTCCTCGGTGATGCGGCGCACGAGCAGCGGGTTGCCGTGGCAGGTGATCTCGAGCGAGTCGTTCCCGGTGAAGGAACGTCCGGCATGCCAGAGCACGGCCACGACCTGGTCGATGGGCGCGCCGGTTCCGTCGCGCCAGATGCCGAGCGTCGAGGTCTTCTCCGCGAGCGGGGTCTTCCGGCCAAGGGCGGCGTTCGCGATCGTGGCCGCGAGCGGTCCGTCGACGCGCACGATGGCCAAGGCCGAACGGCCGGCGGGGGTCGCGGCGGCGACGATGGTGTCGGGGACGGTCATGGTGCGGGCGGCCGCCATCCCAAGGGGCGAGGGGAGGGGAAGCAAGCGGTGTCATACTTCCCAAAAAGGCTGGAAGGGAAGGGCGGGCCTGCCACAGTCCCGCCGAGACCCTTCCCGTGGAAAACCACCGCTTCCTCCTTCCCGAACCGGCCCGACGGATCGCCGCCGACCATGGCACCCCTTGCTATGTGTACGACCAGGCCACCCTCGAGGGCCAGGCCGACGCCATGCTGGCCTTCCCGAACGCCTACGGCCTGACCGTCCGCTTCGCCATGAAGGCGTGCCCGAACGCCGCGGTCCTGCGGATTTTCGCGAACAAGGGCCTCCATTTCGACGCCAGTTCCGGTTGGGAGGTCCGCCGCGCGATGCTCGCCGGGGTGCCCGCCGACCGCATCTCCCTCTCCTCCCAGGAATTGCCCGAGGATTTCGCGCCCCTCCTTAAGATGGGCGTGCACGTCAACGCCTGCTCGCTCCTCCAGCTGGAGCGGATCGGCCAGGCCCTGCCCGGCCACGAGGTCGGCCTGCGCTTCAACCCCGGCCGCGGCTCGGGCGGCAACGGCAAGACGAACGTCGGCGGTCCCGACTCCTCCTTCGGCATCTGGCACGAATGGGCCGACCGGGCCCAGGCCATCGTCGAGCAGTACGGCCTGAAGGTCGTCCGCATCCACACGCACATCGGCTCCGGCAGCGATCCGCTCGTCTGGCAGGAAGTCTCCGCGGCCAGCCTCGCGCTGGTCGGCCGCTTCCCGGGCGTGCGGACCCTCAACCTCGGGGGCGGCTACAAGGTCGCCCGCGTCGCCACCGAGAAGGGCACCGACCCGCAGGTCGTCGGCGCGCCGGTCAAGGTCGCCTTCGAGCGGTTCGCCGCCGCCGATGGGCGCCGGCTCCGCCTCGAGATCGAGCCCGGCACCTTCCTCGTCGCCAACGCGGGCGCCGTGCTCGCCCGCGTGCAGGACATCGTCTCCACCGGCGCGCGCGAATTCCTCAAGCTCGACTCCGGCATGACCGAGATCCTGCGGCCCTCGCTCTACGGTTCGCAGCACCCGGTGCACCTCTACCCGGCGCAGGCGACCGGCGGCACGCGCGACTACGTGATCGTCGGGCATTGCTGCGAATCCGGCGACCTCATCAGCTGCGCCCCGGGCGAACCCGAGACGTTGGCGACGCGCACCCTGCCCGCCGCGCGCCCGGGCGACCTCTGCGTCATCGGAGGCGCCGGCGCCTACTGCGCGGGCATGAGCACGAAGAACTACAATTCCTTCCCCGAGGCGCCCGAGGTGCTCCTGCGCCGCGACGGGAGCGCCGCGCTGATCCGCCGCCGCCAGTCCCTCGAGCAGATCCTGCAGAACGAGCTGCCCGCCGCGGGCCTCTGACCGTGCCGTTGGTCTCGCCACCCTTGGGCGCCACCGTGCCCGCGTCGCCGCATGCGACCGTCGTCAGCCTCCCCACGCTGGCCGACGTCGAGGGCTACGAGCGCAAGGACCCCGCGACGCTCCGCCACATCGCGGTCGGCTACCCTCGCTTCGTCCGCAACCGCCTGGTCGCCGCGGCCGCGGAACGCGCCGCCCGCGACCGCGGCCGCGCCGGCGAACTCTTCCCGCTCGTCTCGCGCGCGGCGGCGCTCGCGTGGGCCGCCCGCGCCGGGGCCGAGGTCACGTCGCTCGACGACGTGGGCGATTGGGTCCTGCTGACGACGCCGCCGGGCGACGGCGCGGCCCGCCTCGCGAAGTTCGTCCAGCACACCGGCATCCTCATCTCCTCGCGCCAGGCCGACGCCGCCCTCGCGCCGGAGCGCCGCCACGTCGGCGCCCCGCCCGCGCCGGTGCAGGCCGCGCTCGCGCCCTACCTCGCCGGCGTCGCGCCCGCCGACGTCCTGCTCGCCACTTCGGGCATGAACGCCGTCGCCGCCGCGCTCGCCGCGGTCGACGCGGTCCAGCGTCCCCGCGGGCGCCGCGCCTGGATCCAGCTCGGCTGGCTCTACGTCGATTCGACCCGCCTCCTCGAGAAGGCCGCGGACGCCCCGCGCCATTTCGTCGCCGACGTGCGCGACCTCGCCGCGGTGGAGCGGCTCCTCGCCGCCGGCGACGTCGCCGGCGTCCTGACCGAGCTCCCGAACAACCCGCAGCTGGAGACGGCGGACGTCCCCGCGCTGCGCGCGCTCTGCGACCGCCACGGCGCCAGCCTCGTGCTCGACCCGAGCTCCGTCGGCCTCGCCACCGTCGACGTCCTGCCGTGGGCCGACGTCCTCTGCTGCAGCCTGACGAAGTACGCGGCGTCCGAGGGCGACGTCATGGCGGGCGTGCTCGCGGTCAACCCGTCGCGGCCGGACGCGGCCGCCCTCCTGGCGGCGGCCCGCGCCGCGCTGACGCCGCTCCATCCGCTCGACGTTGCCGCGCTCGCCGCGCAGGTCGGCCGGCTCGGCGAGGTGACGGCCCGCTTGTCCGCGACCGCCGCGGAACTTGCCCGGCGGCTCGCCGCGCATCCCGCGGTCGCCCGCGTGCGCACGGCCGACGCCGGCCCGACCGCCGCCGCGTTCCGCGCGCTCCGGCGGCCCGGCGCGGGGGCCGGCGCCCTCATCACCATCGAGCTCCGCGGGGAGATGCGCGGCGTCTACGATCGCCTGCGCGTCGTGAAAGGTCCCAGCTTCGGCCTCCGCTACACCTTGGCCACGCCCTTCCTGTGGCTCGCGCACTTCGACCAGGTCACGACCGAGGCCGGCCGCGCGGAGATCCGCGCCGCCGGCCTGGATCCGGACCTCCTCCGGATTTCGGTGGGCGCCGAGCCCATCGAGGAGATCTGGGAGGCTTTCGCCGAGGCGTTGGCCTGATCAGCCTTCGTCCTCGTCGTCGGGTTGCTCGGCCTCCTCGCGCGCGGCCGGCTTGCGCGGCGCCGCGGCCTTGCGGGCTTCGCGCGCCTTGGCCATGCGTTCGCGGAACGCGGCCTTCGCCTTCTCGATCAGGTTCGCCGCCTCCGGATCGACCTTCGCGAGCGCCTCGGTGAAGGCCTTGCGGTAGGCGTCCTCGGACTCGGTCGCGCGTTTGTTCGCCGTCCGGTATTCGGCCTGCGCCTTCTGCGCGAGCGCCCGGTCGGCCTTGGCCTGCTGGTGGGCGGCGGCGACTTCGGGCAGGGCGTTCGCCTGTCGGCGGGCCGCGACCAGCCGATCGTGCGCCGCTTCGTCGTCGCGGGCCGGCGCGGTGGCGGCCGGTTTCTCCGCCGCGTGGGCGGGGCAGGGGAGGGACGTCGCCAGGAGGGCGAGCGCCAGGAGGGTGGAGTGGGTGTTCATGGTTATGGTGGGAACGGGCTTGAGGAGGGGGCGGGCGTCTGGACAATTCAAGCCGACCCCCCTAGGGTTCATCGCATGAGACTTTCCCCCCGTCCCCTGCTGGGCTTGCTCCTGGCCTGTTTCCTCGTCCTGCCCTTGGCCGCGCAGAAGAAGAAGACCGGCGGCCTCATCCTCGAGGCTCCGGAGCTGCCGCCCGTGCCGACGATCCCCAATGCGTTCGCCCAGGTCGTCGGCACCCAGATCATCAGCCCCGCCTACAAGTTCAGCAAGGAGGACGCGACGGTCGAGGGCGCCCGGGAGATCGCCAAGCTCGGGTCGCGCATCCTCAAGATCCAGCTGCCGCCGCCGCCGCAGTTCACCGAGCTCATCGGGATGCCGTTCACCCACTACCTCCTCTGGTACCGGACGGGCAACGAGTGGAAGGGCGGCATGACCCCGGAGCTGCGCCGCAAGGAATACAACGCGACCTACCTCTTCACCAAGGACCTCCTGACCCGCCGCGACACGACCGGGAAGACCTTCTTCATCGGCCATTGGGAGGGCGATTGGGCGCTCCTGCCGAACATGGACCCCAAGGGCGAGTTCGACGCCAAGGCCGCGGCCGCGATGGTCGAATGGCTCAACGTCCGCCAGGAGGCCGTCGAGGACGCGCGCCGCGAGGTGCCCTACACGCGCTGCCGCGTCTACACCTACGCCGAGGTCAACCGCGTCATGGACGCCTTCAAGGGCGGCAAGCAGCGGATGATCAACGCGGTCATCCCCAAGACCAACGTCGATTTCCTCTCCTACTCCGCGTACGACGTCCAGCTGCAGCCCGCCGAGACGGTCCGCGCCGCGCTCGACTACGCCAACCAGCAGCTCCCCGCCAAGCCCGGCCTCCCCGCCCGCCGCGTCTTCATCGGCGAGTGCGGCCTCTCCTGGGAGGCGTGCGGCGGCGACGGCAAGGTCCACGAGCAGCGCAACCGGGAGATCCTCGCCAAGTTCCTCTCCTGGCGTCCCGCGCTCGTCCTCTATTGGCAGCTGTACAACAACGAGGTCAAGGACGGCAAGCAGGTCGGGTTCTGGCTGATCGACGACAAGAAGCGTCCGACCCCGCTCTACGGCACCCTCCGCGACCTGCTCGCCCAGCAGGAGGACGTGGCCAAGGAGATGCTGCAGCGATCGCGCCGGCTCCCCTCCTTCGAGGAGATGGCCACCTTCTCCGAGAACTGGCTCACCCAGCGGGGCCGCTGAGCGGACTCCGGGCTTGAGGTCCCGCCGTCGCCCCCGAGATTGACGCCATGCGCAACGCCCTCTGCCTCGAGGCCTTCGGCACCTTCTTCCTGTGCCTCGCCGCGGCCGTCGCCGGCGAACCCCTGGCGGTCGCCGCGGTCCTGGGCGCCTTGATCTACGCCGGCGGGCCGATCTCCGGCGCGCACTACAACCCCGCCTCGACCCTCGCCTGGTGCGCCCGCGGCCGGCACCGTTGGCTGCCCGGCGTCGCCTACGTCCTCGTGCAGCTGACCGCCGCCCTCGCCGCCGCGGCCGTCGCCGGCCTCCTCGCGGGCCACGATCCCGAGCGCACCGCCGCCGCCGCGCGCGCGATCGACGACCCGGTCTTCGAAGGGGTCTTCAACGAAGGCCTCGCGGAGCTCCTCGGCACCTACCTGATGGCGTTCGTCATCCTGATGGTCGCGACCTCGCGCCGGACGGCCGGCAACGGCTACGCGGGCGTCGCCATCGCCCTCGTGGTCTACGGTGGCGCCGTCGTGTTCGCCCGCCAAGCCCCGACGTTCAACCCCGCCGTGATGCTCGCCATGACCTTCCGCGACGTCTTCGCGGCCTTCACCGCCGAGGGCGAGCAGATCAAGGCGCTCCGGTCGGAGCTGGCCTTCGTCGCCAAGTTCACCCCGCGCTACCTCCTGCTCGCCGTCCTCCAGCTCGTCGGCGCGGCCGCGGCGGCCTTCACCTTCCGCGGGCTCTTCCCGGAGGAACGCTGAAATCCCAAGGCAGGGCTTGAATCGGGCCGGGCAGGACCCAAGGT
>JBEBDN010000137.1:0-2807 GCA_041156945.1 Verrucomicrobiota bacterium | reverse complement strand
GCATCCCGCGGAAATCCAGGCCCAGGCCGCGCGCCTGGATGCCGAGGATCGTCTGGATGCACGCGGCCAGCGCCGTCGCGACCAGGTCCGTCGGCGAGAACGACTCGCCCTTGCCCTGGTTATCGACCGGCGCGTCCGTGTGGAGTTCGACGCCCGAAGGCCCGTGCGCCGCGCGCACACGGAGGTCGCCGAGGTAATCGCAGGAGATCTTCACGCCCATGCCCGCACCGTAGGCGAACTCCGGACGCGCACCAAACAAAAAGCCCCGGCGGTCCGGGGCTCGGGGCGACGGGTGGCGGACGCTTATTCGCCGTCCTTGCCGATGGCGTCGACCGGGCAGCCTTCGAGGGCCTCCTGGCACTTCTCCTCTTCCTCCGGCGTGGTCGGCTGGGCGAAGACGTAGGAATAGCCGCCGTCGTCCTGACGGGTGAAGTTCTTCGGGGCGGTCTCGCGGCAGAGGTCGCAGTCGATGCACTGCGAGTCCACGTAGAACTTGCCGGGGACGCTTTCGGGACGCTTGTCGTTCTTGTCGGCCATAAGGAAGGTGAAAAAGTGCGGGAGCCCGGTCGACTGTCAAGAATGGGTCACTTGAGGGGGACCAAGTTGACCAGGCGGACCTCGCCGAAACCGGCGTTTCCCACGAGGAAATCGGACGAAAGCCGGTCGGGCGTGTCGTGGATGACGCGGATGACGCCGATGGGCGGCAGGTTGGGGCGGAAGTCCGTCAGGGCGGACAGATCCGGCGGCGGCGAACGCAGGGGCATCACCGCGGCCACGGGCAGTTCGAACTCCTGGAGGATCACCTGGCGGACGCGGGCGCGGGTCGGGGCGTCGACGTCGGTCCAATCGTAGAGCCGTTCGACCGCCGCGACGTCGCGCGCGGCGTAGGCGCGGCGCAGCTCTTCGGCCAGTTTCCAGCGGAGGCTCTCCTGCCAGCGGGACCAGAGCAGGACGCCCGTCGCGACCAGGGCGACGGCCAGGAGCCCGATGGCCCATCGGCCCAACGCGGGGCGCGCTCCGTGGATTGGTCGCATGAGGGAGAAGGGCGTTGACCCACCCGTGCGGGCGGAGATAAGCACGCAAGCGTCATGGCGTCCGAAAGCAAGCCCTCCTCCGATACCGGCCGATACGCGGCGCGCGGGGTCTCCGCCTCCAAGGGCGAAGTCCACGCCGCCGTCGACAAGCTGGACCGCGGGCTGTACCCGCTGGCGTTCTGCAAGATCGTCGAGGACCGCCTCACCGGCGATCCCGCGCGCTGCGTCGTCACGCACTCCGACGGCTCCGGCACCAAGGCGCTGCTCGCCTACCTCTGGTGGAAGGAGACCGGCGACGCGTCCGTCTTCCGCGGCATCGCCCAGGACAGCATCGTGATGAACATCGACGACCTGCTCTGCGTGGGCGTGACGAAGGGCGTCATCCTCTCCTCGACCATCAACCGCAACGCGCGCGCGATCCCGGGCGCCATCCTCGCCGAGCTGATCGAGGGCACCGAGGAAGTCCTCGCGATGCTGCGCGACCAGGGTTTCGGCATCGCCTCCGGCGGCGGCGAGACCGCGGACGTCGGCGACCTCACGCCCACCCTCACCGTCGATTCCACCGCGACGGCCATCCTCGACCGCTCCGCGGTGGTCGACGCGGCGCGCGTCGGCCCGGGCCTCGCGATCGTCGGCCTGGCCTCCTTCGGCCGGGCCCGTTACGAGCGGACCGAAAACAGCGGCATCGGCTCCAACGGCCTGACCAGCGCCCGCCACGAGCTGCTCTCCAAGTACTACGCGGAGAAGTACCCCGAGACCTTCGACAAGGCCACCCCCGCCGACCTGGCCTACTGCGGCCCCCACCGGCTGGCGGACCCCCTGCCCGGCTCGGCCCTCACCGTCGGCCAGGCGCTCCTGTCACCGACCCGCACCTACGCCCCCTACGTCATCCGCCTCCTGTCGACCCTCGGGGTCGCCAAGGTCCGCGGCATGGTGCACTGCTCCGGCGGTGGCCAGACCAAGTGCCGCCGCTTCGGGACGGGGGTCCATTTCATCAAGGACAACCTGTTCCCGACCCCCCCGGTCTTCGCCGAGATCGCGCGCGTCAGCGGCACGGAACCCGAGGAAATGCACAAGGTTTACAACATGGGGCACCGTCTGGAGGTCTTCCTGGACCCCGCCGACGTCCCCGCCGCGCTGGCGCTCGCCGCCGAGCTCGGCATCGCCGCCCAGGTGGTCGGCCGGACGGAGGCCTCGACCCGCCCCGACCGGTCCAACCACGTGACCGTGATCAAGGACGGGCAGACGCTGACCTACGCCTGATTGTCAAAGGCGAGTAAAAGTCTCCGCGGGTGGTCGGGCAGACAGGACTTGAACCTGCAACACCCTGCTCCCAAAGCAGGGACTCTACCAATTGAGATACTGCCCGAAACCCGAAAAACACTCTGATTTTATGTTGCCGTCCGTGTCAAACCGCTAATCTCCAACTGTTCCCACCCGAAAAACTCCTCACCACATGGAAAACGACAGCATCTCCTCCTCCTCGTCCGAATCGAAGCTCCCGCTTATCGTGGGCATCGTCGGATTCGCCCTCGGCGCCGCCGGCCTCGTCCTTGGTCTCAAGGCCAAGTCCGCCGCTGATGCCGCCCAGGCCGCCGCCACCACCGCGCAGGCCGCCACCGCCCAGGTCCAGGCCGACCTGCAGAGCAAGGCTCCCGCCACCGAACTCTCCGCCGTCGTCAGCGAAGTCGGCGCGATCAAGACCGCCATGGCCGCCGACAACGCCGCCATCCAGAAGTCCATCACCGAGCTCCAGGCCGCGGTGAAGAAGCC
>JBEBDN010000136.1:0-4008 GCA_041156945.1 Verrucomicrobiota bacterium | reverse complement strand
TCCAGCTGGCGGAGAGGGAGGGATTGGCTCCGCTGCGCTCCGGGGCTTAGCCCCAATCCTGGCGGATTGCCTGTTCGGCCGACGGCCTCACCGAACCTAGAGTTCTCATCCCTCCAGTTAGCCTAGCCCTGTCCCCAGCCCTGGCCCTGGCCCTTGAGCGAAGCGAAATATCCAGCTGGCGGAGAGGGAGGGATTCGAACCCTCGGTACCTTGCGGTACACAGCATTTCCAATGCTGCGCAATCGACCACTCTGCCACCTCTCCTTGTTGACCAGCTAGAAGGTGCATCAAAGGCAGGGGAGGGGGTGGGTCAAGGGCGAAGAAAGCGAGGCCTCCAAAGGCGTTGAGGAGGCCGTAATGGCTGGTTTGCTGGCCAGTGGGCCCGTGGGCAAGGAATGCCGGATCGGTAGGCGTGACTTAGCTGATGCGTGCGCGGACGAGCAGGGACGCTCGTCCCTACCTTCGGACGCTTGGGCAGCACGCGGTGCTGCCCCTGCCTCATCACTTGCCGGCCTGCTTCGCCCAGGAGTCCTTGAGCGTGACGGTGCGGTTGAAGACGGGCTTGCCGGGCTGCGAGTCCTTGGCGTCGACGCAGAAGTAGCCGGTGCGTTCGAACTGGACGCGGGTGGCGGGCGTGAGCGCGAGGAGGGCGGGCTCGACCTTGCCGCGGATCACGGAGAGCGAGCCGGGGTTGAGGAGCGTGCGCCAGTCGACGCCTTCGGGGATGTGGTTGAGGTCCTCGTGCGAGAACAGGCGGTCGTAGAGGCGCACCTCGACGTCGCCCGCGTGCGCGGCGGAGACCCAGTGGATCGTGCCCTTGACCTTGCGCCCGTCCGGGGCGTCGCCGCCGCGGGTGGCCGGGTCGTAGGTGCAGGTGACCTCGGTGACGTTGCCGGCGGCGTCCTTCTTGCAGCCGGTGCAGGTGACGAAGTAGCCCCAGCGCAGGCGGACCTCCTGGCCGGGGGTGAGGCGGAAGTACTTCTTCTCCGGGATCTCCATGAAGTCGGCCCGCTCGATGAGCAGGGTCTTGGAGAAGGGCACTTTGCGGGTGCCGGCGGCGGGGTCCTCGGGGTTGTTGATCGCCTCGAGCTCCTCGACCTGGCCTTCGGGGTAGTTCTCGATGACCAGCTTCACCGGGTCGAGCACCGCCATGAAGCGGGACGAGGTCTTGTTGAGGTCGTCGCGGACGGCGTGCTCGAGCAGGGCGACGTCGGACAGCGAGTTATGCTTGGTGATGCCGACGGTCTCGCAGAAGCGGCGGACGGCGGCGGGGGTGTAGCCGCGGCGGCGCATGCCGGAGATGGTGGGCATGCGGGGGTCGTCCCAGCCGGCCACGCGCTTTTCCTGCACGAGCTCGAGGAGGCGGCGCTTGGACATCACCGTGTAGGTGAGGTTGAGGCGGGCGAACTCGATCTGCTGCGGCTTGGCCGGGGTGTCGAGCGTGCGCAGGAGCCAGTCGTAGAAGGGGCGGTGCACCTCGAACTCGAGCGTGCAGATGGAGTGCGTGATGCCCTCGTAGGCGTCCTCGAGCGGGTGCGCGTAGTCGTACATCGGGTAGACGCACCACTTGTCGCCGGTGTTGTGGTGGGAGGTCTTGCGGATGCGGTAGATGACCGGGTCGCGCAGGTGCATGTTCGGCGACGCCATGTCGATCTTGGCGCGCAGCACGGCCTTGCCCTCGTCGAACTCGCCGCGGGTCATCCGGGCGAAAGCCGCCAGGTTTTCGGCGACCGAGGCGTCGCGGGTCGGGCTCGCCTTGCCCGCGGTCTTCTCGTCCCCGTGGTGGGCGCGGATCTCCTCCTGGGACAGGAAGCACACGTAGGCCTTGCCCAGCTCGATCAGCCGGATCGCGTCGGCGTGCATGCGGTCGAAGTAGTCGGACGCCTGGTAGTAGTGCTGGCCCCAGTCGAAGCCCAGCCAGCGGACGTCCTCCTTGATCGAGTCGACGTACTCCACCTCCTCCTTGGCGGGATTGGTGTCGTCCATGCGCAGGTGGCAGCGGCCCTTGAACTCGAGGGCCAGGCCGAAGTTGAGGCAGATGGACTTCGCGTGGCCGATGTGCAGGTAGCCGTTGGGCTCCGGGGGGAAGCGCGTGGCGATCGCGGCGTGCTTGCCGGCGGCGAGGTCGGCGTCGACGATCTGCTGGATGAAGTGGCGGTGCGTTTCCGAGGACATGGCGGCGGGGGCGGGCGGGGTCGCCCAAGCCCTAGGAATAGACGGAAAGGCCTCGGAAGGGAAAGGGGAATGTGGGGCGGGGGCGGGCGGGCGCTTAAATAACTTCCCCTTGGCTTGGCTTTCCGTCTATTCCTTGGGCATGTCCTCCGTCCGCGTGCGCTTCGCGCCCAGCCCCACCGGGTTCTTCCACATCGGCAGCGCCCGCACGGCCCTGTTCAACTGGCTCTACGCCCGGCACACCGGCGGCAAGTTCATCCTGCGCATCGAGGACACCGACAAGGAGCGCAACTCGGACGCCTTCCTGAAGGTCATCCTGGATTCCATGCACTGGCTCGGGATGGATTGGGACGAAGGTCCCGGCGTGGGCGGCGATTTCGGCCCGTACTTCCAGTCCCAGCGCAACGACCTGTACCGAGCCAAGCTCAAGGAGCTGGCCGACAAGGGGCGGGCCTACGAGAAGGACGGCGCCTGGTGGTTGCGCCTCGACGGCGCCCGCTCCACGGTCTTCGACGACCACCTCAAGAAGGAGATCGAGAAGGTCGACGCGGCCCCGATGGTCCTCGATGACCTCGTCCGCGGGCGCGTCGAGCGCGCGGAGGACCGCGACTTCGTGATCTTCCGCTCCAACGGCGAACCGGTCTTCCATTTCGTGAACGTCGTCGACGACATCGAGATGAAGATCACCCACGTGATCCGCGGCGAGGACCACCTCTCGAACACCTCGAAGCACCTCGAGCTCTTCAAGGCCTTCGGCGTCGAGCCGCCGAAGTACGCCCACATCCCGCTCATCCTCAAGACCGACGGCCCGGGCAAGATGTCCAAGCGCGACCGGGGCGCCCTGATCGAGGAATACCAGCAGCGCCGCTACCTCCCCGAGGCCGTGCGCAACTACCTCTGCCTGCTCGGCTGGACGCCCACCGACGGCCGCGAAGTCCTGCCCATCGCCGACATCATCGCGCAGTTCGAGATCGGCGCGGTCCACCAGTCCAACGCCCGGTTCGACGAGCGGAAGATGTCGAACGTCAACATGCAGACCCTCCGCGGCCTGCCCCCGGCGCAGTTCGCGGCGCTCGCCCGCCCGGTCCTGGCGGACGCGGGCGTCATCGACGCCCAGGTGACCGACGCCCGCCTGCAGGAAGTCCTCGCGGTGGTCCAGGAGAAGGCCGTCTCGCTGGAGCACCTCCCCGAGTTCGTCACGTTCTTCTTCACCGATGCGTTCAAGAAGGACGAGAACGCCTTGGCCAACCTCACCAAGAAGGGCGGCGACCCGCAGGCCCGCCTGGCCGAGATCATCCCGGCCCTCGAGGCCTGCGAGTGGACCGAGCCGGCCATGGACGCCGCCTTCGCCGCCACCGGCACCGCCCACGGCCGCAAGCCCACCGACTATTTCGCCCCCGTCCGTTTCGCCGTGTCCGGTCAAGGCGGCGGCGCCCACCTCCAGGCTGTCCTGCGGGTGCTCGGCAAGGAGAAGGTGATGAAGAGGCTGAAGGGCTGAGCGGGGCGGAGTGCAGGATCGAGTCCAGAGTGCAGGATCGAGTGCTGAGTCGAGGAGAGGCAGAGGGGGCACGCTGGCACGGTGACACGTGGGCTAGGGTGTACCTGTTGCATCCTCTCGCGCGCTCCGCGCGCGGGTAGGGGCAGCACCGCGTGCTGCCCTTTCTGCCTAGCCATCGCGCCCCGCTTACCTAACCCCTAACCGCCATCTCCCAACCGCCCGCGAACCCCGTTCGCGTTGGTAGGGACCAGCGTCCCTGCTGGTCCGTGTCGGCATGAGGTCAGGCACGCCATCGCTGCGCGAGGCGAAGCCAGACCCCATGCCTGCGGCCGACCGGG
>JBEBDN010000135.1:0-3737 GCA_041156945.1 Verrucomicrobiota bacterium | reverse complement strand
CGGGTAGGGGCCGCACCGCTTCTACGCGCGGAGCACGTGCGGCTAGGGGTTGGCGGTTGGCGGCTTGGCGAGGCGGCACCAGCTACGCTCGATTCAGCACTCGATGCTGCACTCCGCACTCCGAACTCTACTCAGCCCTCCGTACTCTGTCCCCTGAGCCTTTCTTCCCCACCCCTTGCCCACGCGCCCCCTTTTCACACATCCCCCTCCGCATCATCAGTTTAGTTTGCAGGCAACGGTCCCGCGCCGCATCCTGCCGCCATGGAACCCCTCCTGGCCCTCGCCGGCGCCGGCCTTTGCTTAGCCGGCCCGATCGCGGTCATCGTGCTCTGGAACCGACTGAGCAAGCTCGAGGAACAGGTCAGGCACCTTACGGCCCTCCAAAATCAGGCCCGCGGCCCGGTAGCGCCGCCCGCGGCCTTCATGCCGCCGACGCCGAAGCCTGCTGCGACCGCCGCGCCCGCACCGACGCTTGCGGCCGCGACTCCAGCCGCCGTCGTCAACACCACCCCGGCCGCCGCACCTGCGCCTTCGGCCGCGAGCCTTCCCGAGCCGCCGCCGCTTCCGCTTCCCCCGCCTCTCCCGACGGCACCGACGCCGCAACCAAGCCTTCGGCCCGCCAGCCCTTCCGTGGCCGGTCCCGCCACGGACTCCCTGGCCGGCCTGCGCAAACTGGGCCTGCTCCCGCCCGCCGACCTCAAAGGGGAGTTCGCGCTGGGCTCCTGGTGGGCGATCCGCATCGCAGGCGTGCTCGCGCTGGCTGCGGTCGTCTTCCTCGCCGTCTGGCTCAACCTCCGCTCGGCGCTGCCCCCGTGGCTGCGCCTCGCCGAGATCATCGGCCTCGGGGCCGCGGCCACGTGGGGTGGACTCCGGCTGGAACGCACGCGCCGAGACCTCGGTCGCGTGGTCTTCGCGGTCGGCCTCGCGGTCTTCCAGTTCGCCGCCTGGGCGGCCCACGGACTGGAGCGCATGCGGGTGCTGGATACGCCCCTGCAGGCGGCCACCCTGCAGTTCGTCGCCGCCCTCGTCGTCGGCGCGGTCGCCCTGGCCCGCCGCGACCGGCTCATCGGCCAGCTCGCGGTCGCCTTCGCCGCGGTCGCCACCTTCTTCTCCATCCGCGCCGGCTCCGACCCCCTGTCGGTCGGCCTGGAAGCCGGCTCGATCGCGGTCCTCGGCGGCGTGCTCCTCGCGCGCGGCGGGTGGACGTCGGCCGGGGCGCTCAGCCTCCTGTCCTCGGTCGCCACCCTCGCCTTCCTGCGGCTCGAGCGACCCGCCGCGCCCGACGTGGCGCTTGCCGTCCAACTCGGCGCGGCGCTGGCGTTCCTCTCGCTCTGGCTGGCCGACCGCTTCGGCCAGGCCGCCGAGGCGGATGAAGGCAACGTCCGCAACGCCCTGCTCGGCGCCGCGTTCCTCACCCCCGCCACGCTCGCCGTCTGGGTGGCCCAAGGCGGCGACGACGCGCATGCGCTCGCCGCCGGGATCGTCGCCCTCGTGGCCGCGGCCGTCGGCTTCGCCGAACTGGGCCGACGGCGCCCAGCCGCCGAAGTCCTGCTCGCGGCCGCGCTCTTCTTCGCCGCCGCCGCGCTCGCGTGGAAGCTCGAACCTTCCCTCGTCTGGCTCGCCTGGATGCTCGCCGCCGCGCTCGCGCAGCTGCTGCATGCGCGCACGCAGGTCGCCCTGCTCCCCTGGGCCGCCAAACTCCTGACGCTCGTCGGTACCGTCGCCTACCTGCGGGAGGCTCCCACGACGACCTGGATCTGCCTGCTCGCGCCCGCCTCCGTGGGCGCCTTGGCCGCGTGGCGCCTGCGCCTGGCGGACGAGGACTCGGCGTCCGCGCGCGTGGGCAGGTTCATGGACCTCGCCGGCTTGGGCGTGCTGACCTGCTTCGTCCAGGGTCACCTCCCCGACGGGCAAGCCCCGTGGGCCTGGCTCGTCGTGCTGCCCTCCGCCATCCTCTTCCGCCGCCCCGCCCTGCTCTTCGCGCTCGTCCCGGCGATCCTGTGGACCCACGGGGAAGTGCTGCTGACCCACTCGGGTTCGATGGTGGGCTGGGCGCTGCTGCTCACCGCGTTCAACGCGCTGGGCGTCCATCTGACCGGGAAACGGGCGGAGTTCTTGGCCGACCTCGGCCGGCCGCTCCTCGCCTTCGTCGCCGCGTTGATGCTGGGCAAGGCGCTCGACCTCGGCTTGGCCTTCCCGCCCAACGCCGACGACTGGCGCGCACCGCTGCTCTGGTCGCTCGGCGCCTTGCTGACCTTGGGCCTGGCCGAGGGTTTCCGCAAGTTCACGACGTGCGAACTCAGCCCGCTCGCGGCGGTGCTGGGTTTCTGGCCCGCCTTCCTCGTCGCCGTCGCGGAAAGCTCCGCCTCCGAGCCCTCACTCGGGATGACGCTCTTCTGGCTCGCAGGCCAAGCCATCGCGCTGCTCGCCTTCGCCCGCCACCGTCGCCCCGATGCCAGCAACGCCGACGCCTTCGCGGGGATCTTCGCGGCGCTCATCGGGTCGACCGTCCTCCTCACTTTCTCCCACCTCGAAACGGGCGTGGCCCCGCTCTTCTGGGCCCTCTCCGCCGCCACGACCTACGCCGTCGGACGTCTCTTCGCCATGCGCGCCTACGGCTGGATCGGCGTGGCCGGCCTGTTCCTCGCCACGGGCTTCGCCCTCACCTCCCATGAAACTACGGCGGCGATCTACCTGGCGCTCGCCGTGTTCGATGCAACCATGGTCTGGCTACTGGAGGAGTGGGACCAGCCGGCCGCGCGGGTCGTCCAGCTGATCCTGGCCTTCTTGGCCGCCAGCCTCGCGCTGCTCGCCGCCGGCAAGTTCCTCTCGCCGCTCCTTACGCCCGGCTTCAAGGAAGCGGTGCTCTGGTTCGTCGGCGCCGCGATCGTGGCCGCCCTCGCCGAAGCCTTCGTCCGGAAGTCCGGCCGGCGCTCCCTCGGGCTCGCCGCGCTCCTCGGGCTCGTCCCCCCTTGCCTCAGCCTCACCGACGGTCGCTTGCCCGCGGTCGTCGCGCCGGCGTCCACCCCGCTCTGGCTGGCGGGGCTCGGCCTGATGCTCTTCACCCTGGCCCGGCACACGCGCGAGCTGGGCGCGGCGGGTTCCGTCTGGCGCAGCGTCGTCGGCGCGGCCGGCACCGGCCTCATCCTGATCGTGCTCGGCGAACTCCCCGGGACCCTCGTTTCGCTCTTCTGGGCCTTGGGCTCCGCGCTCACCTTCACCCTCGGCCTCCTGGTTGGCACCCGCGCCTACCGCGTGCTCGGCCTTCTCGGCCTCTTGCTCGCGACCGGCCACGTCGTCCTGTACGATGTGCACGACCTCATCGGACGCATCGTCGCCTGCGCCGCCATCGCCGCCGCCTTCTTCGGCGTCGCCTGGCTCTACGGCCGCTTCGTGAAGAAGGAAGCGGGACCGTAGGCAGGGCGGATTTGGCCCACTGTCCATCCGTAGGGCTGACCGTCTGCGCGAATGGTATTCGCGTGCGGCTAGGGCTTGGCGTTTGGCGGTTTGATCGATGCGGCACCAGCTACACTCGATTCAGTACTCTGTACTCTGAACTCTGTACTCGATTCAGCACTCCGCACTCTGTCTCTTTAAGCTAGGGCTGACCGTCCCGGTCGGCCGTAGGCATCTCAGATCTCCGGACCAGCAGGGACGCTGGTCCCTACCTAAAGACCGCTAGGGCAGCACGCGGTGCTGCCCCTACCCCGCCTACCCTGCGACTCCAATCGGGCTCG
>JBEBDN010000134.1:0-34107 GCA_041156945.1 Verrucomicrobiota bacterium | reverse complement strand
ACCATCAACTACGGCGTCATCGTCTCGGCCAAGGCCGACGCCTACCTGCGCGACCCGGACGCCGGCCCCCTGGGCGAGGCCGCCGCGAGCGCCGGGGTCTGAGCGGCGGCGTCCGTCCTCTCTATCTTTATTCTGTAACGGATCGGCCGTTCCGGCGGCTTGACGGTCTCCCGGAAACGGCGAATCTGGCCGCATGGGCAAAGACACCACGGACGCCGGCCTCGCCAAGAAGCTGGAGCACGGCCTCGAGTACCTCATCTTCGCCAGCCGGTGGGTGCAGGCGCCGATCTACGTGGCGCTGATCTGCGCGGCCATCGCCTACGCCTGGAAGAGCGTGCAGGAGCTGCTGCATCTCCTGGCGGGCTTCGCCGCCGCCACCGAGAGCACGATCATGGTGGGCATCCTGTCGCTGGTGGACATCTCGATGGTCGCCAACCTCGTCAACATGGTGGTCGTCGGCGGCTACGTGACGTTCGTCTCGCGCATCGACTTCGGCGACAACGGCGACCGCCCCGACTGGCTCGACCACATCAACGCCAACACCCTCAAGGTGAAGCTCGCGGGAAGCCTGGCCAGCATCTCCGCCATCCACCTGCTCAAGAGCTTCATCGCGATCACCGACACCGTCGCCGCGGGGACCGCGATGTCCGCCCACCACGAGAAGGCGGTCCTCTGGCAGGCCATCATCCATGGCGTCTTCCTGGCCTCGATGCTCTTCTTCGCCTGGGGCGAGCGGCTCCAGCGCCACCCGGCCCACTGAGCCGGCCGGCCGGGCCTAGCCGGCGCCGCGGCGACGCGGCTTCGCGCGGCCTTCGGAGACCCAGCCGATGACGTGCCGGCGCCGGTCCTCGTCCCACCGGTGGTGCAGGCGGAGGAACCAGCCCTGCTCGTCGGGCGCCGTCTGGACCCAGCGGTCCAGCGCCGTCTTGCGGTCGTCCAGCAGCACGCGCACCGCGGCGGCGCCGCGCAGGTCCCCGCGCATGCCGCGGCGCAGGAACGCCGGGATCTCGCGGTCGGCGCCGAAGAGGTCCTCGCCTTCGACGCGCGCGAGCCGGTCGAACTCCAGGGCCTGCATCGCCTGGCCGATCGCGTCGAAGCCCCGGAAGCGGAGGCCGAGCGCGGCGTCGATGGCGGCGTCGAGGATCTCGTGCCCTTCGGTCATGGGCATGCCCGCGTTCCAGATCAGGTAGTGCCCCACGCCGTCGTGGTAGCCGCCGACGGCGTGGCCCATCAGCCGCCGCCGTGGGCGGCGCAGGCGGCGTTCCTGCAGCGCGTCGCCGAGGCCGGCCAGCAGCTCGGCCGCCGCGTCCTTGTCCGCCTGCCGGAAATCCACGGTCAAGGCGTGCCCGCGGCCGTCCGCCCGGAAAGCCAGCAGCATGTCGCCATGCAGCCCGGGGCCGGTGACGCGGATCGCCGCCTCGCCGTCGGGGAGGAGGAACAACGTGCGCAGCGAGGGGTGGACGAACTCCTTCCGCTCCAGCCGGTCGCGCGCCTGTTCGGCGTCGAGGCTGCCGAGGAAGGCGCGGCGGAGGAGGGGGAGCGGGCGTGGCGGTTGGGTCTGCTTGGGTTTCATGAGAGGGCGGAAAAGGCGGAAAGGGAGGGCGGCCGGCCGGACGCGGGGCGTCGGCCAGCGGGTGCGACTGGGAGAATGGGAGGGGACGGGCGGACCGGAGCGCCGGACACCGTCCCACGGCGCGCATTCTGCCCGGGGTCCGGCCGGGCGCAAGCGTCCCGGGACGGACTTATTCTAGGTATTCACAGCGGACCTATCGCAGCAGGAACTCCCGCAGGAAGAGCGCGGTGGCGAGGAACTGGAAGTCCGCGTTGGACTTCTTCACGAAGCCGTGGCCCTCGTCC
Source organism: Verrucomicrobiota bacterium (assembly GCA_041156945.1). Taxonomy (GTDB): domain Bacteria; phylum Verrucomicrobiota; class Verrucomicrobiia; order Opitutales; family UBA953; genus UBA953. The sequence continues at coordinate 32,250 of JBEBDN010000134.1, read as the reverse complement.
TTGGCCATCACGTACCAGACCCGCCCGCCCTTGGCCCGGACGGCGTCCCGCATCCGCTCGGCCTCGGTCACCGGGACCCGCGGGTCGTTGCGTCCCTGGATGATGAGCAAGGGCGCCCTGATGCGTTCGGCCTGGTTCGCCGGGGAGATCCGCTCGAGGAATTCGCGGACCTCGGGCTTGCGCTCGTCGCCGTACTCGAGCCGGCGGTTGCCGCGGCGGTAGTCGGAGGTGTCGCGCAGGAACGTGACGAAGTTCGCGATGCCGACGTTGTCCACGCCGCAGCGGAAGCGGTCCGGGAAGGTCGTCAGGCAGGCCAGGCTCAGGTAGCCGCCGTAGCTGCCCCCGGAGACGGCGAACCGGGCGGGGTCCAGCCGTTCCTGCTGGGCGGCCCAGTCGAGCAGGGCCCCGACATCCTTGACCGAATCCTCGCGCTTGAGGACGTTGTCCAAGGACAGGTAGCGGCGGCCATAGCCCGTGGAGCCGCGCACGTTCGGGTAGATCAGGGCCACGCCCAATTCGTCGAGGTAGTAGAGGAGGTTGCCGCGGTAGCCCGGGCGCGACTGGCCCTCCGGTCCCCCGTGCAGCAGGAAGAGCGCGGGCCGCTTGCCGGGGAACTTCACCGGGTCGGGTTCGTAGACGAGGGCGGGGATGCTCAGGCCGTCGAAGCTCGGCGCCCGCACGACGCGCGGCGCGGGCACGGCGATGGCCTTCTTCGGCTTGGTCGTCCGCTCGGTCCACCGCGTCGCGGTCCCGGCGTCGAGGTCGATGGACCAGGCGTCGGCCGCCGTCTCCTCGCCGTTGAGGGAGAAGCCGAGCTCGTGGCTGCCGTGCCGCCAGGCCAGCGACGAGAGCACGCCCGCGGGCACCGCGGGGAGCGCGCGCTCCCGCCCGTCGGCCAGGTCGAGCACGTGGAGGACCGACCAGCCCTCCTCGTTGCGGGTGAAGGCCAGCAGGCGTCCGTCCGTGGAAAGCGCGAGTTCCTCGGCGTCCCAGCGGGGGGCCGCGCCGAGGCGGCGCAGCGCGCCCGTCCCGAGGTCGAGGCGCACCACGTCGAGGAAGTCGGACTCGTGGTCGCTCAGCGCGTAGACCGCCTTGTCCGCATCGCCGAACCTCGCCTGCGCGAGGATGCGTCGGCCGGTCTTCGGCGAGACCTGGACCTTGGCGCCCGTCGCGACGTCGACGGTCCAGAGGCGCGTATCCTCCTGGCCGTTCGCCACGCGCAGCAGGAGCTTCGACCCGTCGCCGGACCAGTCGGCGATCCCCCAGCCCGGCGTGTCGTGGCGCAGCAGCACCCGTTCCTCCCGCGGGTCCGCCGCGTCCACCAGGACGATGTCGCTCGCCTTCACGTCGCGCCGGTTGGTCGCGTAGGCGATCCGCTTCCCGTCCTTCGACCAGGTCGCGTCGGTGTTGCGGGACTTGCCGTCGGTGAGCCGGACCGGCGCGGCCTTCGGGTCGGCGGTGTCCACCAGCCAGAGCTGGTAGTTCTCGTCGCCGCCTTGGTCGGCCACGTAGAGCAGCTTCGTCCCGCCCGGCTGGAAGGCGCCGTTGCGCACGGGCTCCGCGCCGCGCGTCAGGGCGATGCGCCTGCCCTTGGGTTCGGGCATGCGGTGGAGGTGCGTCGCGTCGCCGATACGCGTCGTGACCATGGCCTCCCGCCGCGCGCCATGCCAGCCGCGGAAGCTCGCGCCGCCGAGGTTCAGGTAGGGCTCGACCTGCGCGCGCAGCTCGGGCGGGATCGGCGGCACGCCTTCGACCACGAGGTTCGGGGGGACTTCCGCCCCGGTGGCGAGCAGGAGCGACAGCAGCAGGGCGAGGGTGGGGTGGACCATAGCTCCCTTAAAAGGAGGCCGGGCGGGTCGGTCGACCTCAGAAGATGGCTCGCCTCCCCGGGACCGGCCGGTAGTCCGTTATCCATGGTCAGGCGCCCCCACCTTCTCCTCGTCCTCTGCGGCGTCCTCGTCGGCTTGGCCGCGCCGGCCAACGCGAGAACGCCCTTGCCTTCGCCTCTGCAGGAAGCCGCGCTGCGTCGCCGGGCGGAGCTCAAGGCCGAGCGGGCCGCCGAGGTGGCCGCCCGCGAACTCAAGGTCGGGGATAAATCCCTCCGCTGGCTGGAGCGGGAGTTCAACCTCGCCCCCGAGGGCGAGCGGAGCCTCTGGATCTCGATGCACGGCGGCGGCGGCGCCCCGGCCGAGGTCAACGACCAGCAGTGGCGCAACCAGATCCGGCTCTACGCGCCGCCCGAGGGCATCGTGGTCGCGCCGCGCGCCCCCACCAATACGTGGAACCTTTGGCACGAGCCGCACATCGACCGTCTTTTTGAACGGCTCATCGAGGATTTCGTCGCCGTCCGCGGCGTCCATCCGGACAAGGTCTACCTGCTCGGTTACTCCGCCGGCGGCGACGGGGTCTGGCAGCTCGCCCCGCGCATGCCCGACCGGTTCGCCGCCGCCGCGATGATGGCCGGCCATACGAACGGCGTGAACACCCTTGGCGTGCGCAACCTGCCCTTCGCGATGTTCGTCGGCGGCGCGGACGCGGCCTACAACCGGAACAAGGTGGTCGCCGAGAAGATCGCGGAATTCGGCCGGCTGCGGCAGGAGGATCCCTCCGGCTACGAACACCTCGGTCGCGTGTACCCGGGGATGCCGCATTGGATGGACCGCAAGGACGCCGAGGCCTTGCCGTGGATGGCCAAGTTCACCCGCGTCGCATGGCCCCGCAAGGTCGTCTGGGTGCAGACCGGCGTCACGCACGACCGTTTCTATTGGCTGGAGTTGCCGGCCGGCGTCGCGAAGCCCGGCCAGAAGATCGTCGCAACCGCCCGCGGCCAGGAGATCGGCCTCGAGGGCGACGTCCCCGCGGGCCTGACGGTGCGCCTGCGCGAAGGGCTCGTCGACGACCTCTCCCGCCCGGTCAAGGTCACGGTCAATGGCCGCGCGGCGCTGACCGCGATCCCGACGCCCGCGACGCCGGCCCAGCTGCGCGCCTGGTTGGCCGAGCGGTTCGACGAGCCCGGCACGCCGACCGCCACCCTCCGCCTTCCCTGAGCCCGCCCCCGATGCGCACCGCCCTCCTGCTCGCCAGCCTCGTCCTGCCCGCCGTCGCCCGTCCCGCGGCCGAGCCTTTCCCGGTCAGCCCCGCCGCGCCGGCGGTCGCCCATCCCGCGCCCGACGCCCCGGGCTTCGTCCCGTTGTTCAACGGCAGGGACCTCGCGGGCTGGCGCACCAAGGGCAACTGGGTCTATGACGCCGATGGCAGCGTCACCTTGAAGCCGCGCCCCGGCGAGACGGGCTGGAAGCGCTTCGACGCGTACCTCTTCACCGAGCGCAAGTACCGCGCCTTCGTCCTCGACCTCGAGTTCAAGTTCGAGCGGACGGGCAATTCCGGCGTCTTCTTCCGCGTGGCCGATCCGCTGCAGCCCGTGGACCGGGGCATCGAGCTGCAGATCCTCGACACGCACGGGCTGGCGAAGCCGGGCCACCATGACTGCGGCGGCGTCATCCGGGCGATGGGGCCGTCCCGCAACATGGTCAAGCCCGCCGGCGAGTGGAACCGCTACACGCTCACCCTGAAGGACGACCTGCTGCAGGTCGACTTCAACGGCGAGCGCACCATCGTGCTGGCTTTGGATAAGTCGCCGATGAAGGACCGGCCGGCCGATGGGCACGTCGGCTTCCAGGATGAGGCGAAGCGCGTCTGGTACCGCGGCGTCCGGATCAGGGAACTGAAGTAGGCGTCAGCGCGGGAGCCAGCGGCGCGCGGCCAGCCACAGCGCCACGGGGACGACCACGCTCAGTCCCAGGGCCCAGGCCGGCTCCGCCTGTCCCAGCGCGCCGATGGCGGCGAAGAGGAACCCCGTCGGCACGCTGCCGCAGGCCAGCGCGAGGAGGAAGGTGCGGAACGGCATGCGGTGCAGGCCGGCGAGGCACGCCACCGCCTCGGGGAGGATCGGCAGGCAACGCGAGCCCGCGACGAGCCAGGCTCCGCCGCGTTCGAAGAGCTCTTCGCCCCGCCGCAGGCCTTCCTCGCCGGCGAGGCGCCGCGCGAGCGGCCGGCCCAGCCAGCGGCTGAGGCCGTAGGCGACGAGCCCGGCGAGCATCGTGCCCGCCGCGGCGTAGAGCCCGCCGACCCAGGCGCCGTAGGCGAGGCCGAGGGCCGACATCACGAGCGTGCTCGGGATCGGCAGCAGGAGGTCGGCGACGAGCAGGCCGACGCCGGCGAGGCCGGCGCCCGCGCCGTAGCCGGACATCCAGGCGCGCGCCCCTTCGACCGAGAACGCCGCCTCCAGCGCTTCGCCCCAGATCAGGTAGGGTACGATCGCCCCGAGCAGCGCGAGCGCGGCGCTGACGAGCAGGACGCGGTGGCGGTCCAATCCGTTCATCCCCGCGCGCGCAGGTCCTTCCACGGGGACTCGCCGCTGACGTCGACCAGGAAGGGACCCCGGCTCGCGCCGGGCGAGAGGATCGCGAGGATCGTCGCGTCGGCGCCCGAGGCGTTGAAGGTCGCGTGGACGACGCCCGCGGGGATGTGCGCGGCATCGCCGGGCCGCAGGACGCGCTTCTCGGTCTCGACCCACTGCTCCACCTCGCCGGCGAGCACGTAGATCATCTCCTCGAGCTCGGGGTGGGTGTGGAAGGCATGCCCTTCGCCGGCGGGCAGGGTGGCCTCGCAGACCTGCAGGTCCTTGGCGCCGGTGAGCTCGGGGCGCGTCAGCCAGTAGTTGGTGCGGCCTTTGTATTCCTCCTTCAGGGCCTCGGCTTTGGTCACGAAACGCAGGGGTTGGCTCATGGTCCGACGGTGGCCGACCTCCCCGCGGAGGGCAAGCGTCCGCAACGGCGCGTTGACAGGCGGGAACCTCGGGGCGAGAAGCGTTGTCCTGCTCCCACCCCATGAAGCCCCTCCATACCCTGTTCCTCGGCGCCGCCTTCCTCGGCGCCTCCGCCTTCGCCGCCGACGAGGCGAAGAAGCCCGCCGTCGACGCCAAGCCGGCCGCCAAGGCCCCCGCGGCCAAGGCTCCGGCGGTGAAGCTGCCCGCCCAGCCCGCCGATGTCGCCGCCCCCAAGCTCGGCAACGACGGCCAGCCGCAGCCCGGCTTCCTCAAGTCGCACGAATCCTTCGTCGCCCTCGCCAAGAAGGGCGAAGCCCAGGTCGTCTTCCTCGGCGACTCCATCACCGCCGGTTGGAACGGCCAGAAGGCGCTCTTCGAGAAGGAATACGCGCAGTACAAGGCCGTCAACTTCGGCATCGGCGGCGACCGCGTCCAGCACGTGCTCTGGCGCGTCGAGAACGGCGAGTTCGAAGGCATCAAACCGAAGGTCGTCGTCCTCATGATCGGCACCAACAATTCCGGGACCGCCGAGAATTCGCCCGAGCAGATCGCGGCCGGCATCAAGAACATCATCGCCGCCATCCATAAGCGCTCGGCCGACACCAAGGTTCTGCTGCTCGCGATCTTCCCGCGCGGCGCCGGCGAAGCCAACAATCCCGGCCGGACCAAGAACAAGGCGGTGAACGCGCTCATCGCCAAGTTCGACGACGGCCAGAAGGTCCACTTCCTCGACATCGGCCCGAAGTTCCTCGCCGCCGACGGCACGCTCTCCAAGGAGATCATGCCCGACCTGCTGCACCTCAACGCCAAGGGCTACCAGATCGAGGCCGACGCGATCCGCGAGAAGCTCGCCGCCCTCGCCAAGTAAGCCGCCGCCCCGGCGTCCCGCCCGTAGGCCGGCCCCCCGTGGGGCCGGCCTACGTCTTGGCCGCCTACTTGCCCCAGTCCGCCGGCAGGCCCGGCAGCGTCGCCGTCAGGATCTCATGGATCGCGCGGCGCTCGTCCGCCGGCAGGTGGGCGAACTCCGCGGACGGTTCCGCCGCGAGCAGGCCGACGGAGAGGCGGCGCAGCACGACCGCGCGCAGCTCCTTGGGCATCGCCTCGAAGGTGCGGGCGTAGATCAGCGGGCTGCACCGGTACTTGAGCAGCCGGGTCCGCAGGTCGAGGTCGCGCAGCGAGCGGTCGCGGGCATCCGCCCGGCGGGTCGCCGCGTAGGCCTTCTCGAAGGCGCCGTCGCCCTGCACGCCGTCGGCCGGGAAGGCCGCCTCGCCCCGGCACAGCAGGGCCGCAAGCACCTTCTCGGCCTGGCTGTTCAGCAGCACGAGGCAGGAGCCGGCGGGCGGCGAATCCGCGGGCAGCTGCAGCAGCTCGCGCATGGCCGGCCAGCGGTGGAGCGCGAGGCGCGCCTCCTGGTTCGCGGTGCAGAGCACGTTGTGCACGTGCACCTGGTGGTCGTGCATCAGCAGCGCCACGATGTCGCTCGTCGCCCGCGGGTAGCGCGCGCCGTCGGGCCCGGGCGGCAGCGCCGGCCCCGCCACGCCGCGCAGCCCTTCGCCCTCCGTGAAATCCTCGGTCGCCTTGCCGGTGACGTTGCCGCGGTGGCGCAGGCCCGGCGTCCGGCCGGTCACGTACCAGCCGCCCCAGCGTTCCGCGAGCGGCGTGCCGGGCTCGATGTTGGCGCCGCCCGAGCCGCCGAGCGGTTCGCCGGCGGCGTCGGGGAAGACGGAGCGGGCCCGGAGCGAGGGCGTGTGGTCGTGGTGCGCGTGGCACAGCAGGCAGTCCTGGCTCCGCGCGGCGAGCGGGGCGGCCTCCGGTTGCTGCGCGTCGAGGACGTAGAAGGTCGCGCCCAGGACCGGGTCGAAGACGGTGATCTCGATCGCGCCGCCCGGGACCCAGCCCACGTAGGCTTCGTCCGAGAAGTAGAGCGCCCGCGGGTTCGTCGGCGAGATGAGGCCGCGCTGGAGGCTGGTCTTGCCGAAGACGAGCAGCTGCGACTCCACCGGGACCTGGAGCTGTTCGAGCAGCCAACGCAGGCGTCGGCGCGCCGGCCAACCGCGGATCTCCTCGGCCTGGCGGGCGGCCGCGGCGTTCAGGCGGGAGACGGCGTCGACCGGGACCGTCGTCGAATAGTTGATCGGCGCGTCCTCGAAGGGTTCGTGGCGCTGGCCCCGCAGCGCTCCGGTCGCCGCCAGCGAGACGGCCAACAGGCAGGCGGGGCGGCGGAGGACCATGGCTTCAGACTAGCCCCTCCGCCCGCCTCCGCAAGACCGCCCGCGCCCCGTCCCGGGGTAGTAGGCCGCCTTCCTTCGCCCTTTAGGGCGCGCTCCGCCCGGCGACCTGCGCGCGGAGCTTCTGGAGGGCGAGGCTTTCGAGCTGGCGGACGCGTTCGCGGGTGACGCCCAGCAGGACGCCGATCTCCTCGAGCGTCCATTCGTGGTCGGTCCCGACGCCGTGCCGGAGGGAGAGGATGCGTCGTTCGCGGGCGTCGAGCCGGTCAAGCAGGTCGCGGGCGAAGCCGGCGCGGTCGGAGCGCTCCGCCTCCTGCGCCGGATCCGCGGCCGCCTCGTCCTTGAGGCGGTCCGCCAAGGTGAGCCCCCCGTCGTTCTCCGGGGGCGCGTCGAGGGAGACCCCGGCCTGCGTGTGCCGCCGCAACCCGGTGAGGTGGTCCGGCGCCCAGCCCAGCTCCACCGAGACCTCGGCCTCGGTGGGCGCGCGGCCCAGCCGCTGCGTCAGCCCGGCCTCGGCGCGGCGCGCGGAGGTCAGCTGTTCGTGGATGTTGCGCGGCAGGTGCACCGGGCGGTGGCGCTGGCGGACCTCCGCCACGATCTGGCTGTGGATGTCCCAGGCCGCGAAGGTGCTGAAGCGGATGCCGCGCTCCGGGTCGAACTTATGCACGGCCGTCATCAGGCCCGTGTTGCCGGCGCTGATCAGGTCGAGCAGGTCGTCGCGGCTGCGGGCGAAACGCTTGGCGAAGTAGACGACGAGGCGCAGGTTGCGCTCGACGAATTCCTCGTAGGCGAGCTGCGCCGCCGGCGTGAAGGAGCCGTCGGGACGGCGCCCGGCGCGCAGGGCGCGGCCCAAGGCGGTCTCCTCGGCGGGCGCGAGCTTGTCGCGGTGGCAGGCCCGGCGCAGGTAGTCGCCCAGGCCGTCGAACTCGGCGGACTCGTCGGCGAGGGCCATCCCCGCGAGGGCCGCGATCTCGGACAGCGTTTGGGCGTCGGGGGTGGCTTCGGGGGGCGGGAGGCGGTCGAGAGCCGGGGCGGGGAGGTTGCTGGTCGGGAGGCGGAGGTCCTGGAGGAGCTGGGTTTGGATCATGGGGAAAAGGGAGGGGGTGGCTTCTAATAAAAAGTAAAAGGCGTCTATAGAAGGGGCCGGAAAACGACGTTTCCGGGAACGTGTTTACCTAAGTAATTGTCCTTCAATTAAATAAAATGCGTAGATTTATTTCGGGGTGGGGTACCCCGGTCCCCCGGGCGGGGTCGGCGAGGATTCTGCCGGCCGCGCCGGAGTTGTCCAATGCCCCCCTCCCCGGCGCGGATGCCCCCCTAGAATAGGGTTTCCCCGGCGCGGCCCAGCGCCCACCCTGCGGCATGCGCCTACCCCTGCTTGCCGCCCTGCTGTCCCTACCCTTGGCCGGGGCGGACCTCATCGAGGCCAACCGGGACCCGGCGGTCTCCGCCCGGCAGGATTTCTGGCTGCACGCCAACGGCGCCTGGCTCCGCCGATTCCCCCTGGCCCCCGACCGGGCGGTCTACAATTCCTTCGCCTGGCAGGACGACCTCATCAAGAAGGATCTGCTGGCGATCAACGGCGAGTTGCTCGCGAAGCCGGACGCCACCGCCGACCAGCGTCGGCTCGCCGACTTCTGGCGTTCCGCCCTCGGCTTCGAGGCCGGCCCGGCCGAATTGCCCGCTGGGCTGCGCGCCGTCCTGGCCAAGCTCGACGAAGCCAAGACCCCGCAGGCTTTGCTGGAGGCTTCCGCCGAGCTCTACGCCGAAGGCACGGGGACGTTCCTCGGGCTGTTCGCCGGGCAGGACAAGAAGGACGAGACCAAGGTCGCGCTGCAGCTCTGGCAGACGGGGCTCTCCTTGCCGGAGCGCGCGTTCTATTTCAGCGACGAGCCCGCCACCAAGCGCGTGCGGGAAGCCTTCCCCGCCCACGTCGCCCGGATGCTGGGCTTCCTCGGCCATGATGCGGAGCGCGCGCGGCTGGCCGGCGCGGCGGTCCTCGCGTTCGAGACCAAGCTCGCCGAAGCCTCCTTGCCGATGGTGCAGCTGCGCAACCCCGACGCGCATTACCACCCGATGTCCTGGGCGGAGGTCGACGCCCTCACCCCCGGCCTGCGCTGGGAGGCCGTCACCCGCCGCGCCGGCGCCCCCGCGGTCACCCGCGTCATCGTCGGCCAGCCGGACTTCCTGAAGGCCGTGGCGCGGATCCTGGCCGCGACCCCGGCGGAGGAGGTCCGCGACTACTTCCGCTTCAAGGCGATCTCCGCCCACGCTTCCGTGCTGAACGCCGCCACCGCGGCGGCCGCCTTCGAGTTCGAAGGCGTCGTCCTGACCGGCGCGAAGCAGCAACGCAGCCTCGAGGAGCGCGCCCTGAAGATCCAGGACGGCGCCCTGGGGGACCTGCTCGGCAAGGAATACGTGGCGCGCCGCTTCACCCCGGCGCAGCGCGAACGGTTCCGCCTCGTCTGCGAGAACGTGCGGACCGCCTTCGCCGCCCGCATCCGCCGGTCGGAGTGGATGGACGCCGACACGCAGGCGTGGGCCTTGCGCAAGCTCGCCGCGATCAAGCTGCGCGTCGGCTATCCCGACAAATGGCGCGGCTACGAGGGCGTGGAGATCCGCCCCGACGGCCTCGCCCAGAACCTCGTCAACGTCAGCCGGTGGTCGCGCGCCCGGACGTTCGCCCGGGTCGGCGGCGCCCCGGAACGCGAGGAGTGGGGCATGCGCCCCTACACGGTCAACGCCTACTACAGCCCGATGAACAACGAGATCGTGATGCCCGCCGCCATCCTCGGGGTGCCGACCTACGACGGCGACGCCCTCGACGACGCGGTCCTCTACGGTTTCATCGCGTGCACGATCGGCCATGAGCTCACGCACGGCTTCGACGATTCGGGACGGCGCTACGGCCCGACCGGCCGGCTCGAGCAGGGCTGGTCGCCGGCGACGGAGCGGGCGTTCCGCGAGCGCTGCGACCGCCTGGTCGCGCAGTATGGCCGCGAGGAGCCGCTGCCCGGGATCCGCGTGGACGGCAAGCTGACCTTGGGCGAGAACATCGCCGACCTCGGCGGCGTCGAGATCGCGCTGGACGCGTTCCGGACGACCGAGGCTTACCGCTCCGGCCGCCGGATCGCGGGGCAGACGCCGCTCGAGCGCTTCTTCCTGGCGCATGCGTTCGCCTTCGCCGGCAACATCCGGCCGGAGACCCTGCGCAACCGCCTGCTGTCCGACACCCATTCCCCCATGCCCCAGCGCATCAACGTCGTGCTGCGCAACATCGACGCCTTCCACGAGGCGTTCGGGACGAAGCCCGGCGATCCGATGTGGCTCTCGCCCGCCGACCGCGTCAAGATCTGGTGACCTTCCCCATGCGAACCCTCCTCCTCGCCCTCCTGGCCGCCCTCCGCCTGGGCGCCGCCGAACCGGCCGCGCCGGCGAAGGCGCCCAACATCCTGATGATCATCTCGGACGACCATGCTTGGTTCGACTACGGATTCATGGGGTCGAAGGCGGTCCACACGCCGAACCTCGACAAGTTGGCGGCCGAGTCGCGCGTCTTCCCCCGCGGCTACGTCACGAACTCCCTCTGCGGCCCGAGCCTCGCGTCGATCCTGACCGGCCGCCACGTCCACCGCCACGGCATCACCGGCAACGACCCGCTCGTGCCCGCCTCCGTCCCCCCGGCGGCGCGGCAGAAGAACGCGGCGTTCCTCGAAGGGCGGGCCCGGATGATCAAGCGGTTCCAGGAGTCGCCGATCCTGCCGCGCCTGCTGGGCGAACGCGGTTACGTCAGCCTGCAGACCGGCAAGTGGTGGATGGGCGACTACTCCACGGGCGGCTTCACCGAGGGCATGACCAAGGGCGGTCGGCACGGCGACGTCGGGCTCGACATCGGGCGCAAGACCTTGGCCCCGCTCACGGACTTCATCACCCGGTCCAAGCAGGCCGGTAAGCCGTTCTTCGCGTGGTACGCGCCCATGATGCCGCACGACCCGCATACGCCGCCGGAGCGGCTGCTCGCCAAGTACCGCGACAAGTCGCCGACGCCCCAGGCGGCCCGCTACCATGCCATGGTCGAATGGTTCGACGAGACCATCGGCGAGGTGCGCGCCCACCTCGAGAAGGAAGGCCTCACCCGCGACACGGTCATCGTCTACATCGCGGACAACGGCTGGATCCCGCGGACGGACAAGCCCGTGGTCGATTTCGACCGCTCCAAGCAGTCGCCCTTCGACGGCGGCGTGCGTTCCCCGATCCTGGTGAGCCTGCCCGGACGCATCGCTCCCGCGGTCATGGACGTCCCGGCCAGCGCGGTCGACCTGATGCCGACGTTGCTCAAGCTCGCCGGCGCCCCGGTGCCCGCCGACGGCGACGGCCTCGACCTGCTGGACGACGCCGCCCTGCGGGCCCGTCCGTTCGTCGCGGGTCAGAACTCGACCCACGACATCCGGGAACTGGGCCGGCCCGCCGCCAGCCTGCGCTACCGCTGGCTCGTCGCCGGCGACCTCAAGCTCATCGTCTCGAGCGGCCTCAAGACCGGCTCGACGCAGCACGGCTCGGGCGACGCCACCGAACCGCCCCGCCTCTTCGACCTCAAGGCCGACCCCCACGAACAGCGCGACCTCGCCGCCGAACGTCCGCAGGACCTGAAGCGGCTGACCGCCCTCCTCGACGGTTGGTGGGATGGCCGCTGAGATTGCTTGGAACCCCGCCCTTTCCCGCTCCTCTATAGAGATATCCTCCCATGCGCCCCCTGCTCCCCGTGCTCACGCTCCTCGCCGCCACCGCCGTCGCCGGCGACCTCACCTTCTACGTCGGCACCTCCGGTCCCGCTTCCAAGGGCATCCTCCGCGGCACCCTCGACCCCGAGACCGGTCGCCTCACGGAGCCGACCGTCCTCGCCGAGGCGAAGGGCCCCTCCTTCCTGGCGCTCGCGCCCGATGGGCGCACCCTGTACGCCACGGCCGAAGTCGCGGGAGGGGGCGTCGCCGCCTACCGGCTCGGCGCGGACGGCAAGGCGACCCTGCTGAACTCCGAGGACACGAAGGGGAAGGGCGCCACGCACGTCACCCTGGACCAGACGGGGAAGTTCCTGTTCGCCGCCAACTACGGCTCGGGCTCCGTCGCCTGCCTGCCGCTCAAGGCCGATGGCTCGCTCGCGCCCGCCAGTTCCTTCCTCCAGCACGAAGGCTCGGGCCCGAACAAGGGCCGCCAGGCCGGTCCGCACGCCCACGGCATCTACGCCGACGCCGCCAACCGCTTCGTCTACGTGCCCGACCTCGGCACCGACGACATCTTCATCCACGCGTTCGACGCGGCGACCGGCACCCTGAAGCCGTCCCCGGCCAAGTCCGGCCGCGTGGCCCCCGGCGCCGGTCCCCGCCACCTCGCCTTCCATCCCCAGGGCGGCTTCGCCTACGTCTGCAACGAGATGGCCCTGACCGTGAGCGTCTTCAGCGTCGACGCGGCCACCGGCGCGATGAAGGAGATCCAGGTCCTGCCGACGTTGCCGGCCGGCGCCGAAACCAAGGGCGTCTCCACCGCGGAGATCTTCTGCCTGCCGAACGCCCGCGCGCTCTACGTCTCCAACCGCGGCCACAACTCGCTCGCCGCCTTCGCGATCGGCGCCGACGGCAAGCTCAGCCCCCTGCAGCACATGCTCGACGTCCCGGCCGTGCCGCGCGGTTTCGGGATCAGCCCCGACGGTCGCTGGCTCGTCTGCGCCGGCCAGAAGTCCGGGACCCTCAACGCCTACCGCGTCGATCCGGCCACCGGCCGCCTGACCGACACGAAGCAGTCCGTCGCGGCCGGCGCCGCCTGCTGCATCGTGTTCGCCCGCTGAGCGCCCCGCGATGAAGTCCGCCTACCTCGCCCTGCTGGCCGCGGGCGCCGCCCTCGGCGCCGCCGAGCCCGATTTCGACCACGACGTGGTGCCGCTGCTGCGCAAGCATTGCGCGGAGTGCCACGCGGGCGACAAGAAGAAGGGCGGCTTCTCGATGAACACCCGCGCCGCGCTGCTCGAGGGCGGCGAGGACGGCCCCGTCCTCACGCCCGGCGACGCCGCGAAGGGCCGCCTGCTCGAGGCGATCGCCAGCGACGACCCGGATCTCCGCATGCCCCCGAAGGGGCCCCGCCTCGCGCCCGCGGAGGTCGCCACGCTGCGCGCCTGGGTCGGCCAGGGCGCGCGTTGGACCGAAGGGTTCGCCTTCAAGCAGCCGGCCTATGAGCCGCCGCTGCGCCCGCGCGCCGTCGCATTGCCGCCCGCGCAGGACGGACGCGACCATCCGATCGACCGCGTGCTCGACGCCTGGACGGCGACGCAGCGGTTGCCGCGGCCCGCGCGCGCCGATGACGCCACCTTCCTCCGGCGCGTCTCCCTCGACCTCGTCGGTCTCCTGCCGAGCCCGGAGGAGACCCGCGCCTTCGTCGCCGACCCGGCGCCCGACAAGCGCGCCCGGCTCGTCCGCGCCCTGCTGGCCCGCGACGTGGATTACGCGGACCACTGGATGGCCTTCTGGAACGACCTCCTGCGCAACGACTACGCCGGCACCGGCTACATCGACGGCGGCCGCAAGCAGATCACGCCCTGGCTCTACCGCGCGCTCGTGACCAACAAGCCTTACGACCAGCTCGCCCGCGAACTGGTCGCGCCCGGTCCGGAGAGCGAAGGCTTCGCGAAGGGCATCGTGTGGCGCGGCGCCACCAGCGCCGGCCAGAAGCCCGAGCTGCAGTTCGCGCAGAGCGTCTCGCAGGCCTTCCTCGGCATCAACATGAAGTGCGCCTCCTGCCACGACAGCTTCATCGACCGCTGGAAGCTCAAGGACGCCTACGGCCTCGCGGCCATCTACTCGGACCGTCCGCTCGAGCTGGTCCGCTGCGACGTGCCGACGGGGAAGCCCGCCGCGGCCGCCTGGCTCTTCCCCGAGCTCGGCCAGGTCGACGCCGCCAAGCCGAAGGCCGAGCGCCTGGCCCAGCTGGCCGGCCTGCTGACGCATCCCGACAACGGGCGTTTCCAGCGCACGATGGCCAACCGCCTCTGGCAGCGCCTCATGGGCCGCGGCGTCGTCCATCCGGTCGACGCGATGCAGACGGCGCCGTGGAACCAGGACCTGCTCGACGTCCTCGCCAACCAGCTCCGCGAGTCGGGCTACGACCTGCGCGCCGCGCTCGCCTTCATCGCCACCTCCGAGGCCTACCAGGCCCGCGCCGAGATCCTCGCGCCCACCGCCGATGAGCACGGCTACGCCTACCGGGGGCCGCGCTCCAAGCGCCTGACCGCCGAGCAGTTCGTCGACGCCGTCTGGCGCCTGACGGGCACGATGCCCGGGAAGATCGACGCCGGCGTGACGCGCGCGGTGGCGGGCGGCGCCCCGGCCGCGTTCCTCGCCCAGCCCATCTGGTCCAACGACCTCGGGCGGGGCCGGCTCCCCGCGGTCGGCGAGGCCCGCGCCTTCCGCCATGGCCTGAACCTGGCGGCGGCGCCGCGCCGCGCGGCCTGCACGATCGCCGGCGACAACGCCTTCGAACTCTGGGTCAACGGCCGCAAGGTCGGCGCCGGCGACGATTGGCAGGCCCCGCAGACCTTCGACCTCGCGCCGTTCCTCCGCACGGGCGCGAACGAGGTCGTGGCCGTCGGCCGCAACGGCGGCAACGCGCCGAACGCCGCCGCCCTCTGGTGCCAGGTCTACGTCCAGCAGGCCGACGGCCAGGAAATCGCCCTGGCCACGGACAAGTCCTGGCAGTGGTCCGCGACCTTGCCCGACGCCCAGGGCCGCCTCGCCGCCACCGCCGTCTGGAAGCCGGTCGCGGCGGTCGCCGGGACCGCGTGGGCCGTCGCGGAGAAGCGGATGGCCGACCAGGTCGCGGCCTTCTCCGGCAAGGTCCTGCTCACCCCCCGCGCCACCTTGATGAAGGCCGACCTGCTGCAGCGCTCGCTCGGCCGGCCGAACCGCGAGCAGATCGTCTCGATGCGCCCGAACGAGCTGAGCACGCTCGAGGCGATCGACCTGGCCAACGGCGCCGCCCTCACCGACCTGCTCGCGCGCGGCGCGGCCAACCTGCTGCGGCGCGGGTGGGAGTCGCCCGACGCCTTCGCGCGCTGGCTCTACCTCTCGGCCCTCTGCCGCGAGCCCACCGCGGCCGAACTCGCCGTGGCCCGGAGCCTGCTCGGCGCCAAGCTCGAGGAGCAGGGCGTGGCCGACCTCCTGTGGGCCGTCTGCATGCTCCCCGAATTCCAGACCATCCGCTGACCCATGATCCCCGACCTCCCCCTCGACCCGGACCTTCCGCCCGCCCTGCGCCGCCGCGAGTTCCTCCGCCTCCTCGGCGCGGCCGGCGTCGCCACGCTCGGCCTCGGCGCGCCGAAGCTCCTCGCGGCCGACGAGCCCGCCCCGGTCGCCAAGGCCGACGCGTGCATCCTCATCTGGCTCGCCGGCGGCATGGCCGCGCCCGAGACCTTCGACCCGAAGCGCTACGCGCCCTACGAGAAGGGCCTCGAGTACAAGCGCGTCCTCAGCACCTTCCCGGCGATCCCCACCGCGGTCGACGGCCTGCGCATCTGCCAGGGCCTCGAGCAGATCGCCTCCGTCATGGACCGCGCGACCCTCATCCGCTCGGCCGTGCAGCCCGACCTCGGCAGCATCCTGCATTCGCGCCACCAGTTCCATTGGCACACCGGCTACGTGCCGCCCCAGACCGTCGCCTGCCCGCACCTCGGCGCGTGGATGGCCCGCGTGCTCGGCCCGCGCAACCCGGTCATGCCCGCCTTCATCAACATCGGCCAGCGCCTCGAGGGCGTCGGCGAGAGCGAGGAGCTGAAGGCCTTCACGACCGCCGGCTTCTTCGGCGGCGAGTACGGTCCGATGAACCTCCCGTTCCCCGACGACGCGGCCACCGCGGTGCGTCCGCCCAAGGGCATGGACGCCGGCCGCTTCGTGAACCGCGACCGCGAGTTCCGCCGACTGGTCGACGCCAGCCCCGACCGCGACCGGATGAGCGACTTCCAGCAGCAGTCGATGCTGCGCTCGATGGACAACGCCTACCGGCTCCTGAGCGCCAAGGAGCGCGCGGCCTTCGACCTGTCGCTCGAGCCGAAGGAGGCCCAGCAGGCCTACGGCGCGACCCGCTTCGGCCGCGGTTGCCAGCTGGCGCGGCGCCTGGTCGAGAACGGCGCCCGCTTCGTCGAGGTCACCACCGAGTACGTGCCGTTCTTCAACTGGGACACGCACGGCAAGGGCCACAAGATGGTGGACGAGATGCACCGCACGATCGACGCGCCGGTGGCGCAGCTCATCCGCGACCTCGAGGCCCGCGGCCTGCTCGACCGCACGTTGGTGGTCATCGCCAGCGAATTCAGCCGCGACGCGATGATCGAGGGCCGGCCCGGCTCCAAGGCCGGCGACCAATCCTTCCACAAGGGCGGCACCATCGAGAATCCCGACCACTACGGCCTGCACCGCCACTTCACCGGCGGCACGAGCGTCGTGATGTTCGGCGGCGGCGTGAAGAAGGGCCATGTCTTCGGCGCGACCGCGGATGAGCGGCCGCTCGTGGCGATCAAGGACCCGCTGGCGGTGGAGGACGTCCACGCGACGATCTTCACGGCCATGGGCATCAGCCCGCGCAAGGCCTACGACATCGAGGGTCGCCCGTTCTACGCCACCATCGACGGCAAGGGGAAGGCCGCGCCGATCTTCGCCTAAGGGCGGGGGAGGGCGCGGAGTTCCGCGGCGTGCGCGCGCACGGCCGCGCCCAGCAGTTCGGCGGTGCGCGCCATCGCCTCCGCGAGCGGCATCGCCGCCGGCTTGATCCCGAACAGCAGGTCGAACTGCGCGCGGAGCTCCCCGGAGTCCGCGACCGACCCGGCCACCCCGAGGACGGGTTTGCCGTGGGCCCGGGCCAGGCGGGCCACCCCGACGGGCCCCTTGCCCTGCAGGCTCTGCTCGTCGAGGCGGCCTTCGCCGGTGACGACGAGGTCGGCCCGCGCCACGCGCGCCGCGAGCCCGACCTGCGCGGCCACGAGTTCGAAGCCCGGCGTGAGCCGCCCGCCGGCGAAGGCCATCAGGCCGAAGCCGAGTCCGCCCGCCGCGCCGGCCCCCGGCGTCTCCCGCGCGTCCGTGCCGGTCGCCGCCGCCGCCAGGTCCGCGAGGTGGCTGAGCCGTGCCTCGAACCAGGGGAAGTCGCGCACCCCCTTCTGCGGCCCGTAGACCCGGGTCGCGCCGCGCGGCCCCAGGAGCGGGTTGTCCACGTCGCAGGCGACGAGCACCTCGGCGCAGAGGGGCGGCGCCAGGAGCAGGCGGTCGGCCTCGGGCAGCGTCGCCAAGGTCGGGACGAAGGGCGCGCCGCGCCGCTCGAACCGGTGGCCGAGCGCGAGCGCCATCCCGAGGCCGCCGTCGTTGGTCGCCGAGCCGCCGATGCCGAGCAGGATGCGCTCCGCACCGAGCCGGTGGGCGGCCACCAGCAGTTCGCCGGTGCCGAAGGTGCTGGCGGCAGCCGGGTCGAGCGGGAGGTCGGCGACCAGGGCCAGGCCGCTGGCCGCGCTCATCTCCAGGACCGCCCGCCGTTCGGCGGGGATGAGCCCGAAGCGCGCTTGCCGGGGCCGTCCGTGGGCATCGGTGACCGCCGCCTCGGCCCAGCCGCCGCCGAGCGCCCCGACCATCGCCTCCGTCGTCCCTTCACCGCCGTCGGCGATCGGGCAGACGTCGAACTCGGCCTCCGGGAAGACTTCGGCGAGGGCGGCCCGCAGGGCCTGCGCCACCGCCGGGGCGGGGAGGGAGCCCTTGAACTTGTCGCTGGCGAGGAGGATGCGCATCCGGGGTGCGGCTTTATGCACGGAAAAGGAGGGGCGGGGAAGGGCATTTCACGCGGAGGGGCCCTAAGCCCGCTTGATTACCTAGGGGCAATCCCTATGCTGCCCTTGAGTTCATCTCCCTAGGTGCAACCTAAGGACCTTACCCCTTGTCTAACCCCCATCCCCCTTTCGCCATGATTCCGCGCCGTTACCTTCCGTTCCTCGCCCTGCTGACCGCCGGCCCGTTCCTTTCCGCCGCCGACGAGCCGTCGAAGGAGGGCCTCGAGTTCTTCGAGAAGAACGTGCGGCCGATCCTCGCGGAGCATTGCTACGAGTGCCACTCGATCGAGAAGGGGTCCTCGAAGGGCGGGCTCATCCTCGATTCCCGCGACGGGATGCTCAAGGGCGGCGACCAGGGCCCGGCCGTGGTCCCCGGCAACGTCGCCAAGTCGCTGCTGCTCCTCGCCGTCCACTACGGCGACCCCGAGATCGCCATGCCGCCGAAGAAGAAGGGCGGCAAGATCGCCGACGCCAAGATCGCCGCGCTCGAGAAGTGGGTCAAGATGGGCGCGCCCGCCCCCGTCGGCAACGGCAACAAGCTCACCGGCCTGACCGAGAAGGCCAAGCAGCATTGGGCCTACCAGCCCCTCAAGGCCGTCACGCCGCCGGAAGTGAAGAACAAGGCCTGGGTCAAGGGACCGATCGACGCCTTCATCCTCGCCAAGCTCGAGGCCGCCGGCCTCGTGCCCAACCCGGCGGCCGACCCGGAGGCCCTCCTGCGCCGCATGTTCTACGACCTCATCGGCCTCCCGCCCACCGCCGAGCAGGTGCTCGCCTTCACCCGCGCCCACGACGCCGCGGCCGCCGCCGACGCCGCCGCCGCCCGCCGCGGGACCCCGGCCAACAACGTCGACGCGGTCGTCGCCAAGCAGGTCGACTTCCTGCTGGCTTCGCCCCACTACGGCGAGCGCTGGGGCCGCCATTGGCTCGACACGGCCCGCTACTCCGACACGCGCGGCCTGCCGGTCGACCAGGGCAAGAGCCTCTTCGAGGACTACCGCTACGCCTACGCCTGGACCTACCGCGACTACGTCATCGACGCGCTCAACACCGACAAGCCCTACGACCGCTTCGTCATCGAGCAGCTCGCCGCCGACAAGCTCCCCGACATCAAGCCCGACGACGCCCGCCTCGCCGCCCTCGGCTTCATCACCATCGGCAAGCGCTTCGACAACATCGACGACACGATCGACGAGCGCATCGACACCACCACGAAGGCCTTCCTCGGCCTGACGGTCGCCTGCTCGCGCTGCCACGACCACAAGTTCGACCCGATCCCCGCCGCCGACTACTACTCGCTGCACGGCATCTTCGCCTCGACGGTCGAGCCGCTCCAGCGCCCGGGCATCACCGCCGGCCCCCAGGGCGCGGCCCTGAAGGCCGACTTCCAGAAGCGCCTCGACCAGCTGCAGGCGGAGAGCGCCGCCGGCTACTACAAGTACTTCAAGGACATGCGCGCCCGCTACGACCGCGAGATGGCCGGCCGCCTCGTCGCCGCCACGCTCAAGCGCGGCTCGGTCGAGTGGGGCGACGTGAACGAGAAGTACAAGCTGGAGACGCCCCTGCCCGACTTCGAGCCGATGCGCATCCAGGCCGATTCGCCGATCACCGGGCCCTTCGCCCGCGTGGCGGCCATCCCCGCCGCGGTCTTCGAGGAACGCGCCGCCGCCGTGCTCGCCGCCGCGCTGAACGACCCCAAGAATCCGGTCAATCCCCTCATCGCCTCGGCCCTGCGCGGCCTCAAGCCCAAGACCATCGACGACGTCGCCCTGGCCTACCAGAAGGCCTACAACGACAGCAAGGCCTCCATCCTCGCCCACATCGACCGCTGCGCCACGCCCGGCCGCTCCAGCAAGCAGACGCCCCCGGCGATCGCCCAGATGGCCGCCTACCCGTGGCCCCTGCCCGACGTCGAGGACATCCTCGAGAACGAGGAGTGCATCGCGCTCTTCGACACCCGCAAGTTCTGCGCCGACTGGCAGAACCGCCCGGTGTTCGGCGGACAGAACAACCGCAAGCCCCTCGCCTACTTCCGCTGGGCCCAGATCAACGAGCTGCGCCTCTCGCACCCGGGCGCGCCCCGCGAGGCCATGGCGATCCAGGATGCCGCCAACCCGCGAGACAGCTACGTCTACCTGCGCGGCGACCGGAACAAGCGCGGCCCCACGGTCCCGCGCCGCTTCCTCGAGGCGCTCTCGCAGGGCGAGCGCCCCGCCTTCACCGACGGCAGCGGTCGCCTCGAGCTGGCCAAGGCCATCGTGGCCAAGACCAACCCCATCGCGCCCCGCGTGGCGATGAACCGCCTCTGGCTCAAGCATTTCGGCGAAGGGCTGGTGCTCACGCCCGACGACCTCGGCAACATGTCCGTGCCGCCCTCCCACCCGGAGCTGCTCGATTGGCTGGCCGACGACTTCACCAAGAACGGCTGGACGCTGAAGCGCATGCACCGCCAGGTCATGCTGAGCTCGGCCTACCGCCAGGATTCCAACCCCAACCTCAACCCGCTCGTGGCCCGCAAGGGCCCCGTCGATCCCCTCAAGATCGACGCCGCCAACCGCCTGCTCTGGCGCGGCAACCTGCGCCGCCTCGACTTCGAATCCATCCGCGACTCGATGATCCTGCTCACCGGCAAGATGAGCCCCGCCGTCGGCGGACAGCCCGCCAACATCACGGACGAGCCCTACAGCTACCGCCGCAGCCTCTACGGCTACGTCGACCGTCTCCGCCTCAACGACACGTTGTCGCAGTTCGACTACGCCGACCCGGACATGGCCAATTCCAAGCGCGGCTCGACGATCGTGCCGCAGCAGGCGCTGTTCTTCATGAACAACCCGCTGTCCGTCGAGGTGGCCCGCTCCGTGGCCGCGCGTCCCGACGTGGTGAAGGCCTTCTCCGAGGATGCGCGCATCAACGCGATGTTCCTGGCGATCTTCCAGCGCCGCGCGACCTCCAACGAAATCCGCGCCGCCCGCGACTTCCTCGACAAGCAGAAGGCCATGGCGATCGCCGCCGCCCGCGGCACGCCGGCCGCCGGCTCCGCGAAAACCGCGACCACGGGCTCGAGCCGGACCAGCGCCAAGGCCTCCACGGGCCGGGACGCCAAGGCCAATAATCCGGTCGCCGCCGCCCAAGGGTCCGCGACCAAGAAGGGGGTCCCCGCCACCAAGAAAGTGGAGGCCCCCGACGACATGATGATGTCCGTGAGCACCGGCGGGGCCGAGGGCATCCTCCAGAACGTCGGGGAGACTATCCCGCGCAACCCCTTGACTCCCATTGAGTTGCTAGCCCACACCCTGCTGCTCTCGAACGAGTTCGTCTACGTCAATTGAGCCCCAGGCGGCCATCCGCCGAAAGGGGGGCTTGGCCCCCCTTTTTTATTAAGGTTTCCGCCATCTACGGCTTGAAGTCTCCCGCCTCCAATAGACAATTATCCTTAGTTCAGGCCCGATAGAATCCCCCAGAAACGCCGTAACTTAACCACCCCAGCGGTGTCTTAAAACCTACCCTACCCATGACGCTTTTCCCGTCCAGTCTCCGGCTCGCTTCGCTCCTCCTGCTCGGCGCCGTCGCCGCGCGCGGCCAGGAGATGAAGATGGAGGCCGACGCCATGGCCGCGAAGCCCGCGGCGCCGAAGGCCGAGGCCAAGGCCCCCGAGAAGGTCGACCCCGCCGGCCTCGAGTTCTTCGAGAAGAACATCCGCCCGATCTTCAGCGAGCATTGCTACAAGTGCCACTCCGCCGCCGAGGGCGCCTCCAAGGGCGGCCTCATCATGGATTCGCGCGCGGCGCTCCTCGCCGGCGGCGACCAGGGCCCCGCCGTCGTCCCGGGCAACCTCAAGAAGTCCCTGCTGCTCGTCGCCGTCCACCAGGAGGATCCCGAGCTCTCGATGCCGCCCCGCAAATCGGGTCCGAAGCTGAGCGACGCCAAGATCGCGGTCCTCGAGAAGTGGGTCCTGATGGGCGCGCCGGCCCCCGCCGGCGGCGCCGACAAGCTCACCGGCCTCTCGCAGAAGGCCCGCGACCACTGGGCGTTCAAGCCGGTGCAGGATCCGGCCGTGCCGGCCAAGCTGAGCGCGCCGGCCTGGTGCCAGAACGAGGTGGACGCCTTCATCCTCGCCAAGCTCGACGCGATGGGCCTCAAGCCCAACCCCACCGCCGACGGCGAAGCCCTGCTGCGCCGCCTCACCTACGACCTCCACGGCCTGCCGCCCACCAACGCCGAGGCCGAGGCGTTCGCGCGCGAGTTCGACGCCGCCGTGGCCCGCGACGCCCTCTCCCTCCGCAACGGCCAGCCGGCCCGCTCCGCCTCGCTGGTCCTCGAGCGCACGATCGACCGCCTGCTCGCCTCGCCCCGCTACGGCGAGCGCTGGGCCCGCCACTGGCTCGATACCGCCCGCTACTCCGACACCAAGGGGCTCCGCCGCGGCGGCGCAGAGGGCGACCGCTCCGCGAACGCCTGGACCTACCGCGACTACGTGATCGACGCGCTCAACGCCGACAAGCCCTACGACCAGTTCATCATCGAGCAGCTCGCCGCCGACCGCCTCCCCGACCTGGCCAAGGACGACCCCCGCCTCGCCGCCCTCGGCTTCATCACCGTCGGCAAGCGCTTCGAC
Organism: Verrucomicrobiota bacterium; assembly: GCA_041156945.1. Taxonomy (GTDB): domain Bacteria; phylum Verrucomicrobiota; class Verrucomicrobiia; order Opitutales; family UBA953; genus UBA953. The sequence continues at coordinate 9,730 of JBEBDN010000134.1, read as the reverse complement.
AACAACGACGACACGATCGACGAGCGCATCGACACGACGACCAAGGGCTTCCTCGGCCTGACCGTCGCCTGCGCCCGCTGCCACGACCACAAGTTCGACCCGATCCCCGCGGCCGACTACTACTCGCTGCACGGCATCTTCGCCTCGACCATCGACCCGCTCGTCGACCCCGTCATCCGCGGGGCCCGCACCGCCCCGGCCGCGGTCCGCGCCGACTACGAGAAGCAGCTCCGCCAGCTCATGGACGAGAACGTCCGCGGCTACTACAGGTACATCGGCGGCCAGATCACCCTCCTGCACAAGGGCTACGGCGCCCGCGCCATGGTCGCCCTCGCCGGCGGCGTCCGCTCCGAGAAGGGGTACGACATGCAGCAGAAGTACAAGGACAAGTACGTCGTCGACCGCGAGGTGGACGGCGCGATGGTGATCCGCTCCGACTCGCCCATCACCGGTCCCCTCGCCCGCGTCCGCGCGATCCCCGAGGCCCAGTTCGCCGAGAAGGCCCCCGCCGTCCTCGCCGCCGCCCTGGCCGACAAGAAGCTCGCGGTGAATCCCCTGATCGCCGAGGCCCTCCGCAACCTCAAGCCGAAGTCCCTCGAGGACGTCGCCTTCGCCTACGACGCGGTGTTCGCGAAGAACCACGACCGCGTCATGGCGCACCTCCAGATGCGCGGCACCCCCGGCAAGCGCGCCGAGCAGGACGACAAGGCGATCGCCCAGCTGGCCGCCTACCCGTTCCCGACCCCGAACTACGAGGACATCGCGACGACCACCCAGATGACCGTGCTCGTGTCGACCCGCGCCTTCTGCGAGCCCTGGCAGTCCGCCCCGGTCTTCCAGAACGGCAACATCCCGACCCGCTTCTTCAGGTTCGACGCCATCAACGCCCTCGACCTGACGCACCCGGGCGGCCCCGGCACCGCGATGACCGTCGCCGACGCCGAGCGTCCGCGCGACACCAACGTCTACCTGCGCGGCGACCGGAACAAGAAGGGTCCCGTCGCCCCGCGCCAGTTCCTCGAGATCCTCGCCGGCCCCGACCGCCAGCCGTTCTACGAGGGCAGCGGCCGCCGCGAACTGGCCCTGGCCATCGCCAACCGCACCAACCCCCTGACGCCCCGCGTGCTCGTCAACCGCGTCTGGCTCCACCACTTCGGCGCCGGCATCGTCTCGTCCCCCGACGACTTCGGCAACATGGCCGAGAAGCCCACGCACCCCGAGCTCCTCGATTGGCTCGCCATGCGCTTCATGGACGACGGCTGGTCCTTGAAGAAGCTGCACAAGCGCATCCTGATGTCGGCGACCTACCGCCAGTCGGCCAATCCCCAGGTCAACGCGCTGGTCGCCCAGAAGGGCGCCGTCGACCCGCTGAAGGTCGACGCCGCCAACAAGTACCTCTGGCACGCCAACCTCCGCCGCCTGGACTTCGAGTCGATCCGCGACTCCATGCTCATGCTGACGGGCAAGATGGACACGACCCTCGGCGGCCGCCCGGTGAACATCACCGAGGACCCGATCAGCTACCGCCGCAGCATCTACGGCTACATCGACCGCGAACGCCTGAGCGACCTGCAGTCCCAGTTCGACTTCGCGGACCCCGACATGGCCAACTCCAAGCGCGGCTCGACCATCGTGCCCCAGCAGGCGCTGTTCTTCATGAACAACGAGCTGTCCATCGTCGTCGCCCGCGCCGTCGCGGCCCGCCCCGAGGTCGTCGGCGCCTCCTCCGACGACGCCCGCATCGCCCAGCTCTACAAGATCATGTACCAGCGCTCGCCGACCGCCGCCGAGCTCAAGTTCGGCCGCGAGTTCGTCCGCAAGGTCGCCGGCTACATCGACGAGCCCGTCGCCAAGGCCAAGCCCGCCCCCGTCGCCAAGGCCCCCAAGCCGACGGCCCGCGAGCTCATGAACAAGCCGCTCGTCCCCAGCGCGCCGCTCGTCGCCGTCGAGGTCCCCAAGACCAAGGTCACCGGCAACGGCCTGGTCAACGAGGGCGTCAAGCTCGACAAGCGCCCGGTGACCCCGCTCGAGATGCTCGCGCAGGCCATGGTCTGCTCCAACGAATTCGTCTACCTCAACTAACCCCGCCTCTTCAACCAAACCAAACCAACACATGGAAATCCAGAACTGCTCCAACAGCCTCCCGACGCCCAATTCGCGCCGCGAGTTCCTCCGCCAGACCGGCATGGGCCTCGGCACCGTCGCCTTCGGCACCATGGTCGCCGACTACCTCGTCGCCCCGGCCCGCGCCGAGATCTCGGCCGACCTCAAGCCCCGCAAGGCCCCGCTGCCGGCCAAGGCCAAGCACGTCATCCACATCTTCGCGGGCGGCGCCCCCTCCCACCTCGACACGTTCGACTACAAGCCGGGCATGAAGGCCTACGCCGAGAAGACCACCTCCGGCCAGGGCGGCGTGATCTTCCCCACGCCCTTCGAGTTCAAGAAGTGCGGCAAGTCGGGCCTCGAGATCTCCGAGATCTTCCCGAAGCTCCAGGAGCAGGCCGACGAGATGTGCGTCATCCGCTCGATGCACTCCGACCTGCCGGCCCACGGCCCGGCCGCCAAGCTGATGCACACCGGCTCGGCGATCCTCACCAAGCCCTGCCTCGGCTCCTGGGTCCTCTACGGCCTCGGCACCGAGAGCCAGGACCTCCCGGGCTTCGTCAGCCTCGGCGGCGGCGCCGACGGCCGCCAGTCGGCCTTCCTGCCCTCGATCTTCCAGGGCGCGAAGACCTCCTTCCGCCCGGGCGCCCCGGCGAACAAGGTGATCGCCAACCTCCAGAGCGAATTCACCACCGAGGAGGCCCAGCGCAAGCAGCTCGACCTCGTCCGCCAGCTCAACGAGCGCCACATGCAGACCGTGCAGAAGGATGAGCAGCTGGAGGCCCGCATCGAGTCCTTCGAGCTCGCCTTCCGCATGCAGACCGCCGCGACCGACGCGTTCGACATCTCCAAGGAGTCGCAGAAGACCCGCGACGCCTACGGCAAGAGCGACCTCGGCGCCAAGCTGCTCTGCGCCCGCCGCCTCGTCGAGCGAGGCGTCCGCTTCGTCCAGGTCGACGCGGGCGGCTGGGACCACCACACCAACATCTTCACCTCGGCCGCCCGCACCGGCGGCGCGATCGACACGCCGGCGGCGGCGCTCATCGCGGACCTCAAGCAGCGCGGCCTGCTCGACCAGACCCTGATCATCTGGGGCGGCGAGTTCGGCCGCACCCCGACCACCGCGGGCCGCGTGAACCAGAATTCCGGCCGCGACCACCACGCCCGCGCCTTCTGCTGCTGGATGGCCGGCGGCGGCGTCAAGGGCGGCATGCACTACGGCGAGACCGACGAGATCGGCTCCCAGGTCGCGTCCGACGGCGTGGACATCCACGACCTGCACGCCACCATCCTGCGCCTGCTCGGCTTCGACCACACGAAGCTCACCTACCGCTACAACGGCCGCGACTTCCGCCTGACCGACAACTTCGGCAAGGTGGTCGACAAGGTCATCGCCTAAGCGCGCCATCGGCTCCCGCCGGGGCGGCCTCCTCAGGGAGGCCGCCCCGTTCGTTTTCCGGGGTTGCGGGCCCGCGCCGGCCGGCGATGCTCGCCGCCGTGGGACGCTTCCTCATGCTCCTCGCCGCCGCGGCGCTCGCCTGCGTCCTGTTGGCCCGCGCCCTGGGCGCGCCCAACGCCGCCTCGCCCGCTCCTTCGGCGCGTCCCGCCGCCGTCCGTCCGGCGCCCGCGTCGGGCCGCGCCGTCCGCGCCGCGCCGCCGGCCACGGAGGACGTTCCGCCCGCGGTCCCTGCGGTCGCCACGGCGCACCGCGACCCGTGGAGCGGCCGCCTGCCCACCGCGGGCGTGACCGCCGTGGATGCCCTCGGCCGTCGCGAAGTCCGCTACGACAACGGCGTCACCGCGTCTTCCCGCGTGGATCCGCTCGGCGGCGTCAGCACGCGCTACTCCAACGGCGTGACCGCCGAGAGCCGCACGGACCTGCTCGGCTCGACGACCACCCGTTTCTCCACCGGGGTGACCGCGACCTCGCGGGTCGATGCGCTCGGGCACGTCGAGACCCGCTTCTCGGACGGGACTTCGGCCACGACCCGCATCGACGCGCTGGGCAACCGGGTCACCACCTACTCCGACGGCCGCACCGAGACCCTGCGGCCGGATCCGCTGTCGTCCCCGCCCGCCGCCGAGCGCCGGGCCGTCCGCCGGTAGACGGCGGGATCCGGGTCCAACAGGGCGCTTGAAAGCCGGACCGGGGCGACCTAGGCTCCCGGTCCCGTCACCCCATGAACCGCCTCCGTTCCTTCCTGGCCCTCGCGTTGTGCGCCGTGTCGCTCGCCGCCGCCGAGACCTTCACCTCCGGCCCCGGCTGGCTCGACTTCCCGGGCGGCAAGGGCCCCGGCGCCGGCAAGACCGTCGTCCTGCTGGCCGGCGACGAGGAGTACCGCTCCGAGGAGTCCATGCCCATGCTCGCCCGCCTCCTCGCGGAGCGCCATGGTTTCCATTGCGTCGTCCTCTTCTCGCACGACGCGGACGGGACCATCAACCCCAACAACGGCGCCTCCCTGGGCAAGCCCGAGGCCCTCGACGGCGCGGACGCGCTCGTCCTCGGCCTGCGTTTCCGCAAGTGGAACGAGGCGGCCCTCGCCAAGTTCGACGCCGCCGTGAAGCGCGGCGTGCCGATCGTGGCCACGCGCACCAGCACCCACGCCTTCGCCGGCATTCCGAAGGAAAGCCCCTTCGCCGCCTACAACTGGAACAGCAAGGGCGGCTTCGGCAAGAACGTGCTCGGCGAGACCTGGGTGAGCCATTGGGGCAACCACAAGGGCGAGGCGACGCGCACCGCGGCCGAGCCGGGCGCCGAGAAGAGCCCCCTCCTCAACGGCGTGACCAGCATCTTCGGCGACACCGACGTCTACGAGGCCTACCCGCCCGCCGACGCCCAGGTGCTCCTGCGTGGCGTGGTCCTCAAGGACATGGACCCCAAGAGCCCGCCCAGCGAGCGCCGCAAGAAGCGCGCGACCGACAAGCAGGAGCAGGGCGTCAATGAGCCGGCCATGGCCGTCGCCTGGACCCGTGAACTCAAGAACGAGGCCGGCACCGTCAACCGCATCCTCACCACTACGATGGCCTCCGCCAGCGACCTCAAGGACGAGTCGCTCCGTCGCCTCCTGATCAACGGCGTCTTCTGGGGCCTCAAGCTCGACGTCCCGGCCGCCGCCGACGCCACCCCGCTCGTCGAGTGGAAGCCGAGCAAGTACTCCTTCAACCAGTTCCACAAGGGGCTCAAGGCGGAGGCCTTCGCCGGCGTCCTCCCCGACCCGGCGCCCGCCCCGGCGCCCGCGCCCAAGAAGCCCGCCGCCAAGTAAGCCGCCCGCGCGGTTCCGCCGAGGCGCCCCATCGGGGCGCCTCGTCCGTCCTCACGGGCGCAGCCCGCGGTTCACGAGCAGCTGGACCAGGCCGTCGTTGTAGATGATGTAGGCGCCCTCGCGGCCCGTGGCGTCGCGCACCTCGATGTCGTCGGAGACGACGAACCAGGGGGCGTCGACGGTCTTGTCCTTGGCGACGAGGTCCATCAGGTCGTGGTCGGCCTTGCCGCCCGCGCGGCTGAAGGTCACCTTCAGCCGCGGGTTGGCCACCTTCAGCTGCGTCGGTTGCCCGTCGAAGCAGACCCACAGGTGGAGCCCGGTCGCGTCGTCGGCGAGCTTCTCGAGCAGCTGCACGACCTTCTGGCGCGCGGGGGCGTCGAGCAGGAACCGGCTTTCGCCCTGGGCGTTGCGCTTCGCCGGCAGGCGCAGCCCGAGGTAGTCCTGGCGCAGGCAGGCGAAGTTGTTCGCGTCGACCGCCAGCCGCGCCCGTTCGCCCGTGGCCGCGGCCCGCTCCAGCAGGGCGAGGGGGCCGGATTGGCGGCGGACGTGGAAGTCGCGGTCGGCCAGGTAGGAGCGGCGCCGATGGATGTCGCGGCGGTAGAGGTCCGCGTGCCGCGAGTCGACCAGCCCCGACTGCTCGGCGAGCAGCAGCGCGCTCTCGATCGACTTGAGTTCGCGGTTGTCGGCGACGTTGATCTTGGCGGAGATGCGCTCCAGGAAGGGGTCCGACGGCTGGTCGCGGCGCTCCAGCTCGTAGCGCACCTTCTCGACGTGCTCCGTGATGCGCTGCTCCAGGGCGCTGACCTCGGGGAGCACCTGCCCGCCGGTCCGCTGGTAGCGCCGCAGCAGCTTGAGCATCTCCTCCATCTGCGGGATCGCCTGCCGCAGCTCGTGCTCCTTCGCGAGGAACGGGTCGGCGTCGCGCTGCGCCTTGCGGACCTTCTCCACCGTCTCGGCGGTCAGCTGACGGAGCTTGGCCACCTCCTCGGAGGCGGACTTGAGGATGCGCGCGTCGGCCAGCCACGGGCGGACTTCCTCGGCCAGCAGTTCCTCGGCGATTTCCCGGGCCTGCTTGGCGACCTGCGCCCGGGCGCGTTCGAGTTCGCCCCGCAGGCGGGCGACCTCCGCCTCCTCCTGGACGAGCCGCGCCTGCAGGGCCTGCTGCTGGCTCTCGAGGTTCGCCCGGGACTGGGCGGCCTCCTGGGCCCGCGCCGCGGCCTCCTCGCGCACCTGGCGGATCTCCGCGTCCTTGGCCTCCAGCTCGTTGGCGTGCTGCCGCCGGAGCTGCCGGCCTTCGTTCTCCCGGGCGGCCTTGCCTTGGGCGATCTCCTGCTGCAGCCGGCGCAACGTGCGGTCCGCCGAGTCGAGCGCGTCGGCCGGCTCCCCGCCCTCCTCCTTGCCGGCGCCGTCGGTCAGCTTGGCGAGCAGCGCCTTCAGGGCCTTGTTGTCCGGTTTGCCGTCCTGCGGCTTCGAGAGGGCGGCCAGCCGGGCCGGGAGCTCCGCCGGGAGCGCCGCGTCCTTCTGCTCGGCCTGTTCGTTCCAGACCACGCAGAGCAGGGCGGCCCGGGGTCCTCCGACGACGGCCGCGAGCTCATCGACATGCTCCAGCAGCTTGGCCCGTTCCGCCTTCAGGGGGGCCTGGTACCAGGCGAGGTGCGCGGCGATCGCGCCGGCGTCCTGCGTCAGGTTGGCCAGCCGCTTCTTGAAGATCCACTGGGCGTCGCGCAGGAAGGGCCGGCGGTGGATGTAGCCCCCGGGGATCTTCTTGGCCATCGCGAGCAACGGGCCGTCCGCGACATGGTTCAGGTCCAGCACGAGCTGCTCGGAGAGCGTCCGCCGCAGCGGCTCCAGCACCTCGTTCTTGTAGGCGAATTGTCCCATGTCCTCCAGTCTGGCCCCCGGCCGTGGGCCCGCAAGGGGACTCGCCGCCTTTTTCGGCTCAACCGAGGTCGGCGTTGTCGATCAGGCGGGTCGACCCGAGGTGGCCCGCCACCGCCAGGACCGTCCGGCCCGGGGTGACCAGCTCCACCGGCCGCAAGGTCTCCGCGTCCACCACCTCGCAATACTGGGGGCGGAGGGCGGGTTCCGCCGCGAGGCGGGCGAGGGCCGCGGCCCGGACCCGGCCGGCGTCGCGTTCCCCGGCCGCGACCAAGGCCCGGGCCACGGCGAGGGCGGCCGGGATGGCCGTCGCCTTGGCGAAGTCCGCGGGCGAAAGGTAGCGGTTCCGCGAACTCATCGCCACGCCGTTGGCTTCGCGGACCGTCTCATGGGCGACGATCCGGAGCGGGAATAGCAGGTCGCGGACCATGCGGCGCAGGGCGGCGAGTTGCTGCAGGTCCTTGCGGCCGAAGACCGCGACGTCGGGTTGGACGGCGTTGAAGAGCATGGCGACCACCGTCGTGACGCCGCGGAAGTGCCCCGGACGGAACTCCCCGCACAGGCCCGCGGTCACGAAGGTCTCCTCGACCCAGGTCGACGCGCCCGGCGCGTAGAAATCCTCCGTCGCGGGCGCGAAGACCAGGTCGGCCCCGGCGCCGGCGCTGCCGGCGACGTCGGCGTCCAGCGTGCGGGGGTACTTGGCGAAATCCTCGTTCGGTCCGAACTGCGTGGGGTTCACGAAGATCGAGACGACGACGAAGCCGGTTTCCGCCTTCGCCCGACGGACGAGGGCGAGGTGGCCCTCGTGCAGGCAACCCATCGTCGGCACGAACCCGATGGTCCGGCCGGCTCGCCGGGCGTGGGCCACCGCCGCGCGCAACTCCGGGATGGTGTGGACGACCTTCATGATGGCCGATGCTGGTCCGGCGGGGCGAAGTCCGCAAGGCGCAGTTCCGCGGGTCGCATTAATACAAGCCGCCGCCCCCGGCCGCCCATTCCTTTCTTGGCAGGGCGGGGCGGAGCGGCACAGTCGGGTGCCGATTCCCAACGCCATGCCGCACTTCCCCAACGTCCCGGTCATTCAGTACGAAGGACCCAAGTCGAAGAACCCGTTCGCCTTCAAGCACTACAACCCGGACGAGAAGATCGGCGGGAAGAAGATGAAGGACCACATGCGCTTCGCCGCGGCCTACTGGCACGTGATGCGCAACAGCCTCTCCGATCCGTTCGGCGCCGGCACCGCCCTCATGCCCTGGGACGACGGCTCCGACTCGCTCGACAACGCCCTGCGCCGCGTGCCGGTCTTCTTCGAGTTCCTCGACAAGGCCCAGATCGACTTCTACTGCTTCCATGACCGCGACATCGCCCCGGAAGGCGGGACGCTCGCCGAGACGCACGCGAACCTCGCCCGCGTCACCCGGGAACTGAAGGCCTACCAGAAGGCCTCGGGCAAGAAGCTCCTCTGGGGCACCGCCTGCCTCTTCTCCCACCCGCGCTACGCGCAGGGCGCGGGCACCTCGCCCAACGCCGACGTCTTCGCCTACGGCGCCAGCCAGGTCCGCCACGCGCTCGAGGCCACGAAGGCCCTCGGCGGCGAAGGCTACGTCTTCTGGGGCGGCCGCGAAGGCTACGCCACTCTGCTGAACACCGACATGAAGCGCGAGCTCGACCACCTCGCCGCGCTCCTGCACCTCGCCGTCGACCACGCGCGGAAGATCGGCTTCAAGGGCCAGTTCTACATCGAGCCGAAGCCCCGCGAACCCTCGACCCACCAGTACGACTCCGACTCCGCGGCCTGCCTCAACTTCCTCCGCGAGTACGGCCTGCTCAAGCACTTCAAGCTTAACATCGAGACCAACCACGCGACGCTCGCGGGCCACACCATGGAGCACGAGCTCGAGGTGGCCATCGGCGCCGACGCGCTCGGCTCGATCGACGCCAACCGCGGCGACACGCTGCTCGGCTGGGACACCGACCAGTTCCCGACCGACCTATACCTCACGACCAACATCATGCTGCGCGTCCTCAAGATGGGCGGCTTCACCACCGGCGGCCTCAACTTCGACGCCAAGCGCCGCCGCGAATCCCACGAGCCGGTCGACCTCTTCCACGCCCACATCGGCGGCATGGACGCCTTCGCCCGCGGCCTCAAGATCGCCCACGCGATCGTCAAGGACGGCAAGATGGACAAGTTCGTCGCCAACCGCTACGCCTCCTGGGACAAGGGCGTCGGCAAGAAGATCGAGGCCGGCAAGATCACCCTCGCCCAGCTCGACGCCTACGCGCAGGGCATCCCGGCCCCGACGCTCGCGTCCGGCCGCCAGGAGCTGCTCGAGAACCTGATCAACGAGTACATCCGCTGAGGCCATGGCGATCGTCCTGGGTCTGGACCTGTCCACGCAGAGCGCGACGGCGCTCGTGCTGGACACGGCGAAGGGCACGACGGTCGCCCGCGCCCGCGCGGCGTTCGGCGCCGACTTCCCCGA
>JBEBDN010000133.1:0-4181 GCA_041156945.1 Verrucomicrobiota bacterium | reverse complement strand
CGAGGATGTCGTCGGGCTTCACCTCGGCGCCGATGCGGATGACGCCGTCGCGGTTGAGGTTGCGCAGGGCTTCCTCGCCGAGGTTCGGGATGTCGCGGGTGATCTGCTCGGGCCCGAGCTTGGTGTCGCGGGCGGTGACCTCGAACTCCTCGATGTGGACGGACGTGAAGACGTCGTCCTTGAGCATGCGCTCGGAGAGGAGGATCGCGTCCTCGAAGTTGTAGCCGTTCCAGGGCATGAAGCCGACCAGGACGTTGCGGCCGAGCGCGAGCTCGCCCTTGTCGGTCGCGGCGCCGTCGGCGATGACGTCGCCGGCCTTCACCTTGTCGCCGCGGCGGACCAGCGGACGCTGGTTGAAGCAGGTCGAGGAGTTGGTCTTGAGGAACTTGCGGAGGTCGTAGACGTAGATGCCCTTGGACGGCTCGGACTTGAACTTCTTGTTCTCGAGCTGGGAGGGCGGGACCTCGCCGTCCTTGGTGATGACGATGCGGCGCGAGTCGGCCGCGGCGACGACGCCCGGACCTTCGGCGACGACGACCGTCTTCGAGTCGATGGCCACGCGGCGCTCGAGGCCGGTGCCCACGTAGGGCGCCTCGGTGATGACCAGGGGCACGCCCTGGCGCTGCATGTTGGAACCCATGAGCGCGCGGTTCGCGTCGTCATGCTCCAGGAAGGGGATGAGCGCGGCGGCCACGGAGACGACCTGCTGCGGGGAGACGTCCATGTAGTCGACGTCCTCGGGGTCGACCTCGAGGATGTCGTCGCGGAAGCGGACGGTGACCTTGCCCTTGAGGCGGGAGCCCTCGTCGAGCTCGGAATTGGCCTGGGCGACCTTGAACTTCTCCTCCTGGTCGGCCGTCATGAACTCGACCTGGCTCGAGACCTTGCCGCGCACGACCTTGCGGTACGGGGCCTCGATGAAGCCGAACTCGTTGATGCGGGAGTAGGTGGAGAGGGAGTTGATCAGGCCGATGTTCGGACCTTCGGGGGTCTCGATCGGGCAGATGCGGCCGTAGTGGGAAGGATGGACGTCGCGCACCTCGAAGCCGGCGCGGTCGCGGTTGAGGCCGCCGGGCCCGAGCGCGGAGAGGCGGCGCTTGTGCGTCAGCTCGGCGAGCGGGTTGATCTGGTCCATCAGCTGGGACAGCTGGCTGCGGGCGAAGAACTCGCGGATGGAATTGCCGAAGGGCTTCGGGTTGACGAGCTTCTGCGGGGTGATCGAGTCGACGCTCTGGTCGTACTCGTTGATGCGGGCCTTGACGGTCTTGACGACGTTCTTGAGGCCGGCGCGGCACTGGTTGGCGAGGAGCTCGCCGACGTTGCGCACGCGGCGCGAGCCGAGGTGGTCGATGTCGTCGATGGCGCCGTCGCCGGCGCGCAGCTTGCAGAGGAGCTTGGTGGCCTCGACGATGTCCTCGGGGGTGATGGTGCGGGTGTCGAGGGAGACGTCCAAGCCGAGCTTCTGGTTGAGCTTGTAGCGGCCGACGCGGCCGAGGTCGTAGCGCAGGGGGTCCTGGAAGAGGCGCTGCATGTGGGCGCGGGCGCCCTTGACGTTGACGGGTTCGCCGGGGCGGAGCTTGCGGAAGATCTCCTTGAGGGCTTCCTCCTCGTTGCGCACCGCGCCGATGTCCTTGCGGAGGGAGAGGATGATCGCGCCGTCGTCGAAGGAGGTGTCGAAGACGCCGAACTTCTGCTTGGGCAGCTGCTTGTGGATCTCCTTGAGGGTCTCGCGGGAAAGCTTGTCGTACTGCTTGGCGACGACCTTGCCGGTCTCGACGTCGACGATGGGGTCGGCGTAGACCAGCTGGGAGAGGGCCTCGGGGTCGAGTTCGAGGGCCGCCTTGGCGGTCATCTCGCGGTGGGCGTAGAAGAGCGAGAGGATGTCCTTGTCGTCCTTGTAGCCGAAGGCGCGGAGCAAGGTGGTGACGAGGAACTTGCGGCGGCGACGGCGACGGTCGAGGTAGACCCAGAGCAGGTCGTTCTGGTCGAACTGGATCTCGATCCAGGTACCGCGGTCGGGGATGATGCGGAAGGCGTGCAGCACCTTGCCGCTGGTGTGGGCCGACTCCTCGAAGCAGATGCCCGGGCTGCGGTGCAGCTGGGAGACGACGACGCGCTCGGCGCCGTTGACGATGAAGGAACCGCGGTCGGTGATCATCGGGACTTCGCCCATGAGGATCTCCTCGTCCTTGAAGGCCTGCTTCTCGCGGAGACGCAGCTTCAGCATCACGGAGATGGCGTAGGTGGTGCCCTCGCGGATGCACTCGAGCTCCGTCGACTTCGGCATCACCAGGCTGTACTCGAGGTACTCGAGGCGGAAGGTGCCGTTGTTGCTCTCCACGGGGAAGGCCTCGCGGAACACCGCGTCGAGGCCCACGTTCTGGCGGGCGGCGGCGTCCTGGCCGATCTGGAGGAACTCGTTGAACGAGAAGATCTGGTTCTCGATCAGGTTCGGCGGAGGGATGACTTCGCGGAGTTTACCGAAGTTTTTGCGCTCGTTGGACATGGCGGGTGAAGTGGGCGAGGAAGGTCGGTGTGGTGCGGTGGGCGGACTGTGTTGCCTGGTGGGGTCGGACCGGGCGGCCGGGGGAAAGAAGAGGCGGGGAGGGGGTGGAACCCGGGAGGGCTCTCCCCTCCCCGCTTCGTGGCGGCGGAAACGAGGTTACTTGACCTCGACCTCGGCGCCGGCGGCCTTGAGCTTGGCCTCGATGTCCTTGGCTTCGTCCTTGGACACGCCTTCCTTGACCGGCTTCGGGGCGCCGTCGACCAGGTCCTTGGCTTCCTTGAGGCCGAGGCCGGTGATCGTGCGGACTTCCTTAATGACGTTGATGGGCGTGGCGCCCTTGGCCTTCAGGATGACGTCGAAGGTGGTCTTCTCCTCGGCGGGAGCGGCGGCGGCGGCACCGGCGCCGGCGGCGACGACCGCGACCGGAGCGGCGGCGGAGACGCCCCACTTGGCTTCGAGGTCCTTGACGAGATTGGCGATATCGAGAACGCTCTGGGCGCTCAGCCACTCGACGACTTGTTCCTTGGTGATGTTGCTCATGGTGTTGGGTTTCCTTGAATGGTTAGCGTCCCGGGGAGGACATTTGAGGGCGCGAGGCCCCTAACCGGGGTTCTTTGGATTTGGGTTGTTTTGGGTTGTTGGGTTTCCCCCCGCTCGGACCCGGCCACATGGCCGGACCTCCGCGGGGAAAGGGGTTCAGGCGGCCTTCTCGGCGGCCTGGCGCTTCGCGTCGAGGACGCGGACGAACGACGAGGCCGGGGTGGACAGCAGCGAGAGCAGCTGGGCGCGGATGCCGTCGAGGGACGGCAGCTTGGAGAGGGACTCGACCTCGGCCTTGGTCAGGAGCTTGGCGTCGAGGATGCCGCCCTTGACCTCCAGCTTGGAGAAGTCCTTGAAGAAGGTCACGAGGACCTTGGCCACGCCGGTCGGGTTGTTGCCGCCGGTGACGAGGGCGGTGTGGCCGCTGAGGGCCTCGCGCGGGAGTTCGGGGAGCTTGGCGTCCTTGACGGCGATGTTGAGGATGCTGTTCTTGACCACGTGGTACTCGGCGCCGTGGGCGCGGAGCTGTTCGCGGACCTTGGTCGCGTTCTCCACGGTGACGCCCGTGAAGTTGGCGAGGAGCAGGTAGTTGGACGAGGCCAGCTGGGCGGCCACTTCGTCGACGAGGAATTGTTTTTCGGCGCGCATGTTCGGGTGTGCTCGGGGTTACGGGGTTAGGCGGTCGCGGCGGCGGCCGAGTAGGGCTTGAGGTCCACGGCGACGCCGGGGCTCATGCTGGCGCTCACGGTGATGGACTTGATGAAGCGGCCACCGGCGAAGCCGGCGGGCTGGGCCTTCACGAGCGCGGCCAGGGCGGCCTGGGCGTTCTCGGTGAGCTGCAGGGCGGTGAAGGACTTCTTGCCGATGACGATCACGATGTTGCCCGTCTTATCCATCTTGAACTCGACGCGGCCGGCCTTCACTTCCTTGATGGTCTTCGGGATGTCGTCGGAGACGGTGCCGGACTTCGGGTTGGGCATGAGGCCCTTCGGACCGAGGACGCGGGCGACCTGGCGGACGTCCTTCATCGCGGAGACGGTGGAGATGGCGACGTCGAAGTCGAGGAAGCCGCCGTTGACCTTGGCGATCAGGTCGGCGAGGCCGGCGTAATCGGCGCCGGCGGCGAGGGCTTCGG